>NZ_JBFPNH010000087.1:0-245026 GCF_040815545.1 Streptomyces sp. LMG1-1-1.1 | reverse complement strand
GGCCGGTGCGGGTCGCGGAACGGGCACGGGCCGGGGCACCGGCACCGGTTCCGGCCGGGGTTCCGGCGCGGGGGCCGGCGCGGGAGCCGGGCGCGGTGCCGCCTCCGGGGCCGGCGCGGGTGCGGGCCGTGGCGGACGTCAGGCGTCGAGCACCAGCCGCTCGCGGAGCGCGAGCAGCTCGCGCGGCTCCAGGCCGAGGCCGACCGACACGTAGCGGAACAGGCTCCCGTAGGAGGTGCGGACCTGGTCCAGGGCGGTGTCCAGGTACTCCGTCCGCACCTCCTGGAGCGGCACGATCAGTTCCGGGTTCTGCATGAGCCCGCCCTGCTTCAGCCCCTCCCGGACCCGCGCGTCGTACGCGGCGCGGAAGGTGTTCGAGGCCAGGTAGTCCGCGCGGGCGGCGCTCGCGGGCACCCCGACCAGGGTCAGCAGCAGCCAGCTCGTCCAGCCGGTGCGGTCCTTGCCCGACGTGCAGTGCACCAGCAGCGGCCCCCGGCGGGGGTCGGCGAAGTCCCGCAGGGTGGTCGCGAGGGCCGCCCGGTTCGCCGGGTCGGTGACGAAGGTCCGGTACACCTCGCGCATGAACGCGGCCGCCCGCCCGCCGCCGAGCATCTCCTCCTGCCGCACCGGGTCGCGCGAGCCGATCGCGGCGAGCAACTGCCCGAAGAGGCCGTTGTCGGTGACGGGCCGGGCGACCGGGGCCGCACCGGCCGGCAGCCGGTCGGCGCCGTCGTACCCCACCTCCAGGGGGATCCGCAGGTCGACCACGGTCCCGAGACCGAGCGCGCCGAGCGTGCCCAGGTCGGCGTCGGTGAGCTTGCCGAGGTGGTCGCCCCGGTAGGCGAGGCCGTGCCGCACCCGGGCCCCGTCGTAGGTGAGGTACCCGCCGAGGTCGCGGACGTTGACCGCGCCCTGGAGCGGGATGGGGCGGATGGTGCTCGCGGACCGGGGGCCGGGGCGGGCCGTCGCGGGCGCCGGGGCGACCGCGAGCAGGGCGGTGGCACCGCCGGCGGTGAGCAGGGCGCGTCGGGACAGGGGCATGGCTGGACTCCCTTGCGGACTGACGGACGTACGGCGGCGTGCCGTACGGCTGACGGACTCGGGTGGGGCAGCCGTGGGCGGACGGGCCCGCGGAGTGTCGGGGGCACGGACCGGAGGGGGTCGCGGGCTCGGATCGGTCGCCTTCCACCAAACGCTTGTTAGGTGGCTTCCCGGGGAGGAAGGTAGCAGCCGACGGCGCCGGACGGGAGTGCCGTGCGCGTCCGGGGTGCAATGCCGTGCGCGTCCGCGGTGGAGTGCCGTACGGGTCTGCGGTGGAGTGCCGTGCGGGCCCGCCGGTGCAGTGCCGTGCGCGTCCCCGGTCGTACGGCGTGTGCGCCCCTGGGGGAGTCGGGGTCGTGGGGGAGGGGGTTAGGGTGCGTCCCCGGTGAGTCGCCTGGTCGCGGCGCGCTGGCGGTCGGTCGCGCCGGTGAGGAAGCGGGTGATGGTCTCCAGCTCCGCGGTCGTGAACTCCTCGTAGAGCTCGTGTACTTCGCGGGCCCAGTCGTCGAAGAGGGGCGCCAGTTCGGCCAGTTTCTCGGGGCGGGGCTCGACGAGGATCCGGCGCTTGTCCGTCGGGTGCTTCACCCGGCGGACGAAGCCCTTGCGTTCGAGGCGGTCGACGAGGCCGGTGACGGAGGCGGGCGCCAGGCCCGAGTGCTCGGCGAGTTCCTTGGCGGTGAGCGGGCCGTACCGTTCGAGCAGGTCGAGCGTCTTGGTCTCGGTGGCGCCCAGGTCCTGCTGGGCCGCGACGGCCGAGTGGAAGGCGACGGAGGCGGCGCTGGAGTCGCGGCCGGCGGCGGTGAGGGCGGCGACGACCTCGGCGCGTCCCTCGGTGTCCTTCTCGCTCGTGGGCATGGCGGAAGCCTAGCAAAATTCATTTAGTTCGCCCGAACGAAAGACTTGTGATCAGGGGTCGGCGTGTGCCACTTTTTATTTCGTTAGGCCGAACGAAATAAAAGGAGGAGGCCGACATGTCCGCGACCGCCACGACCGACACCACCGCCACCGGCGACCCGCACACCGTCCACCCGCGCCGCTGGGCCGCCGCCGTCGTCATGATGGTCGCCGCCCTGATGGACCTGGTCGACGTCACCATCGTCAACGTCGCCCTGCCCTCCCTCGGGCACGGGCTCGGCGCCTCCGAGAGCGCCCTCCAGTGGACCGTCTCCGCCTACCTCCTGGGCTTCGCCGCGACCCTCGTCGTCGCCGGCCGGCTCGGCGACCGGTACGGCCGCAAGGCGCTCTTCCTCGCCGGCACCGCCGGCTTCGGCCTCGCCAGCCTCGCCTGCGGCCTCGCACAGACCCCCGGCCAGCTGATCGCGGCCCGCGCCGTCCAGGGCGTGACCGCCGCCGTCCTCATGCCGCAGGTGCTCGGCTCGTTCCACAGCCTCTTCCGGGGCAAGGACCGCGGCAAGGTCTTCGGGATGTACGGGGCCGTGGCCGGCTTCGCCTCCGCGATCGGGCTGCTGCTCGGCGGCGTCCTCACCGACGCCGACCTCTTCGGGCTCGGCTGGCGCAGCGTCTTCCTCGTCAACGTGCCGGTCTCCCTCCTCACCCTCGCCGCCGCCGTCGTCCTCGTCCCGGCCACCCGCGAACCCGCCGCCGCCCAACCCCCGCTGCTCGGCAGCCTCGTCCTCGCCGCCGGACTCGTCGCCGTCGTCCTGCCGCTCGTCCAGGGCCGCACCTGGGACTGGCCGCTCTGGGGCTGGGCCCTCCTCGCCGCCGGAGCGGCCGCGGTGACCGGAGTCGCCGTACGCGGCTCGGTGCTGCCCCGACGGATCTTCACCGTCCCGGCCTTCTCGTACGGCCTCGCCGTCCAGCTCCTCTTCGCCTTCGGCATGCAGGGCTTCTTCCTGGTCCTCGCGATCTGGCTCCAGGGCGGCCAGGGCTACACCCCGACCCAGGCGGGCGTCCTGATGGCCGCCTTCTCGGCCGGAGGCTTCCTCACCGCCCCCGCCGCCGAACCGCTCGCGATCAAGCTCGGCCGGTACGTCCCCACCGCCGGCGCCCTCCTCATGGCGGCCGGCTACGGCTGGGTCTGGTACGCCATGGAGGCCGCCGCACCCGTCCACACCGGCGCCTGGCCCCTGGCCCCCGGCCTCGCCGTCGCGGGCGCCGGCCTCGGCCTCCTCGTCGTCCCCCTCGTCGGCATCGTCCTCTCGGCCGCCCCCGCCGAACTCGCCGGCGGCGCCTCGGGCGCCTTCACCACCGCCCAGCAGTTCGGCGGCGCCCTCGGAGCCGCCGCCATCGGCACCGCCTGGTTCGCCGACCTCTCCCTCAAGGCCGCCATGCCCTGGGTCCTCGCGGCCTACGCCCTGTGCGCCGCCCTGAGCCTGCGGCTCCCCCGCACGGCGGTCACCGACGGCGAGTGACGAGCCCCTCCCGGCGTCTTCCCGCCAGGAGAATCCGGCCGGGCGCGGCACCTCCTCCGGGAGACTTTCCCCCAGGGGATTCCGTCCGGGCGCGGCGCCTCCGCCGGGCGGATCCACTGGGATGACCCACCTGGAGGACCAACTCGGAGGACCAACTCGGAGGAGCCACTCGGAGGACCCACTCGGAAAACCGCCCGGACTCGACGCTATGCCGACGGCGACCAAGGCGCCGACAGCAGATCCGCGACACTGCGCCGCTCACGGCCCTCCGGCGCCTCACCGGCCGCCGTCCCCACGGCGATCATCGAGACGATCGACCAACCCGGCGCCGGATCCAGCTCCTTGGTGAGGCCCTCCAGATCGAAGGCCCGGAACTGGTGCGCGGCCAGCCCCATCGCCCGCGCCTGCACGGTCATGTGGGCGACGGCCTGGCCCAGGTCGTAGTCCGCGAACTCGGAGTAGAGCAGGTCCGTGGCGTCGACGTGGCGGCGCGCCGACGTGACGACGAGCAGCCCCGCGTCCGTCGCCCACCGGGCCGAGCTGGGCGCGAGGTGCGGGAGCACCCGCTCGTGCCCCGGCTCGCCCGGCCGGCTCGCGAAGAAGCCCCACGGCTGGGAGTTCCCCGCGGACGGCGCCCACCGCGCCGCTTCCAGCAGCAACCCCAGGGCGTCGTCGTCGACCGCTGCCGACGGGTCGAACCGGTACGGGCTGAAACGTCCCGCCAGCAGAGGATGAAGACCGTCGGCCCGTTTCGGATCACGTCGCATGCCGAGTCCAAGTCCCCACCGCACAGCCGTATTCCGGCGGGCGTTCGCGGCGGCGCGGGCCGCGAGCTCAGCCGCGCCGCGGCGTCGTCCACTCCAGGCGGGTCCTGACCCGGGGCTCGCGGACGTGCTCCAGGGCCGCGAGGGCCGTCTCGCGGGCCGCGCCGTCGGCGGCGCCGTCCGCGAGGATCGAGGAGAGCGCGTCGACGGCACGCGGATCCTGCCGGATCGCGAGCCCCCGCGCCGCCTCGGCGGCCGTCTCCGGGTCGTCGTCGCCGAGCCGTTCCGCGAGCCCCTCCCGTACGAGCGGGGTGTCGTCGGGCAGCTCCGCCAGCGCCAGCGTCGCCCAGTCCCGTACCCGGGCATCACCGTCCCGGCTCAGCGCGAGGAGCACACCGAGCGCCTCGACGTGCCCGGCGGGCACGATCCCCGCCAACGCGGCCGCCACGGCCCGCCGCACGGCGGCAACGGGATGCCCGGCCGCCGCGAGCAGTTCGGGCACGGCGGCCGGATCCGCACACGACCCCAGCGACAGGACCGCCGACAGCAGGGGCTCGCGGGCCGGGGTCACGGCCTCCGCCGCCAGCCGCCGCAGCACCGGGACCGCCTCCGGACCGAAACCCGGCAGCGCGCCGAGCACCCGCGCGCCGAACGCCCGCCGCATCGGGTCCCGGTAGGCACACCAGCCCGCCGCCGCCTCGAACGTCTCCTCGTCGGCCCGGCCCGCCAGCTCCGCCACCGCCGTCGTCCAGTCGTCGAGCTCCGGGTCGCCGCAGCGCAGCGCCCGCGCCGCCAGCTCCTCGTGCGGCGTCCGCAGACCGAGCGCCGACTCCAGCAGCGTGGAGATCGCCGCGTGACCCGTGTGCCGGTCGTCGCCCCGCCCCGGCGCCCCGTCCTCCCGCAACAGCTCCACCACCACCGTCACCCCGCCGTCCTCCCGGACCCGCCGCACCACCGCCTCGTACGTCTCCCCGCCCTCGTTCCCCGCCACCAGCCCACGCCGCAACTCCGCCGCCATGTCCACGCCGATCCACCGCCGCGCCTCCCGCAACGCCGCCTCCCGCGCCTGCGCCCCGTGCTCCAGAAGCGCCCGCACACAGCCCGTCGAACCGCGCCGCGCCGCCGCGACCAGCGGAACGAGCCCATCGGGCCCGCACCGGTCCGGATCAGCCCCGTGCTCAAGCAGCACCCTCGCCGTATCGGCGTGCCCCAGCCGCAGCGCCCAAGCCAGCGCCGTGAACCCGTACGCCTCCTCCTGGTCCGGCTCCGCCCCCGCCGCCAGCAGCGCCCGCACCACCTCGGCGTGACCCCCGCAGGCCGCCCCGCACAACGGCAGATCGCCCCCGTCCTCCCCACTGCCCCGCCCCGGGTCGGCTCCCGCCGCGAGCAACAGCCGGACGATCCCCACCTCGTCCCCCACCGCCGCCCGGTACAGCGCACTCTCCCCATCCTCCCGGTCCTCGGGCCCGGCCCCGCCCCTCAGGGCCCGCACGGCCCCGTCCTCGTCCCCGTCCCGGATGGCATCGAACAACGCGCTCATGCCTCGACCCTGACCCGCCGTCGGCGCTCGGCGCAAATCGATTCGGTCACTCGGCGGCGCCGGAGTGCGCCCGTTTCCCGGCCCGGAGGAGCCGGACGCGGCGCGGCTGTCACCGATCTGACGGCATGTCGTCGTGCGGCGGGTGCCCTGGAGGTCACCGGGCGTCCCGGGCGACCCGGGCGCCCCGGGGCGCCGTCAGGTCGCGCAGTCGAGCACGGTGCGGCACACCCGGCACCGGGCCCGGAGTGTCCGGCCTGCCGGGAGGCGCAGTCGCTGGGCGCAGACCGGGCAGGGGAAGGAGACGCCGGTGGCGGGGGCGCCGCCGTCGAAGGTGTACGGGGCGCCGGGGGACGCCCTGCCCCGGCGCCGTTCCCAGTCGTAGCGGCGGCGGTCGGCCCAGCCGGCGCGGGAGAGGGGTGGCGGGGTGCGTTCGCGGCGGGCCTCGGCTCGGCCGCGTACCCAGGCCTCGTACGCGACGGGGCTGGTGAACCAGGGGGAGGGGTCCTCGGTGAAGAGGTCGGCGCGTTTGGCGAGGACGTAGCCGAACTCCTCGGGGGTCAGGTAGCCGAGCTTCTGGCTCTCGACGCCGTCGCGACGGTAGGCGTCGAGGAGGAGCCAGCCGGCGCCGAGGTAGGTGGTGACGACGTCGGTGAGGACCTCGTTGTCGGCGGTGTCGGGGAAGCCGAGGTCGAGCCGGTGCAGCAGGACGTGGGTGATCTCGTGGGCGAGGGCGGCGCCGATGTCCCTGCGGCGGGTGCGGAAGCGGTCGTTGAGCTCCACGAAGTACTCGGGTCCGGCGGTGAGCTCGACGGTCGCCGCGTGTTCCATGGGCCGGAAGCTCACCACCATGCGCGCCTCGGGGAGCCGGAGGTGGCGGACGAGGGCGTGGGCCACCCGCTGGGCGCCGAGGTGGAGGTCCTCGTCGTCGCCGAGGGCCACGGCGGCGGCCGGCACGCTCGTCGGGTAGCGGTGCACGCCGTCGGGGGAGAGGCGCCGGTAGAGCGCGGTGAGCGCGGCCCGGACGGTGGCGCGGTGCGGGAAGCCGTGGGTGACACGGTCGGCCTCGTGGCGGTTCGGCATACCGGATTCCCCCTCTCTCCCACTGTACGTTCCCTGCACCGGTGCTGGCCGAAAAGGCTTCCTTGTGGGGGAAGTTGGGCGCTGTCCATAATCCGGACAGGCCTTGACGGGCGCATGTCACCATCCGTCAGGGGCGACCCCCCACGAGAGAAGGCAGGCACAGGCACATGAAGCAGAACCGCGTGGTTCGAACGCTCCAGAAGCTGGCCGCGGCCGGCGCCGTCGTCCTGGCGGCCGTCAGCCTCCAGCCCACCACCTCCGCCTCCGCCGCACCCGCCCCCGTCGTCGGCGGCGTCCGCGCGGCCCAGGGCGAGTTCCCCTGGATGGTCCGGCTCTCCATGGGCTGCGGCGGCTCCCTGATCACCCCTCAGGTCGTCCTCACCGCCGCCCACTGCGTGAGCGGCTCCGGCAACAACACCGGCATCACCGCCACCGCCGGCGTCGTCGACCTCCAGTCGAGCAGCGCCATCAAGGTCAAGTCGACCAAGGTCTACCAGGCACCCGGGTACAACGGCACCGGCAAGGACTGGGCCCTCATCAAGCTCGCCTCGCCGATCACCTCGCTGCCCAACCTGAAGATCGCCGAGACGACCGCGTACAACAGCGGCACCTTCACCGTGGCCGGCTGGGGCGCCACCCGCGAGGGCGGCAGCCAGCAGCGCTACCTGCGGAAGGCGACCGTCCCGTTCGTCTCGGACGCCGAATGCCAGGCCGCGTACGGCGGCTCCCTCGTCCCCGGCGAGGAGATCTGCGCCGGCTACAACGAGGGCGGGGTCGACACCTGCCAGGGTGACTCCGGCGGCCCCATGTTCCGCAAGGACAACACCGGTGCCTGGATCCAGGTGGGCATCGTGAGCTGGGGCGAGGGCTGCGCGCGGGCCGGCTACCCGGGCGTCTACACGGAGGTCTCGACCTTCGCCGCCGCCATCAAGTCGGCCGCGGCCACGCTGTAGCCCGAGACGGGAGGGCCCCGGGGCGACGACCCGCCCCGGGGCCCTCCCCTTGCCCCGGGCGGGTCGTCACCCGCCGCCCCTCAGACCGTCTCCGCCGCGGACTCCGAGGTCTCCGTCGGGACCTCCGTCGCCTGCTCCGAAGCCGAAGCCGAAGCCGAAGCCGAAGCCGGTGCCGGTGCCGGTGCCGGTGCCGAAGCCGGTGCCGAAGCCCGGGCAGACGCAGACGCAGGCGCTGTCTCGGCCTCGCCCGCCCGCACCGCCGACAGCTCCACCGACGAAGCCGACCCCTCCAGTTCCAGGACCCACACCTCGTTCGGGCCCTCGCGGAGGACCGGGCCCGGTACGAAGAGGGCGTCCTGGGGGCCGACCGCCCAGTGGCGGCCCAGGCAGAAGCCGTTCACCCAGACGAAGCCGCGGGTCGCGCCCGGCAGCCGCAGCTCGGCGTCGCCCGCCCCCGTCACCTCGATCGTCGTGCGGTAGAGACCGGGGCCGGGGGAGGCAGGACCCTCGGCGCACGGAACCTCGGCGAACGGGCCCTCGGCAGACGGAACCTCGGCGAACGGGACCTCGGTGAACGGCACCTTGTCGACCGCCCCCGCCTCGAAGGCGTCCAGGCGCAGGCCCCGGGCCCGTACGCCGTGGAGGTACTGACGCTCGTGGAGGACGCCGCCCGTGATCCCCTTCGGCTCGGCCACGCGGGGCCCGTAGTTGACCCGGCCGAGGGACTCCACCCACAGGTCCACGACGGCCGGACCCGCCACCGGCTCGGGCAGCCGCGCGTCCTCCGCGTCCAGGACGCCCGCCGGGACGCCGTCGACGTACACCGCGGCCCGGTCCCGCAGGCCCGTCACAGCCAGCGGATACGGCTGCCGGGGCCCCGGCACGGACACCCGGTAGCGGACCAGGCCCCGGTCGACGCCCAGTTCCTCGAAGGTCGGGGGCACCGGGGTCACCGACTCCGCACCGCCGAGCACCTCCAGGACACCGTCCAGCGACGCCCAGCCGGTCAAGGCACCGCGCACCGGGGCGGCCAGCCGGGGCGGGGGCTCCGGCATCGCGGGCAGCGGCCCGTCCGCGTACGCGGCGAGCACCTCGCGGAAGAGCCGGTACTTCTCCGTCGGCCGACCGGCCTCGTCGACCGGCGCGTCGTAGTCGTACGACGTCACCGTCGGCAGCAGCGCTCCGCCGTGCAGCTCACCGGACCGGTTCGCACCCGCCCAGCCCGCGAAGTTCGTCCCGCCGTGCGCCATGTACAGGTTGACCGAGGCCCCGCACTCCAGGATCTCCCGCAGCGCCGCCGCCGCGTCCGCCGCGTCCCGCACCGTGTGGTCCGTGCCCCAGTGGTCGAACCAGCCGCACCAGAACTCCATGCACATCAGCGGCCCCGACGGCTGGTGGCGCCGCAGCGCCGCGAACCCCTCCCGCGCGCCCGAACCGAAGTTCGCCGTCGCGAGCACCCCCGGCACCGAGCCGCCCGTCAGCATGTGGTCCTCGGGCCCGTCCGAGGTGAACAGCGGCACACGGACCCCGCACTCGCGCAGCAGCCCCGCCAGCCACTCCAGATAGCCCCGGTCGCTGCCGTAGCTCCCGTACTCGTTCTCGACCTGGACCAGGATCACCGGACCGCCCCGGTCGACCTGCCGCTCCACCACCTGCGGCAGCAGCCGCCGGAACCAGGCCTCCACGGGCGCCAGGAACTCCGGGTCGAGGGTCCGCACCCGCCGCCCGAGCGGCCCCGTCAACCAATGCGGCAGACCGCCGTTCTCCCACTCGGCGCAGATGTACGGCCCCGGGCGCACGATCGCCCGCATCCCCGCCCGCCGCACCGCGTCCAGGAACCGCCCGAGCGCGTCCGCGTCCGCGTACCGGCCGGGCTCCGGCTCGTGCAGGTTCCACGGCACGTACGTCTCGACGCAGTCCAGGCCCAACGCCCGCAGCATCCCGAGCCGGTGCTCCCAGTGCCCCTCGTGCACCCGGAAGTAGTGCAGCGCCCCCGAAAGCAGCCGCACCGGCCGCCCGTCGAGCAGAAAGTCCTCGTCACCCACAGCGAACGTGCTCATGGCCTCACCCTCACCCCCTGGCGGCGAGCCGGTCCATGGACAAAGATCGTCGCAGTTTGGACGTTAGGGAAGGGCCCGCGGCATGTACCACACCTGGATGCGCTACTTCACGCCCGGCCCCGTCCACCACCGGCTCGGTCTCGTCTGCCTCGGCGTCGGACTCCAGCACGGCACCCTGCCCACCGTCGGCCCCCGCACCCTCGACCACCACGTCGCCGTCGTGGTCTCCGCGGGCGGCGGCTGGTACCGGGGCTCCGACGGCCGCCGCACCACCGTCACCGCCCCCGCGCTGCTCTGGCTCACCCCCGGGATCCCGCACCACTACGGCGCCGACCCCGGCACCGGCTGGGACGAGGCCTTCGTCGACTTCTCGGGACCCGCCACCGCCACCTACACCGAACTCGGCTACATCGAACCCGACCGGCCCGTCGTACCCCTCTCCGACGCCGCCCCCGCCCGCGCCGCCATCGGCCGGATCGCCCGCGCCGCCCGCCCCGGCAACCCCCTCCTTGAGGTCGAGACCGGCGCCGCCGTCCACGAACTCCTCGTCGCCCTGCGCCGCGCCCGCGCCGACACCAACGCCGACGGCGACCCCGTCCTCGCCGCCCTCGCCCGCGACGCCTTCCAGCCCCTCGCCATCGCCGACCACGCCGCCCGGCACGGCATGACCCCCGCCGAGCTGCGCACCGCCGTCCGCCGCGCCGCCGGATGCAGCCCCAAGGACTACCTGCTCACCGTCCGCCTCGGCCGCGCCAAGGAACTCCTCGCCGCCACCGAGCTGCCCGTCGCCGCCGTCGCCCGGCGCGTCGGCTACGACGACCCCGCCTACTTCTCGCGCCTCTTCACCCGCCGGGTCGGCACCGCACCCATCCGCTTCCGCGAGCAGCAGGGGCGCTCCGTGCACGGCGGCTGGAGCGACCGCGTTCCGGATCCCGAACACCCGCCCACGATCCCCCCGAGATCCGTCTAAGCTCGCAGATCATGAGCGACACCAGCGAGATCGACCCGACCGTCACCGCCGAGCTGACCCGCCTGCGCGAGAGCATCGACAACATCGACGCGGCGGTCGTCCACATGCTCGCCGAGCGCTTCAAGTGCACCCAGCAGGTCGGCGTCCTCAAGGCCGAGCACCAGCTGCCGCCCGCCGACCCCGCCCGCGAGGCCCGCCAGATCGCGCGGCTGCGGGAACTCGCCGAGAGCGCCAAACTGGACCCGGCCTTCGCGGAGAAACTCCTCAACTTCATCATCGCCGAGGTCATCCGCCACCACGAGACGATCGCGGACGGAGCACGCTGATGGCCCGCGTCACGGTCTTCACCCTCGGAGGCACCATCTCCGCGCGCGGCGGAGACGCCGCCCGCATGACCGGCCAAGAGGTCCTGGCCGCACTGGGCGCCCCCGACGACGTCGTCCTCCGCGACTTCCGCCGCGTCCCCAGCTCCTCCGTCACCCACGAGGACCTCGCCGCACTGGCCGACGAGGTGCGCAAGACCATCGCCGACGGCTCCGGCGTGGTCGTCGTCCAGGGCACCGACACCCTGGAGGAGACCGCCTTCCTCCTCGACCTGCTCTGCACCACCGAACGGCCGATCGCCGTCACCGGCGCCATGCGCCGCCCCGACCTGCCCGGCGCCGACGGCCCCGCCAACCTCGCCGCCGCCCTCGCCGTCGCCGCCGACCCGGCCTGCCGGAACCTCGGCGTCCTCGTGGTCCTCGCCGACGAGATCCACGCCGCCCGCCTCGCCCGCAAGACCCACACCACCTCCGTCGCGACCTTCGCCTCGCCCGGCGCGGGACCGATCGGCACCGTCGTCGAGGGCGAACCCCGCCTCCTGCTCCGCCCCGCCGTCCCCGCCGCCCCGTGCCCGCTGACCTTCGACCCGGCCGTACGGGTGGCCCTCGTGACGCTCTCCCAGGGCGACCGCGGCGAACTCCTCGAAGCCGTCGACCACCGCTTCCAAGGCCTCGTCGTCGCCGCTTTCGGCGCCGGCCACGCCCCCGGCTGGCTCGTCGACCCGCTCGCCGAGCTCGCCCGCCGCATCCCGGTCGTCCTCGCCTCCCGTACAGGCGGCGGCACGACCCTCTCGCACACCTACCGCGGCCCCGGCTCCGAGTACGACCTGCTCCACCACGGACTGATCCCGGCCGGCCCCCTCGACCCGGCCAAGGCCCGCATCCTGCTCCACGTCCTGCTCTCCAGCGGCGCGGCCGGCCCCACCGGCTACGACCGCCCGCGCATCACCGCCGCCTTCGCCCACCTCAACGGCTCAGGACTCGCCTGACGGCACAGGCCGTCGACGCCGGGGATTCGCCTGAGGGCGCAATAGCGCACCACCTCTGCCCGATGCGGAAAGCATCGGGCAGCATAGGGCCCATGTCCGTACTGACGCGCGACGAAGCGCAGACCCGTGCCCAGCTCCTCGACGTCCACCACTACCGAGTGGACCTCGACCTCACCACCGGCGACGAGACCTTCCACTCACGGAGCCTCATCCGCTTCACGGCCCGCACCGCGGGGGACACCTTCGTCGAACTCAAGCCGGAGACCCTTCACTCCGCCCTCCTCGACGGCAAGCCGCTCGACATCACCACCCTCGACGGCAACCGGCTCCCGCTGAGCCTCACCGAGGGCGAGCACACCCTCCGCATCAGCACCACCATGCGGTACTCCCGCACCGGCGAGGGCATGCACCGCTTCAAGGACCCGACGGACGGCGAATCGTACGTCTACACCCAGCTCTTCATGGAGGACGTCCAGCGCGTCTTCGCCGCCTTCGACCAGCCCGACCTGAAGGCCGTCTTCGAACTGAGCGTCAAAGCCCCCGAAGGCTGGACCGTCCTGTCCAACGGCATCACCGAGCAGCAGCCCGACGGCCGCTGGCAGTCCGCGCCCACCCCGCTGCTCTCCACCTACTTCGTCTGCGTCGCCGCCGGCCCCTGGCACACCATCCGCACCGAGCACGCCGGCCTGCCCTTCGGCATCCACTGCCGCCGCTCCCTCGGCGCCCACCTCGACGCCGACGCCGAAGAGATCCTCGCCGTCACCAAGGCCTGCTACGACCGGTACCACGAGAAGTTCGACGAGCCCTACCCGTTCGACTCGTACGACCAGGCCTTCGTCCCCGAGTTCAACGCGGGCGCCATGGAGAACCCCGGACTCGTCACCTTCCGCGACGAGTTCGTCTTCCGCTCCGCCGTCACCGTCACCGAGCGGCAGACCCGCGCCATGGTCATCGCCCACGAGATGGCCCACATGTGGTTCGGCGACCTCGTCACCCTGCGCTGGTGGGACGACATCTGGCTGAACGAGTCCTTCGCCGAGTACATGGGCTTCCAGACCGTCAACGAGGCCTGCTCCGACCTCTTCCCCGACACCTGGGTCGACTTCGGCATCGCCCGCAAGGCCTGGGGATACGAGGCCGACCAGCGGCCCTCCACCCACCCCGTCGCCCCCGACCCGGAGGCCGTCCCCGACACCGCCTCCGCCCTCCTCAACTTCGACGGCATCTCCTACGCCAAGGGCGCCTCCGCCCTCCGCCAACTCGTCACCTGGCTCGGCGAGAAGGACTTCCTCGCCGGCATCAACATCCACTTCAAGCGCCACAAGTTCGGCAACGCCACCCTCGCCGACTTCATCGACAACCTCGCCGCCGCCACCGACCGCGACGTCCACGGCTGGGCCGACCAGTGGCTCCGCACGACCGGCGTCGACACCCTCACCCCCCGCCTCGACGGCGAGGGCACCAGCTGGCGGCTCACCGTCGACCGCGCGGGCAGCCGCCCGCACCGGCTCTCCGTCGGCGTCTACGACCGGGACCCCTCCGGCGACCTCGTGCTGCGCGAGCGCCGCGAGGTCGACGTGCCCCAGGAGGCACCCGCCGAGCTGACCGGCCCGCGCCCGGCCCTCGTCGTCCTCAACGACGAGGACCTCACCTACACCAAGCTCCGCTTCGACGACGTGTCCCGCGAGACGGCGCTCCGCGACCTCTCCCGCATCCCGGACGCGCTGACCCGCGCCGTGGTCTGGAACGCCCTGCGCGACATGGTCCGCGACGGCGCCCTCGCCCCCGCCGCCTACCTCGACGCCGCCGTCGCGCACCTGCCCGAAGAAAGCGAACTCGCCCTCCTCCAAGGCGTCCTCGGCTTCGCCCGCACCCAGATCGCCGACCGCTACCTGTCCGAGGCCGAGCGCCCCACCGCCCTCACCAAGATCGGCGAGATCGCCCGCGCCCTGCTGCGCCGCACCGAGGACGGCGAGTCCCCCGGCCTGCGCCTCACCGCCGTGCGCACCTGCATCGACAGCGCCACCACCCCCGACAAGATCGCGTCCTGGCTCGACGAGGGCACCGTCCACGGCGGCCCCGAACTCGACCCCGAGCTGCGCTGGCGCATCCTCGCCCGCCTCGCCGTCCTCGGCGCCACCGACGAGACCGTCATCGCCGCCGAACTGGAGCGGGACCCCAGCGCCACCGGCGAGGAAGGCGCCGCCCGCTGCCGCGCCGCCCTCCCCGACCCGGCCGCCAAGGCCGCGGCCTGGTCGGCCCTCTTCGACTCCGACGACCTGTCGAACTACCTGTTCACGGCGACCGCACAGGGCTTCTGGCAGCCCGAGCAGGCCGAACTCGTACGCGCGTACGTGCCGCGCTTCTACGCCGACGCCGCCGCCCTCGGTGCCCGCCGCGGCCCCGCCATGGCCGAGGCGGCCGGCCGCTACGCCTTCCCGTTCCACGCGGTCGACGCGGAATCACTGGCCCTCGGCGAATCCCACCTCGACGACGACGCCGTGATCCCCGCCCTGCACCGCAAGCTCGTCGACCAGCTCGACGACCTCCGCCGGGCCCTGGCGGTCCGCACCGCCTGACGCCGCCCGTCCCCGGCGCACGGCACGATGCCCGCGCGCCGGGGACGGCCGCACGGCACGGTGTCCGCGCGCCGGGGAGAGCCGCACGGCACGGTGTACGCGCGCCGGGGAGAGCCGCACAGCGTGGTGTACGCGCGCCGGGGAGAGCCGCACGGGCAACCCGTACGAGCACCCGCACGAGCACGCACGGGAGCCTCCCCCGCCCGACGGCGGCCTCCCGCCGCGGCGTTCGCGACCGCGCCGCGCCAGGTGCTTGTCCCCCGTTCGGGTCACAAGTACCGACTCCCCGGACAGGTCACGGCAGGGCCCGCCACCCTGTCGTCCATGCGTGCCGCACTCCCACCCCTCGCCGGAGGCACCTCCGGTGCCGAGGCCCTCCGCCCCCTTCTGGACACCGTCCTCGACGCCCTCCACGAGGGGGCGCGGGCCAGGGGCGGCCCCCTGCCGTCCGGCGGCCCGGCGGCCGTGGCGGCGCGGACGGCCGCCCTCGGACCCGTACTCCCCGACACCGGCACCGGCGCCCACGAAGCCCTCCGCACCCTCGTCCAGGCCCTCACGGAAGGCGCGGCCGACCCCGCCCACCCCCTCTGCGCCGCCCATCTGCACACCCCGCCGCTCGCCCTCGCCGCCGCCGCCGACCTGGCGGCGTCCGCGCTCAACCCGTCGATGGACTCCTGGGACCAGGCACCGGCGGCCTCCGCGCTCGAAGAGCGACTCACGGCGGCACTGGCCGCCGAGGTGTACCCCCAGGCCGCCCACCCCGACGCGCTCGTCACCACCGGCGGCACCGAGTCCAACCAACTCGCCCTGCTCCTGGCCCGGGAGCGCCACGGCCCGGTCCGAACCGTCGTCGGAGCCAACGCCCACCACTCCTTCCACCGCGCCGCCTGGCTCCTCGGCCTGCCCGAACCGGTCACCGTGCCCACCCCGAACGGCACCCTGGAGCCCACCGCCCTCGCCGACGCCCTCACCCGCACCCGCGGCCCCGTCCTCGTCGCCGCCACCGCCGGCACCACCGACGAGGGACTCGTCGACCCGATCGCCGCCCTCGCGGACGTGTGCACGGCCCACGGCGCCGAACTCCACGTCGACGCCGCCTACGGCGGCCCCGTCCTCTTCAGCCGGACACACCGCCGGCTCCTGGACGGCCTCGACCGCGCCCGCACGGTCACCGTCGACCTGCACAAGCTCGGCTGGCAGCCGGCCGCCGCCGGACTCCTCGCCGTACGGGACACGGCCGACCTGGCCGCACTCGGCCACACCGCCGACTACCTCAACGCCGACGACGACACCGAAGCCGGCCTCCCCGACCTCCTCGGCCGCTCGCTGCGCACCACCCGCCGCCCCGACGTCCTGAAGACCGCCGTGACACTCCGCGCGCTCGGCCGCCAAGGCCTCGGCGCCCTCGTCGACGCCTGCATGGCCCGCGCCCAGGACCTCGCCGACCTCGTGGAGAAGGCCCCCGGCCTGGAGCTCCGCGCCCGCCCCACCCTCACCACGGTCCTCTTCCGGCCGATCACCGCCGCCCAGCCCACGGGCGGCGACCTCCACACCGCAGCGACCGGCGACCGCACCTCCGCCGACGACGACCTCGCCGCGATCCGCCGCACCCTGCTCGCCGGGGGCCACGCCGTCCTCGGCCGCGCCGCGGCCGACGGCCGCCTCTGGCTGAAGGCCACCCTGCTCAACCCCCACGCCACCCCCGGCGACCTGGCACAGCTCATCACCCTCGTGGAAGGCAGCACGCACCGATGACCGGCAGCACCCCTCAGCAGGACCTCGACCAGCCCCACGACCTCGTGGGCGTCGGCATCGGCCCCTTCAACCTCTCGCTCGCCGCCCTCGCGCACGGCGTGCCCGGCGGCCTCGCCGCCACCTTCTACGAGCAGCGCCCCGCCTTCCAATGGCACCCCGGGCTCCTCATCGAGGGCGCCACCCTCCAGGTCCCGTTCCTCGCGGACCTGGTGACGCTCGCCGACCCGGCCAGCCCCTGGACGTTCCTCAACTACCTGAAGAGCCGCGAACGCCTCTTCCCCTTCTACTTCGCCGAGAAGTTCCACATCCAGCGCGCCGAGTACGACGCCTACTGCCGCTGGGTCAGCGAGCGGCTCCCCGGCCTGCACTTCGGCCACCAGGTCGACTCGGTCCGCTGGAACCCCGAGCGACGCCTGTTCGAGGTCGACTTCACACAGGTCGACCCCGAAGGCGAGGCCGAGGCCCTGGGCCGCGCCTACACCCGGAACGTCGTCCTGGGCGTCGGCACCGAACCGTACGTCCCCGAGCCGCTCAAGCCGCTCGCCGACGCCCCCGGCGTCCCCGTCTTCCACTCCGCCGACTACCTGGCCCACCGCGAGACCCTCCGCGCCGCCGGGCACGTCACCGTCATCGGCTCCGGGCAGTCGGGCGCCGAGGTCTTCCTCGACCTCCTGCGGGCCCGCCCCGCCGGAGCCGAGCGGATCCACTGGCTGGCCCGTACCGAGGCCTTCGCCCCGATGGAGTACTCCAAACTCGGTCTGGAGCAGTTCACCCCCGACTACACCCGCTACTTCCACGCACTGCCCGAGCCCGTGCGCGGCGACCTCGTACCCCGCCAGTGGCAGCTGCACAAGGGCATCGACGCCGACACCATCGCCGCCATCCACGACGAGCTGTACCGCCGCACCCTCCACGGCGGCTGGCCCGACGCGGTGCTGACCCCCGGCGTCCGGGTCCGTACGGCGGGCCGGGTGGCCACCACACAGGTCGAACTCCACCTGGAGCACCTCCAGCAGGGCACCCGCTCCCGCCTCACCACCGACGCCGTCGTCCTCGCCACCGGCTACCGCGAGCGCCCGGTGGACCGGATGCTCGCCGGCCTCGACCCGTACCTGCGCCACGACTCCGCCGGACGCGCCCGCGTCGACGAGCGGTACCGGCTGGTCCTCGACCCCTCCGTGACCGGTTCCGTCTTCGTCCAGAACGCCGAGAAGCACACCCACGGCGTCGGCGCCCCCGACCTGGGGCTCGCGGCCTGGCGCAGCGCGACCATCCTCAACGCCGTCAGCGGCAAGGAGCCGTACCCGCTGCCGCGCCGCACCGCCTTCACGACCTTCGGCCTGGAGACGCGAGAGGGGCCCGGCATCCCGCACCAGGACCGCAAGCTCACCCCCCTCACACAGAACGTGTGACCGGGACGGTCGTCACCTGGCGGCCGCCGGAACCATGTTGTGGAAGGCGATGATCCGCCAGACGGGGCCGTCTCCGCCGTCGGTCCGCTCGACGACGGCCAGGGCGTGCGTGGTGGCGAGCACCGCCTCGTCGGCGCCGAGGATCGTGGACTCGGCCTCGACGGTCGCCACATCGGGCCGCAGATACCGGATGGCGCGGATCCGGGCGTCGAGGAGGGTCGCCGCGTACGACGTCCGGAACAGCCGGTCGTGACCGGCCTCGATGCCCGCCCGGCCGGGCGGCTTCTCCCCTCGTACGGTGGTGAAGTCGCAGTCCTCCGCGAAACCCGCCGCGAACAGCACGGCATCGCCCGCCGCCCAGCCGCGGGCCATGCCGGCCCACAGGGCCCGGATGCCGGAGTCGTCGTCATGTGTGGTCATGGCGGATCACATCCCCACGGGAGTTCTGGTGCGGACACGCAGCGGGATCTCGGTGCACTGGTGTCCCGCTGCCGGCGGGGCCCAGGCCGCGAGGGCGTGATAGAAGACGTCACCCCGGCGTTCGAGGTAGCAGATGATGTTGATGGGCCACGCGGTGTTGCCGAAGACGTACTGGTCCATCGGGGTCGGTCGCTCGCTGAGGACGCACTCGCGCTCTCCGGGCGGGCCTATCCGGTGCCAGTCCGGATGCATGTGGATCGAACCCAGCAGGTCGAGCCCCAGGGCGTCGGCCTTCTTCGAGATCTTGAGCAGATCGGCCGAGTCGACCCACCAACCCCGGTGCTCGTTCTCGTAGGCGGCCCCGAACCGGGGCACGATCGCGTCGCTGAACTCCCTGCGGGCCGCCGGGTCCGAGGTGCGCGCGTTACGGCCGAAGGCGACGTGCTCGACATGGAGCGTGCCGCCCTCGGCGCTGCCGAGGAGGAGCGCGAAGCAGGGAAGCGGCGCCTCGGGAGTGATGAGCTGGTACTGCCCGACGGCGACGGTGAGGAACTCGTCGAGCGCCTGGTGACACATCAGTACGGTCGGGGCACTGCGGTATTCGTCCGGTTCGGACACGGTCGGTTTGTCTCCGTTCCTCGCTGAATGGTGGCCGTTCAAAGCGAGTTGGAGCGTATGAACCCCGGGTCTCTACCCGGTCTCGGTCGAATACCGCCCGCCTGGGGGCAGAGCGGTCGCCATCGGGAATGTGGCGACCCTTCCGGTCGGGGCAGGGGCAGGGGCCGTGACGTACCGCACCGGCTCCTGCCCCCGGCGAAAGACCTAGAACACCGGCACACCGTCCCGCGTGAGCTTCCAGTCCACCGACGCGAAGGTGCCCGGGTCGACCGTCCCCTTCGCCTTCACCCACTGGATGATGGTGTTGCGGATCTCGTCCGAGTTGGCCCACAGCTGCTGAGCACCCGCGACGTGCGGGAACGCACCGCCGCCGCTCGCCCGGTAGTTGTTGACGGCGAGGACGAACTTCGCCGCCGGGTCGACCGGCTCGTCCTCGAAGGACAGGCCGGCGATCCGCTGCCCGGCGGGCTTCGCGATGTCGATCTCGTACGTCAGACCGGACACCGCGTCGTAGTTGTAGTCCGGCGTCCCGCCCGCGTTGGTCAGGGCCGCCGTGTCCACGGGCGCGCCCGGCGCGGTCTGGACGTAGTACCTCGCCGAGTACTCCAGGTAGTCCTTCAACTGGGCGCCCGTCAGAAGACGCGCCTCCAGGGTGTTCTCGAAGGGGTACAGGCCGGCGGCGTCCTTGATGCTGATCTCGCCGGCCGGGATCCGGGCCGTACGGGAGAAGCACGAGGCCTGCGAGAGGACCGGGAGACCCGCGTACGCGCCGCCGGCGAGGGCCGCCTTCACGGTGTCCGCCTGGACCACGTTGATCAGGTCGATGATCGGCTCGTCCTTCCACGGCGCGTCGGTCGTGGCCATGGCCGCGGTGGAGGTGCCGATGACCTGGTTGACGTACGCGACGACCTTCTTGTGCTCGTCCGCCAGCAGCCCGGTGATCTCCGGATCCTCCGCCACCGTGTTGGAGTTCAGGACCTGCGCGCCGACCTTCTCGACGGTCCAGCGGCCCTTCTCCCACACCAGGTCGAAGTCGAACAGGGTGAGGCGCTGGCCCCACTTCAGCGGCTCGGAGAGGACGACCTCCTTGCCGGTCTGCTTGTTGGCGATCCGGTACTCGGCGATCTCGGTGTGCGCGTGGCCGACGAGGATGGCGTCGATGCCCGGCACCTGCTCGGCGACCAGCCCGGCCGCGTTCTCGACGTACGGCAGCTGGTCACCGTACGACGACGTGCCGCTGGAGCCCGAGTGCGCCGAGACGACGACCACGTCGGCGCCCATCGAACGGAGCTTCGGCACCCACTTCGCCGCCTGCTCCTCAAGGCCGGGGAAGACCATCTTGCCGGTGACGTTCGCCTTGTCCCAGATGGCGATGCCCGGGTTGGTCAGGCCCAGTACCGCGACCTTGACATCCTTGCCGTGCGGGGTACGCAGGCAGTGCATGCTGTACGGGGCGAACGCCGGACGCAGGGTCTTCGCATCGAGCGCGTTGGCGCCGAGCAGCGGGAAGTCGCACTGCTCCTCGAACTTCCGCAGCACCGGGATGCCGTAGTTGAACTCGTGGTTGCCGAGCGCGGCCGCGTCGTAGCCGATGGCGTTCATGGCCTGCGCCATGGGGTGGACCGGACCGCCGGTCTGCGTGATCGGGTCGACCTTCGCGTAGTAGTACGACAGCTGGGTGCCCTGGATGGTGTCGCCGGCGTCGATGAGCAGGGTGTTGCGGCGCCCCTTGGCGGCACGGATCTGCTCGACCAGAGTGGAGATCTTGGCGAGGCCGACGTCGTTGTGGGCCTTGTCGTCGAACTCCTTGTCCGTGAAGTAGTCCCAGTTGAAGACGTTGCCGTGCAGGTCGGTCGTGCCCATCACGGTGAAGGAGTACCGCTTCTGCGGACGCGGACGGCCCGCGGCGGCGACCTCGGCGGCCTCGGCGGGCGCGGCGGCGGCCCCGGCGACGGCCGCACCGGCCCCGACGGCGGCCGAGCGCTCCAGGAACGTCCTGCGGTTCAGCGGCATGTGTCTCTCCCCTTTGGTTCTGTGGCGCCCGCACCCAAACGTGGTGCACAACGCGCGTAGATTCTGGCCCAGACCTTCACGTCGGCAACAGACCTTTCGGGTTACGGAGTGGGAAAGTGTTCGGTGGACGATCGCCAACGAACACGGAGGATCAGGACGTGACGCAAGAACACGCGACCCCAGAAGCCCCCCAGGTGACCGTGCGCGGCGAGGGGCGCCTGGAAGTCGAGCCCGAGCTCGCCCGCATCTGGCTGACGGTCTCCGCACGGGGCACCGACCGCGCCGAGACACTCGCCGACCTCACCCGCCGCAACACACACGTGCTCGACCTGGTCAAGGCGCTCGGCGACACGGTCGAAAAGCTGGAAACCGGCAGCTTCTCCCTCGCCCCCGAACTGACCCGAAAGGGACGCGGAGAGCGAGTACACGCCTACACGGGCCGCGTGCGGGTGACCGCCGAACTGACCGACTTCACCGCGCTCGGCGAGCTGGTCACCCGACTCGCCGACCTGGACATGACCAGCGTCGAGGGCCCCTGGTGGGACCTACGCCCCGCCTCCCCGGCGTACGCGGAGGCACGCCGCCTCGCCGTCGACGAGGCGGTCCAACGGGCACGCGCCTACGCGGCGGCGCTGGGCACCTCGCTCGCCTCACTCCTCGAACTGTCGGACGCGGGCCTCGCCCAACCGCCCACGCCGCGCCGCGCCGGCTTCGGCGCGGCGGCCGTGGCCTACTCCGCCGAGGCAGCCGGCGAGACCCCGGCACTCGACCTCGAACCCCAGCGCCAGACGGTCACCGCCGAGGTCGTGGCCCGCTTCACGATGCGACCGCCCGCACTCTGAGACACCCGGCCCGGGCACGCGGAAAACGCTCATCGGAGCACCCCTGCGCACAGATTCAAGACTTGTCAACAACCTTTCACGGAAAGGTTGTTGAGTAGTCATGCCCAGCCAACTTCCTACTGGTGGGTAAGCCCTAGGCTCGCCTCATGCGCCGAGCGAAAATCGTTTGTACCCTTGGGCCCGCCACCGAAACATACGACCAGATCAAGGCGCTGGTCGAGGCCGGAATGGACGTGGCCCGCCTCAACCTCAGCCACGGCGGCCACGCCGAGCACGAGGAGCGCTACCAGCGCGTCCGCAAAGCCGCCGACGAGACCGGCCGTAGCGTCGGAGTCCTCGCCGACCTTCAAGGCCCGAAGATCCGCCTCGGCCGCTTCCGCGAAGGCCCCGTACTCCTTGAACGTGGCGACGAGTTCACCATCACCGTCGAGCCGACGGAAGGCGACCGCCACTGCTGCGGCACGACCTACTCCGGCCTCGCCACCGACGTGACCACCGGCGAACGCATCCTCGTCGACGACGGCCGCGTCACCCTGGAGGTCACCTCCGTCGAGGGCCCCCGAGTCAAGACCCAGGTCATCGAGGGCGGCATGGTCTCCGACCACAAGGGCCTCAACCTCCCCGGCGTCGCCGTCTCCGTCCCCGCGCTCTCCGAGAAGGACATCGAAGACCTCCGCTGGGCGCTGCGCATCGGCGCCGACGTCATCGCCCTCTCCTTCGTCCGCAGCGCCCAGGACATCGAAGACGTCCACCGGATCATGGACGAGGAAGGCCGCCGACTCCCCGTCATCGCCAAGATCGAGAAGCCCCAGGCCGTCGACAACATCGAAGAGATCGTCGCCGCCTTCGACGGCATCATGGTTGCCCGCGGCGACCTGGGCGTCGAAATGCCCCTGGAACAAGTGCCGATCGTCCAGAAGCGCGCGGTCAAGCTCGCCAAGCGCAACGCCAAGCCGGTCATCGTCGCGACCCAGATGCTCGACTCGATGATCGACAACTCCCGGCCCACCCGCGCCGAGGCCAGCGACGTCGCCAACGCCGTCATCGACGGCACCGACGCCGTCATGCTCTCCGGCGAGACCAGCGTCGGCCGCTACCCCATCGAGACCGTCCGCACCATGAGCCGGATCGTCGAAGCCGCCGAAGAGGACGTCCTCGCCAAGGGCCTCCCGCCGCTCACCGACCGCAACAAGCCCCGCACCCAAGGCGGCGCCGTCGCCCGCGCCGCCGCCGAGATGGGCGACTTCCTCGGCGCCAAGTTCCTCGTCGCCTTCACCCAGTCCGGCGACACGGTCAAGCGACTCTCCCGCTACCGCTCGCCGATCCCCCTGCTCGCCTTCACCCCGGACCCGGCCACCCGCTCCCAGCTCAACCTCACCTGGGGCGTCGAAACCTTCCTCGGCCCGCACGTCGACTCCACGGACGCGATGGTCGCCCAGGTCGACGAAGAGCTCCTGCGGATCGGCCGCTGCCGGCCCGGCGACATCGTGGTCATCACGGCCGGCTCCCCACCGGGCGTCGCCGGCTCGACGAACCTGGTGCGGGTCCACCACATCGGGGAGTCGCTGACGTAGTCAGTGCTTGGGCCCGACGTGCAGGTCCATGAGCGCGACGGAGGCTTTGCGGGCGATGGAGATGTTCTGCGCGGTACGCGACTGGTTCGCTGGCTTCCACTCGACGCTCACGCGGTCGAGGGCGTCGGTGAACAGTCCGATGATGTCGGCGGACGAGTTGGTGAAGAAGTAGCGGGGGTACTCGTATCGCTTCCGCTCGCCGCCGATGAGCCGGGTCGTCCAGTTCGTGATCCGGCTCCCGTCGGAGTGGATTAGTCCCCGGATGAAGTCCCACGGGTGCAGGTCGACGATCTCCTGTTGCCAGGCTTCGAGGGCGATGTGGCGCTCGTGCTTTCTACCGGGACCGTGCTGAGGGAAGAGGCATACGAGGTGTTGGGAAGTGATCTTGACGTCTGAGCACCCTTGCCGCTGCACCTTCGATGCGTGATTGCCAGGCAGGACGGAATGCATGGCTCGCACGCAGGCGTCGATAAGCCCCGGCCAGGTGTCGGTACACGAGATGGAGAGGCTTGGAACCCGCATAGCTGGGCTATGGGCGATGTGACCGTCACCGAGGTAGAGCCCCAGCAGGTACGCGTACGCGCCTCCGTCGAGCTTGCGCCCGTCGCACCGTGGACACAAGGGGCTGCGCCTGCCCGGGCACTCGCCACGCTTCGCGCGATCCTCGTGCTTCCAGTAGCTGATCGTGCCCTTCGGGACATTGAGTTCGCGAGCCACGTCCGCGTTCCTGGCGCCGCCTCGAAGGAGCGCGACCGCCCGCTGTCGCACTTCAGTGCTGTGAAAGATCATGCGATTACTCTGTGCAATGAACCGTCGCCGTGTGCAGCAAAAAGCGGACATTCACGCGAAGGTGAACGTCCGCTTCAGATGCTGTGCCGGGTGCGGGACTCGAACCCGCAAGCCCTCACGGGCAGATGTGTTTGAGACATCCGTGTATGCCATTCCACCAACCCGGCAGATTGCCACTCGGAGTGTACCCGGTCACTGGCCCGGCCAGCAGCTAGGTAGGCTTCCTAGTGCAGCGCACTGCCCCGCAACGAGGAGCCCCCGTGACCGCCCCCGAGTCGCCCCAGCCCGCCGACGACGCCGAGGCGTCGCACGTCCCGCCGCTCACGACCCGCGTCGTCATCGCCGAGGACGAGGCCCTCATCCGCCTCGACCTCAAAGAGATGCTGGAGGAAGAGGGCTACACGGTCGTGGGCGAGGCCGGAGACGGCGCGACGGCCGTCGAGCTCGCCCGCGAGCACCGCCCCGACCTCGTCATCCTGGACGTGAAGATGCCCGTCCTGGACGGCATCTCGGCCGCCGAGAAGATCGCCGGCGAGTCCATCGCCCCGGTCCTCATGCTCACCGCCTTCTCGCAGCGGGAGCTCGTCGAGCGGGCCAGGGACGCCGGCGCGATGGCTTACCTGGTGAAGCCGTTCAGCAAGAGCGACGTGGTGCCGGCCATCGAGATGGCGGTCTCCCGCTTCGCGGAGCTGCGCGCGCTGGAGAAGGAGGTCGCCGACCTCTCCCAGCGCCTGGAGACCCGCAAGCTGGTGGACCGTGCCAAGTCCGTCCTGCAGACCCAGTACGGGCTGACGGAGCCGGCCGCGTTCCGCTGGATCCAGAAGACCTCGATGGACCGCCGCATGTCGATGCAGCAGGTCGCCGAGGCCGTCATCGAGGACGCCGAGGAGAAGAAGGCGGCCCGGGAGCAGCAGTAGTAGTCCCGCCGCAACCCTCGTACGGCGAACGGAAGAAGGCCCGCCCCACAGCGTTGTGGGGCGGGCCTTCCGTCATGAGTGGTGCGGGCCGGGGGTCAGTCCTCGCCGAGGTACGTCTTGCGCACCTCGTCGTCGACGAGCAGGTCCTGACCGGTGCCGGACAGCTTCACGGTGCCGACCTCCATCACGTACCCGTAGTCCGCGAGGGAGAGCGCGGCCTGCGCGTTCTGCTCGATGAGCAGGATCGTCATGCCTTCGGACTTCAGGGCCGCGATGGTCTCCATGATCTTCTGCATCATGATCGGGGAGAGGCCCATCGAGGGCTCGTCCAGCATGAGCAGCTTGGGCTGGGACATGAGTGCCCGGCCCATCGCCAGCATCTGCTGCTCGCCGCCGGAGAGGGTGCCTGCGGCCTGCTTGCGACGCTCGCCCAGGATGGGGAAGAGGTCGTAGGCCTTCTGGATGTCCTTCTCGATGCCGGCCTTGTCGCTGCGGAGGAAGGCGCCGAGTTGGAGGTTCTCTTCGATGGTGAGCCGGGGGAAGATGTGCCGGCCCTCGGGGGAGTGGGCGAGGCCGAGCGAGACCACTTTGTGGGCCGGGATGCCGTTGAGCACCTGGCCGTCGAAGGTGACCGTGCCGCTGGTCGGCTTGAGGAGCCCGGAGAGGGTGCGGAGGGTCGTGGTCTTGCCGGCGCCGTTGGTGCCGATCAGGGCGACGACCTGGCCCGCCTCGACGGAGAAGGAGATGCCCTTGACGGCCTCGATCTTGCCGTAGGCGACCCTGAGGTCCTCGACCTCCAGAAGTGCGGTCACTTCGAGTCTCCTTCGGTGGTGCTGTCCGCGTCGGCGGCCGGAGCCTCGTCGGCGGGGGTGTCGTCGGCTTCGGGGGCCTCGTCGGCGGGCTCTTCCGCCGTCTCGGTCGCCTCGTCCTCGGTCGCCTCGTCCTCGGTCGCCTCGGTCGCCTCGGTCGTCTCGGCCTGGGCGGCCTCGGCGACCTCTTCGGCGGCCTCCGCGGCCTCTTCGGCGGCCTCGGCCACGGCCTCCGCGGCCTCTTCGGCGGCTTCGACCTCGGCCACCTCCGCCGCGCCGGGTGCCTCCTCGTACGGGGTGCCCAGGTACGCGGCGACGACGCGCTCGTCGCCCTGGACGACCTCGGACGTGCCCTCGACGAGCTTCTCGCCCTGGACGAGGACGGCCACGCGGTCGCAGAGCTTGAAGATGAACTTCATGTCGTGCTCGATGACCAGGACCGCGATGCCGCGGTCGCGGATCGCGAAGACGAGCTCCTCGGTGGTGCGGGTCTCGCTCTGGTTCATGCCGGCCGTGGGCTCGTCGAGCAGGAGCAGGCCGGGGTCGCTGGCGAGGGCGCGGGCGATCTCCAGCTTGCGCTGCTCGCCGTAGGGCAGGTTGCGCGCCAGGTGCTCCGCCTTGCTGCCCAGGCCTACGAACTCCAGGAGTTCCATGGCCCGTTCGCGGGACGCGGCTTCGGCTCGCTTGAAGCCCGGGCCGCGCAGCAGCGCGGACCAGAGGCCTTCCTTGGTCCGGGTGTGACGTCCGACGAGGACGTTCTCCAGGACCGTCATGTTGGAGAAGAGGCGGATGTTCTGGAAGGTACGCGCGATGCCGGCCTGGGTGACCAGGTGCGGCTTCGGCGGCAGGACCGTGCCCTTGTAGCTGACCTTGCCCTCGGTGGGGACGTACAGACCGGTCAGGCAGTTGAAGAAGGTCGTCTTGCCGGCGCCGTTGGGGCCGATCAGGCCGACGATCTCGCCCTCGCGGACGGTCAGGTCGACGTCGCGGACGGCGGTCAGGCCGCCGAAGCGCATGGTGACGCCGCTGGCTTCGAGGACCGGCGCGGCCGTGACGGTGCCGGTCGCGGTTTCGGTGGTGGTGGTCGTCATGGCTTTCACGCCCCTGCCTTGGCCGTACCGACGCCCGTGTCCTCGGGCTGTCGCTGTTCCGGTACGGCGACCTGGTCGTCGTTCTCGTGGAATTCCAGCTTCGCCCGCTTGTTGGCGATGAGGCCCTCGGGGCGGAAGCGCATCAGCAGGATGAGGGCGATGCCGAAGCCGAGCAGCTGGTAGTCCTGGAGGAAGGACAGCTTGGCGGGGATGAGGAAGAGGAGCGCGGAGCCGACGATCGGGCCGCTGATCGTGCCCATGCCGCCGAGGATGACGGCTGCGAGCAGGAAGGCGGAGTTCGGCGGGACGGGGCCGGCGAACACGTAGTTCTCCGGGACCACCGTCGTGTTGACGTGTGCCTGCACCGTGCCCGCGAGGCCGGCCAGGGCCGCGCCGAGGGCGAAGGCGACGAGCTTGACCCGGAAGCCGTTGATGCCCATGGCGGTGGCGGCGGTCTCGTCCTCGCGGATCGCGACCCAGGCGCGGCCGATGCGGCTGTTGCCGGCGCGGGCGAAGACGACCACGACCAGCAGCATGATCAGGATCATGAGCAGGTAGTAGTTGGCGTAGGCGCCGAGTTCGACGCCGAGCACGGTGTGCGATTCGCCGAAGTTGTAGCCGAAGAACTCCAGCTGCGGGATGTTCGGGATGCCGTTCGGGCCGTTGGTGATCTGCGGGCCCGACGTGCCGTCCAGGTTGCCCATGGCGATGCGGAAGATCTCACCGAAGCCGAGGGTCACGATGGCGAGGTAGTCGCCGCGCAGCCGCAGGGTCGGGGCACCGATCACGACGCCGAAGACCAGCGAGGCGGCCATGCCGGTGAGGGCGGCGGCCCAGAAGGGGAACTGGACGCCGAACGCCGACGAGGTGGCGCCGGAGACCAGGGCCGCCGTGTAGGCGCCGACGCCGAGGAAGGCCACGTATCCGAGGTCGAGCAGACCGGCCAGGCCGACGACGATGTTCAGGCCGAGGGCGACGGTCGCGAAGATCAGGATGTTGACCGCGATCAGCGTGTAGGTGTCGCCGCTCTGCTGGATGAACGGGAACGCGATCGCCATGACGATGGCCGCCGTGACGGTCACCTGGCGGTTGCGCGCCGTGATGCCGGAGAGCCGCTGGGTCAGACCGGACTTGACCAGCGCGGTGGCCGAGAAGCCGACGAGGATCAGGTACGCGATGAAGAGCTGCGGCTCGGAGTCGTCGGTGTCGATGCCGAACGTGACGACGAAGAGTCCGAGGGCGAACACCGCGACGATGACGAGGATTTCGGCCCAGGAGGGCAGTCGCTTGGCGGGGGCCGCCTTGCGGGTGTCGTCGGGCAGCAGGTAGGCGGCGACCGCGGGTACGGCGGACACGAGGACGGCGACACCGGCGCCGGGCTCCAGGTCCACCACGGCGCCGAGCTCCCAGACGATCGAGATCGCGGTGAAGGCGGTGGTGGCGAAGGTGCCGAGGCCCAGGATCCACAGCGCCTTGCGGGTGCCGGTGGGGGTCAGCCAGCGGAGGCCCTTGACGCCCAGCGCGGAGAGCGCGTGGAGGGCGGTGAGGACGCCGCCGACGAGGGTGAGGAGCTGGAGCGGGGCGGGGTTGCCGTAGATCGTGAGGTTGCCGGGGAAGGCGGTGGTCCACGTCCAGGCGAGGAAGGCGCTGGCGACGGTGGCGAGGCTGCCGCCGACGATGGCCCAGTGCAGCAGCGCCGGCTTGGGCGCCGCGGTCGTCTTGTCGATGCTCGTCATGGTGCTCACGCCCTGTCCGCGACGCGTTCGCCGAGCAGGCCTTGGGGCCGCACGAGGAGTACGAGGATGAGGAGGACGAAGGCCCAGACGTTGGACCAGGCACCGCCGCCGAGCTGCTGCATGCCGGGGATGTCCTCGATGTAGGCGATCGAGAGGGCCTCGGCGAGGCCGAGGACGACGCCGCCGACCATGGCGCCGTAGATGTTGCCGATGCCACCGAGGACGGCGGCGGTGAAGGCCTTCAGTCCGAGGATGAAGCCCATCTCGAAGTTGATCTGGCCCTTGTCGACGCCGTACGCGACGGCGGCGACGGCGGCGAACGCGGCACCGATGGCGAAGGCCATGACGATGATGCGGTCGGTGTTGATGCCCATCAGCTTCGCGGTGTCCGGGTCCTGCGCGGTGGCCTGCATGGCCCGGCCGCTGCGGCTCTTGGAGACGAAGACGCCGAGGGCGAGCATGCACAGCGGCGCGAGCACGAGGATGAAGGCGTCGGCGCGCTGGATCGAGAGGCTCTCGGTGATCTTGAAGGCGTCACCCTTGAACTCGGGGAAGCTGACGGCCTTCTTGGCGTCCGGGTAGAACTGCCAGACGAGCTGCTGGAGTGCGATGGACAGGCCGATCGCCGTGATGAGCGGTGCCAGCCGGGGCGCGCTGCGCAGCGGGCGGTAGGCGAACCGCTCGGCGGCGGTGGCGACGGCCACGGAGGCTATCGCGCCACCGACGATCATGAGCGGTATCGCCACCAGCAGGGACGTGCCGCTCGGGAGAGCGGTGTAGGTGGTGAGGGCTCCGAAGCCCCCGATCATGAAGATCTCGCCGTGGGCGAAGTTGATGAGCTGGACGATGCCGTAGACCATGGTGTACCCGATGGCGATGAGGCCATAGAGGGCACCGAGGGCCAGGCCGTTGGCCAGCTGTTGCGGCAGTTCGTTCACCGCAGGCCTCCGATGAGCTTGTCGGATATGACTCCGCGCGAGGGCGCTGTTTGCGCCCTCGCGCGGGATGGTTCATGTGGTGCGGGGTTCCCGGGTGGGTACCGGGGAGGTGACTACTGGTTGAAGGTGTCGCTCTTGACGTCGATCCACTTGCCGCCCTCGACCTTGTAGACCGTGAGCTGCTTGTTCGTGGTGTCGCCGAACTCGTCGAAGGAGACCTTGCCGGTCACACCGTCGAAGGAGACCTTGCCCAGGGCCTCGGTGACCTTGGCGCGGGCGTCGGAGGGCAGCTTGCCGTTGTTGGCGGCGACGACGGCCTTGACGGCCTGGATGATCGCCCAGCCGGCGTCGTAGGAGTAGCCGCCGTAGGCCGCGTAGGGGTCCTTGTAGCCGCCCGCCTTGTAGTCCTCGATGAACTTCTTGGCGGTGTCGAGCTTCTCGACCGGGTAGCCGATCGAGGTGGCGAGGTCACCGTCGTTGGCCTCGGCGGAGGCGCTGATGAAGGCCGGGTCGTAGATGCCGTCGCCGCCCATGACGGGGATCTTGGCGCCGGTCTTCTTGATCTGGTCGGAGAGCAGGCCGCCCTCGGGGTACTGGCCGCCGAAGTAGACGGAGTCGGCGCCGGAGGCCTTGACCTTGTCGGCGGTGGAGGAGAAGTCGGTCTCCTTCACGGTGACGTGGTCGGTGTCGACGACCTGGCCGCCGAGACGCTTGAACTCGTCGGAGAAGATCGCGGCGAGGCCCGCACCGTAGGTCTGCTTGTCGTCGACGACGAAGACCTTCTTCTTGCCGGCGTCCTTGAAGAGGTACTGGGCGGCGAACTTGCCCTGGACCACGTCGGTGGCGGCGGTGCGGAAGTAGGTCGGGAAGGGGCGCTTGAACTCGCCCTTGCCCCAGTTGTCGCCCTGGCTCAGCGCCGGGTTGGTGTTGGCGGGGGAGACCTGCGCCAGGTTGGCGGCGGCGAAGACGCCCTGCATCTGCTGGGAGACGCCGGAGTTCAGCGGGCCGACGACGCCGAGGACGTCCTTGTTGCCGACGAGCTTGGTGGCGTTGGCCTGGCCGGAGGCCGGGACGGCCTGGTCGTCGAGACCCTCGATCTTGAAGGTGACGCCGGGGACTTCCTTGTTCTTGTTGGCGGTCTGGACCGCCAGGTCCACCGAGTTCTTGATGCCCTGGCCGAGCGCGGAGAGGGAACCGGTCAGCGGCGCGTCGACGCCGATGACGACGGTCACGCCGCCACCGTCCGCGTTGTTGTCGCTGCCGCCCTTGTCGTCACGCGAACCGCATGCGGTGAGAGTGAGCGCTCCCGTGGTGAGCACGCTGGTGAGGATGAGCAGTGAACGGTGTCGCACGAAGAATCCTTTCCCTGGCGCGGCCCCCTCAAGCTGAGGCGGTGCCGTGAAGCTGTGTAGCTAGAGGTGCCGTTTCGATGCCGGGCCGTACGGGGTGATGCGGGCCGTGCAGTGGAAGCGCCCGGCGGCGCGGTGACTGGCCGTGACTCTAGGCGCAGGTGGGGAGGGTCGGGGAGCGCCGAGGTCAGGATGTGACTGTCTTGTTATGCCGACGGGGGGAGACGGTGTGCGGCGCAGGGGCAAATGGGGGCAAATGGGCCTGTAGCGCGGTGTTCACATCGTGAGAATCCCCAGTTCCGCTAAGGGGCTTGAGCGGATCACGGTCCTGACGGCGGCCCTGTGAGGGTCTCCGGATAGCGGAGATGGCCTCTGATGTGAGCGGACGAAGATCCGTCGTCGCCCGCGGGCGGCACCGGGCCCGTACATTGCGCCAATGTTACGGAGTGTGACGGCCGGCGTGGCCGAGATCAGCCGCTGGGGGACGCCGGGGGAGTCGTCCGCTGCCCGGGCGGGCGCCAGTTCTCCGAACTTCCGGTCGCACCCTTCGCCGCCTCGCAGCGCCGACGCGACTCCCGGTCGGCGAACGCCGTGGCCGCCTCGCGGCCCGCGCGCCGCTCCTCGGCCCTGGCCGCCGCGAGAACGTCGTCGTGGATCTCGTACTGCTCGTTGGAGAGGCCCTTCTGCTCCCAGTCGAGCCCGGCCCACATGCTGCCTTCGAGGGCTTCCTTGACCCAGTAGGACACCAGGCTCGTGCAGATGTCGGCGGGCGTGCTCGCGTGCGCCGAGGGGGAGCCGGTGCTGGGTGCCGGTGCCGGCTCCGGGGCGCGCTCGCAGCCGGCGGTGAGGGTCACGAGGCATCCGGTCAGGGCCGCGGCAAGGAGGTATCCGGTCGGGCCGACTCGGCTTCCTGTCACGGGAGTTCCCTCGCTGGGTGACGGATCGGGTGTTCTCCGGGGCGCGGTCAGCCAGTGAAGCGTGTCGACCCGTGCGGGGCAAGAGGGCGCGGGGCTGCGGGAGTTGGTGCGCATACGCCGAAGGGGGGCGGTGCGCTCACGCACCGCCCCCCTTCGATCGGGCTTCGGTCAGGCCTCGTTGGCCCGCCCGGCCGTCGGCAGGTTCCCGGCGTCCTGGGGGTTGACGTCCCGCAGCATGCAGGTCAGCCGGGCGGAGCAGACCCGCTTGCCCTGCTCGTCCGTGATCACGATCTCGTACGTCGCGGTGGACCGTCCGCGGTGCACCGGGGTCGCCACGCCGGTCACCAGGCCGCTGCGCGCGCCGCGGTGGTGGGTGCAGTTCAGGTCGACGCCCACGGCGATCTTCGAGACCCCGCCGTGCAGCATCGAGCCGACCGAGCCCAGGGTCTCGGCGAGGACCGCCGACGCGCCGCCGTGCAGCAGCCCGTACGGCTGGGTGTTCCCCTCCACGGGCATGGTGCCGACGACCCGGTCGGCCGAGGCCTCCACGATCTGGACGCCCATCCGGTTCCCGAGGTGTCCGGCCGAGAAGAGCGCCGGGAGGTCGACGCCCAGCGCCGCGTACTCGTCGATGACCTCCTGCGGGAACTTCACGTGCTGCTGCTCGCCCATGGGTCCGGCTCCGTTCGTCTGCGTACGGCTGCTGATCGTGGGTCGCGTGATCGCGCGACCGCCTGAGCAAACGCTTAGGCGGAAACCGATTGTTCCAGACGGACGACGACGGACTTGCTCGCGGGGGTGTTGCTGACGTCGGCCGTCGACTCCAGCGGCACCAGGACGTTCGTCTCCGGGTAGTAGGCGGCCGCGCACCCCCGGGACGTCGGGTAGTGCACCACCCGGAAGCCGGGCGCCCGCCGCTCCGTGCCGTCCGTCCACTCGCTCACCAGATCCGTGTAGTCCCCGTCGGCGAGGCCGAACGCGGCCGCGTCGTCGGGGTGCACGAGGACGACCCGGCGGCCGCCCTTGATGCCCCGGTAGCGGTCGTCCAGACCGTAGATCGTGGTGTTGTACTGGTCGTGCGAGCGGAGCGTCTGGAGCAGCAGGCGGCCCTCGGGCACCCGCGGGTACTCGACGGGCGCTGCCGTGAAGTTGGCCTTGCCGGTCGCCGTGGGGAAGCGGCGCTCGTCGCGCGGGGCGTGCGGCAGACCGAAGCCGCCCGGGTTCGCCGCGAGCCGGGCGTTGAAGTCCTCGAAGCCGGGCACCACGCGCGCGATCCGGTCACGGATCGTGGCGTAGTCGGCCTCGAAGGCCTCCCAGGGAGTCGCCGACCCGTCGCCCAGGACGGCCCGGGCCATCCGGGCCACGATCGCCGGCTCGGACAGCAGGTGCGGGCTCGCCGGCGGCAGGTTGCCCCGCGAGGCGTGCACCAGGCTCATCGAGTCCTCGACCGTCACCACCTGCCGGCCGCTCTTCTGCACGTCCTTGTCCGTCCGGCCCAGCGTGGGCAGGATCAGCGCACGCCGGCCCGTCACCGCGTGTGAGCGGTTCAGCTTCGTCGACACGTGGACGGTCAGCCGCGCGTTGCGCATCGCCGCCTCCGTCACCTCCGTGTCGGGCGTCGCCCCCACGAAGTTGCCGCCCATCGCGAAGAACACCTTCGCCTCGCCGTCGCGCAGCGCCTGGATCGACCGGACCACGTCGAAACCGTGGTGGCGCGGCGAGACGATCCCGAACTCCTTGTCCAGGGCGTCCAGGAAGGCCGGCGCGGGCCGCTCGAAGATGCCCATCGTCCGGTCGCCCTGCACGTTCGAGTGGCCGCGCACCGGGCACACGCCCGCGCCGGGCCGCCCGATGTTCCCGCGCAGCAGCAGCAGGTTCACCACCTCGCGGATCGTCGGCACCGAGTGCTTGTGCTGGGTCAGTCCCATCGCCCAGCAGACGATCGTCCGCTCCGAGGCCAGCACCATCTCCAGCGCCCGCTCGATGTCGGCGCGGTCGAGCCCCGTCGCGGCGAGGGTCTCGTCCCAGTCGGCCGCGCCGGCCGCCGCGGCGAACTCCTCGTAACCGTGCGTGTGCTCCCGTACGAACTCCTCGTCGACCGCCCCGGCCGTCTCCAGGACCAGCCTGTTGAGGAGCCGGAAGAGGGCCTGGTCGCCGCCGATCCTGATCTGGAGGAAGAGGTCGGTGAGCGCGGCGCCCCTGAGCATGCCCTGCGGGGTCTGCGGGTTCTTGAACCGCTCCAGACCCGCCTCCGGCAGCGGGTTCACCGAGATGATCCGGGCGCCCGCCGCCTTCGCCTTCTCCAGGGCCGACAGCATCCGCGGATGGTTCGTGCCCGGGTTCTGCCCGGCCACGATGATCAGGTCGGCCCGGTGCAGGTCCTCCAGGGAGACGCTGCCCTTGCCGATCCCGATCGTCTCGGTGAGTGCCGAGCCCGAGGACTCGTGGCACATGTTGGAGCAGTCCGGCAGGTTGTTCGTGCCGAACTCGCGCGCGAACAGCTGGAGCAGGAACGCGGCCTCGTTGCTGGTCCGGCCCGAGGTGTAGAACAGCGCCTCGTCGGGGGAGGCCAGCGCCCGGAGCTCCTCCGCGATGATCGCGAACGCCCGCTCCCAGGTCACCGGCTCGTACCGCTCGCCGTCCTCCGCGAGCAGCATGGGCTCGGTGATGCGGCCCTGCTGCCCCAGCCAGTACCCGCTGCGGGTCGCCAGGTCCGCCACCGGGTGCGCGGCGAAGAACGCCGGGGTCACCCGGCGCAGCGTCGCCTCCTCGGCGACCGCCTTCGCGCCGTTCTCGCAGAACTCCGCGACGTGCCGCTTGTCCTCCTCCGGCCACGCGCAGCCCGGACAGTCGAAACCGTCCTTCTGGTTGACCTTGAGCAGGGTCCGGGCGGTGCGACCGAGGCCCATCTGATCCCGTGCGATCCGCAGGGTGTGCCCGATGGCGGGCAGGCCCGCTGCGGCTCGCTGCGGCGGCGTGACCTGCGGTGCGTCCTGTACCGGATCACCGGCCGGCGGCTTGCTGACCATCGCGCTCTCCCTTGAGCGGTATTCCTGTGGCGTACGCGTTCGATCCTGTCACGGACCACCCGCGGCCCGGCCCGCAGGTCGCCGGGGACGGGGCCGCGCGACCGGGAGTGTCAGTGGGCCGTGGGAGGATCGTCCCGTGGCCGAGACAGCATCGAAGAAGACCGAGAAGACCGAAGCGGACCGCCCGCGACTCCTCCTCATGGACGGGCACTCCCTGGCGTACCGCGCGTTCTTCGCGCTGCCCGCGGAGAACTTCACCACCGCGACCGGGCAGCCGACGAACGCCATCTACGGGTTCGCCTCGATGCTGGCGAACACCCTGCGCGACGAGGCGCCCACGCACTTCGCCGTCGCGTTCGACGTGTCCCGCAAGACCTGGCGGTCCGAGGAGTTCCCCGAGTACAAGGCGAACCGCTCCAAGACCCCCGACGAGTTCAAGGGGCAGGTCGAGCTGATCGGCGAGCTCCTCGACGCGATGCACGCCCCGCGCTTCGCCGTCGACGGCTTCGAGGCCGACGACGTCATCGCGACCCTCGCCACCCAGGCCGAGGCCGAGGGCTTCGACGTCCTGATCGTCACCGGCGACCGCGACTCCTTCCAGCTGGTCAGCGACCGCACCACCGTGCTCTACCCCACCAAGGGCGTCTCCGAGCTCACCCGCTTCACCCCGGAGAAGGTCCAGGAGAAGTACGGCCTGACCCCCTCCCAGTACCCCGACTTCGCGGCCCTGCGCGGCGACCCGTCCGACAACCTCCCCGGCATCCCCGGCGTCGGCGAGAAGACCGCCGCCAAGTGGATCAACCAGTTCGGCTCCTTCGCCGAGCTCGTCGAGCGCGCCGAGGAGGTCAAGGGCAAGGCCGGCCAGAACTTCCGCGACCACCTGGAGTCCGTCCGGCTCAACCGCCGCCTGACCGAGATGGTCCGGGACGTCGAACTGCCGAAGACGGTGACGGACCTCGCCCGCGAGCCGTACGACCGCACGGCCGTCGCGCTCGTCCTCGACACCCTGGAGATCCGCAACCCCTCGCTGCGCGAGCGGCTCCTCGCCGTCGACCCCGGCGCCGCGGAGGAGGCCGCCCCCGCGCCCGCCGCGGGCGTCGAGCTCGACGGCACCGTCCTCGGCGCGGGCGAGCTCGCCCCCTGGCTCGCCGAGCACGGCACCCAGCCGCTCGGCATCGCCACCGTCGACAGCTGGGCCCTCGGCACGGGGAACGTCTCCGAGATCGCCCTCGCCGCCGCCGGCGGAGCCGCCGCCTGGTTCGAGCCCAGCGCCCTCGACGAGGCCGACGAGCAGGCCTGGGCCGCGTGGATCTCCGACGCCGCCCGCCCCAAGGTCATGCACAACGCCAAGGGCGCCATGCGGGTCTTCCCCGAGCACGGCTGGAGCATCGCGGGCGTCACCATGGACACCGCCCTCGCCGCCTACCTCGTCAAGCCCGGCCGGCGCTCCTTCGCCCTCGACGCGCTCTCCGTCGAGTACCTCGGCCGCGAGCTCGCCCCCGCGGCCGCCGCCGACGGCCAGCTCGCCTTCGGCGCCGACGACACCGCCGAGGCCGAAGCCCTCATGACCCAGGCGCGGGCCGTCCTCGACCTCGCCGACGCCTTCGACGAGCGACTCGGCGAGGTCGGGGCCCGCGGGCTCCTCCACGACGTCGAGCTGCCCACCTCCGCCCTCCTCGCCCGCCTGGAGCGGCACGGCATCGCCGCCGACCGCGACCACCTGGAGGCCATGGAGCAGCAGTTCGGCGGCGCCGTGCAGCAGGCCGTGAAGGAGGCGCACGCCTCCGTCGGCCACGAGTTCAACCTCGGCTCGCCCAAGCAGCTCCAGGAGGTCTTCTTCGGCGAGCTCAACCTGCCGAAGACCAAGAAGACCAAGACCGGCTACACCACGGACGCCGACGCGCTCGCCTGGCTGGCCGGCCAGACCGAGCACGAACTGCCCGTGATCATGCTCCGCCACCGCGAGCAGGCCCGGCTGCGCTCCACCGTCGAAGGCCTGATCAAGACCGTCGCCGCCGACGGCCGGATCCACACCACCTTCAGCCAGACCGTCGCCGCCACCGGCCGCCTCTCCTCCACGGACCCGAACCTGCAGAACGTGCCGGTGCGCACCGACGAGGGCCGCGCCATCCGGCACGGCTTCGTCGTCGGCGAGGGCTTCGAGGCCCTCATGACCGCCGACTACAGCCAGATCGAGCTGCGCGTCATGGCCCACCTCTCCGAGGACGAGGGCCTCATCGAGGCCTTCGCCTCCGGCGAGGACCTCCACACCACGGTCGCCTCCCAGGTCTTCGGCGTCGAGCGGTCCGCCGTCGACGCCGAGATGCGCCGCAAGATCAAGGCCATGTCGTACGGCCTCGCCTACGGCCTCTCCGCCTTCGGCCTCTCCCAGCAGCTGAACATCGACCCGGGCGAGGCCCGCGGCCTGATGGACACCTACTTCGAGCGCTTCGGCGGGGTGCGAGAGTACCTCCACCGCGTCGTCGACGAGGCCCGCGCCACCGGGTACACCGAGACCATGCTCGGCCGCCGCCGCTACCTCCCCGACCTCAACAGCGACAACCGGCAGCGCCGCGAGGCCGCCGAGCGGATGGCGCTCAACGCCCCGATCCAGGGCACCGCCGCCGACATCGTCAAGGTCGCCATGCTGAACGTCGACCGCGCCCTCACCGACGCCGGCCTCGCCTCCCGGATGCTCCTCCAGGTCCACGACGAAATCGTCCTCGAACTCGCCCCCGGCGAGCGCGACCAGGTCGAGGCCCTGCTCCGCGAGCAGATGTCCGGCGCCGCCGACCTCCGCGCCCCCCTCGACGTCTCCGTCGGCATCGGCCCCAACTGGGACTCCGCCGCCCACTAACCCCACCCCCCCCGCCCGCCCCCTCGCTGCGCCCCCGGAACCCACCGGTTCCTACCGCCCCAGCGGGGGGCGGCGCCCGTCCCCCTCGCTGTGCGCCCGGATCCTGCCGGTTCCTACCGCCCCAGTGAGGGCGGCGCCCGTCCCCCTCGCCGTGCGCCCGGATCCTGCCGGTTCCTACCGCCCCAGTGGGGGCCGCCCGGGCCTACCCTCCGGGGTGTGCGCGGCGCCCGCAGGTTCCCACCCCCGGGTGTGGGCGGCGCCTGTGCATCCCCCGGGGCGGGCGGCGCCCCCGAATCCCCCTGTACGGGCTGCGCCCCGCCCGCGCCCACCTCCCCGTGCGGGCTGCGCCCGCCCGCGCCTACCCCCGCACGGGGTGCGCCCGCCCGGCCCTACCCCCGTACGGGCTGCGCCCACCCCCGTGTGGGCAATCGTCCCGCTGGGGCGGGACGGGTGGGCACACGGGACGGCGCCCCCAGCCGGGCCCAGGCTGCCGCGCCCGAACCCGCACCCCCGGCACGGCGCCCGGTCCTGGACCCGCACCACGAAACCCCCCACACGAGAGCCCCCACCCGCCGGCATGCGACCAGGTGGACCAGCCAGCGCGAGCCCCCACGCCCCCCGCTCCCGACACTGGGCAGCATGATCGCAAGCCGCCCCCACCCCCACCTCCGCACCTGGGCCGCCCTCCTCACCGCCCTCCTCACCGCCCTCCTCTGCGCCACCGGCGCCACCGGCACCCCCGCCCAGGCCCAGGCCCAGGCCCACGCCCAGTCCCACGCCCAGTCCCACGCTCACGCCCACGCCCACCGCACCGCCCCCACCCTCTGCACCTCGTCCCGCGCCCCCGCCCTCGCCGCCCGCCTCTCCCAGGACATCGCGGCGGCGCTGGAGGACCGCGACGGCACCGTCTCCGTCGCCGTCCACGACGTCCGGCGCGGACTGCGCTGCCGGCTCGGCGACACACTGGCGTACGACTCCGCCAGCGTCGCGAAGGTCCTCATCCTGCAGGCCGTCCTCGGCCGCGCCGAGGAGCTCGGCCGGGCGCCCACCCGCACGGAGGCCCAGCGGATGAAGGCGATGATCACGCGCTCCGACAACACCGCGGCCACGGACCTCTGGCAGGGCCTGTCCCGCGCCCGGCTGAACCGGGTGCTGCGCGAGGCCGGCGCCCAGGACACCGTCCTCGGCCACGACCGCTACTGGGGCCTCACCCGGACCACCGCCCGCGACCAACTGGCCGTGCTCGCCGCGGTCTCCCGCCGTGCCGAGGCCCTGACCCTGATGGGCCAGGTCGGCCGCGACCAGGCATGGGGCGTCACCGCGGGCGCCCCCCGCACGGTCAAGGTCCACCTGAAGAACGGCTGGCTGCCCCGCAAGACCCACGGCTGGCGCGTCCACAGCATCGGCATCGTCCGCCCCGCCACCGCCACCGCCACAGCCACCGGCACCACCGCCACCACCGGCACCACCGGCACCACCGCCACCGACGCCCCCGCGATCGACTACCGGATCGCCCTCCTGAGCCACGACAACCCCACCATGCGCTACGGCGTCCGCACGCTGGAGGGGGTCGCCCTCGCCGTGCACCGAAGGCTCGCCGGCGGCGGCACCGCCGTCCGCGGATTCACCCCGCCCGAGAGGATCAGCGAGATCCCTGACGGGAGCGTTCCCCACGACGAGCCGGATCCGCACCCTGCCGGCCCGGTCCCGCAGGAGCCTCCGCAGGGACCCGCTCCCGGGACCGCTCAGGGTCTCCTCCCCGCAGCCGCGCCCCCGCTCCGTACAGCACGAGTCCGACGGCGAGCCCCGCGCCGGCCCCGAAACAGCCCGTCGGAATGATGTCGAGCGGTGTCTCGATCCGGTCCCAGCCCCAGTACGAGGCCCAGCGCAGCACCCGGTGGACGATGCCGGCGAGCACACAGCCGCCGATCAGGCCGACCGCGACGAGCCGACCGGACCGGCCCGGCACCGGCACCCCGGCCGGCAGGCCGACGCCGGGGCCGGAGGAGCGCAGCGCCCGCACGCCGAACCAGGCCAGCAGACCGAGGGCGAGCGCCGAACTCCCGTACTGCGCGTAGAGGTAGACCGGGAACCCGGCCACGACCTCGCCGAGGAAGGGGATCGCCTGGGTGCCCCAGCGGTCGAGGTGGGTGAAGGAGTCCCACCCCACGTGGGTCGCCGAGCCGATCACCGCGGAGAGGAAGAACCACCCGGCGAGCGCCGCCGGGTGCCGGTCCCGCCAGGGGCGCCCCCGGGCCAGCCCGTACACCGGTCCGCGCCACCGGGCGGGCAGCAGCGCCACGAGCGGTTCACGGACGATCAGCCACAGGCCCACGAGCGCGGCGGTGACGAGCACGTCGGCGGTGACGATGCCGACGGGGGAGTGGGTGACCGCCCCGAGGTCCATCGCGCCGGGCGCCGCGGTGGCGGCGAAGTAGGTCATGTCGGGGGCGAAGGAGCCCGCGACGAGCGCGGACGCGACCAGGGGCCCGCGCGCGGTCCCGTTCCGGCGCAGCCCGGGCAGCACGGCGGCGGCATGACTCAGGGTGAACGGCAACGGGAGGTCCCCTCGGATCCGGTGGTGGCGGCCGGAGAGCAGGAGCGGCCGCAGTGCAAGAGGCCCCCGGGCAGCCGGTCGGTTCCCGTCCTCCGTGGCGCCGGATCGAAAGGCGGCCGTTCGTAACGAAAGGCGGCCGTTCGTAAGGCGGCGCAGAGGTGACGAAACCGTGAAACCCGGTCAGCGGCCGGTGTTCGGCGGTCTGGAGTTGGCATAGGGTCGCCAGAGGTCGCGCGCGGGGAGCGCGGGACTCGAGTCGACGGGGAGGGGACCACGGGTATGGCAGCGCACATCGGCCATCGGCTGCGCAAGGGGGCCACCAGCGGTGTGGTGGTGGCCGCGGCGGTCGCCGCGCTGGCGGCCTCGCAGGCACCGGAGGCCGTTTCGCCGCCTGCGGACAACACCGGCGGGGACCGTGCGATCGGCGCTGGTGACACCGTTCCGCCGTCGGGCGAAGGCTCCGCGACCGGCGATTCCCCGTACTACACCGAACTGCCGCCGCTGAACACGCCGAACAAGCCCGGCGCGAGCACCAACCTGCCGGTGATCACCGGCCCCGCCGAGGCCGGTATACCCGCGTCCGTCCTCGCCGCGTACAAGCGCGCGGAGCAGGCGATACGCTCGACCACCCCCGGCTGCAACCTGCCCTGGCAGCTGCTGGCCGGCATCGGCAAGGTCGAGTCCGGGCAGGCGCGCGGCGGGCGGGTCGACGCCAACGGCACGACGCTCACCCCGATCCTCGGCCCCGTCCTCAACGGCGTCGGCTTCGCCGACATCTCGGACACGGACGGCGGTGCCTACGACGGCGACAAGGTCCACGACCGCGCCGTCGGCCCGATGCAGTTCATCCCGTCGACCTGGGCGACCTGGGGTCAGGACGCCAACAGCGACGGCAAGAAGGACCCGAACAACATCTACGACGCCGCGCAGGCCGCCGGCCTCTACCTCTGCGCGAACGACCGCAACCTCGCGCTCAAGGCCGATCTCGACCGGGCGATCCTCAGCTACAACCGCTCGACGGAGTACCTGAACCTGGTCATGACCTGGGTGACGTACTACCAGCGCGGCACCCACCAGGTCCCGGACGGCACGGGAGTCCTCCCGGTCGACCGCAGCGACGGCCGGACCCCGGGCAACCTCCCCAGCACACCGCTCTCGCCGGCGCCGACGACCCCGGCGCCGGGCACCCCGAAGCCGAAGCCGTCGGAGACCCGTCCCGGACAGGTCAAGCCGCCGACCGTGCCGACCAAGCCCCCGGTCACCCCGCCGACCGTCACGCCGGCCGCGAAGGTCACGCGGCTCACGATCGTGGCCAACGGGAAGCCGACCGCGACCACCGGAAGCGCCTTCACGGGAACGCCCAGGGTCGTGGCGCTCGACGCCTCGGGCAAGACGGTCGCCGGGGTCGGTGTCCGCTTCGAGATCGTCGGGGCGACCGACTCCCACTTCGTCGGCGGCGCGACGGCCGTCACCGTCACCACCAACTCGGCAGGTCTCGCGGCCTCTCCCACCCTCTGGGCCGGTGAGCGGACGGGAACCTTCACCGTGCGCGCCACCGTCGTGGGCCGCACCCTGGCCGCGGCCGATTTCGCCGCGACCGTCACGGAGCGCCGGGCGGACACCCTCGTCCGGGTCGGCGAGGAAGCCCTGTCGGCCACGACGGGTGGCGCGTTCACGACGCAGATCAAGGTGAAGGCCACCGACAAGGGTGCCCTCGCGCCCGGCGTGCTCGTCACCGCGCAGATCGTCACCTCGGCCACGGACCCCGAGGAGAGCGCCGAGGGCCCGTACTTCAAGCAGGGGGACAAGGTCGTCCGTACCGTCACCCTCACCACCGGCGTCGACGGGCTGCTCACCCTCGCCCCCGACACGGTGCTCGCCGGGGACAAGGCGGGCACGTACTACCTCCGGCTGACCACGCCGGGCGGCGGAGAGGTCTTCATCGCCCTCAAGGTCGAGGCGCCTTCGACGCCGCCTCCGACGACGGAGCCGACCCCGGACCCGACGCCGTCCGGGACGGGTTCGCCCGAGGCCACCCCCTCGCCCACGGCCTGACCCGCCGGTCCCCGCCTTCGCGCCGCCCCGCCGTCCCCACCGGACGACGGGGCGGCGCTCCGCGTTACCCGGGTGCAACGTGTTCTCATCTCGCGGTCGCGTTGCTACGGTGCCCCCGCCCTGACGACCTATCAGATCGCACCCGGGAGGCCGACCATGCGCGCCCTCGTCGCCGCCGCCATCGGACTCGCCCCAGTCCTCCTCTTCGCCCTCCTCGTGTCCGTGGTCGATCTGCCGCCCGACGGCCCCACCTCGCCCAAGCCCCTGCTCACCGCCGATCCCGGCGCCAAGAAGTAGAGGGGGCGACCGTGCGCCGCCCAGCCAGCCTCGTCCTGCTCGCCCTCGCCGTCTTCTGCGCCGGGATGGCCCCGTTCCTGCGCTGGTACGCCTTCCCCCGCCTGGCGAAGATCCCGCCGAACCAGTACCAGGAGACCGTCCTGGAGGCCCGCCCCGCGACCCTCCTCAACTACTCCACCCTCCAGGCCGAGAAGGTCGACAAGATCACGATCATCCAGACCCTCAAGGGCAACGTGGAGGAGTCCCGCCGCATCGAACGCGACGCCGGACGCGACGTCGTCGTCTGGGACGCCCTCGCCTACGTCACCGGCCCCGACGGCAAGATGGTCTCCCAGGTCCCCGAGCGGTACATCTTCGACGCCCACACCCAGGACCCCGTCCACGCCACCGGCGAGTCGGTCGACGGCGACCCGGTCCGGCGCGAGGGCATCGAGTTCAAGTTCCCCTTCCTCACCGAGAAACGGGACTACCAGTACTTCGACGCCCAGACCCGCACCGCGGCCCCCATCCACTACAAGGGCACCCGCACCTTCCGGGGCATGGAGGTCTACTACTTCGAGCAGACCGTCCCGTGGACCAAGGTCCCCATGCCCAAGACCATGCCGGTCAAGGGCATCACCCCGAAGGTCCTCGCCGACTCGGGCCTCACCCGCTGGTACACGACCAAGCGCATGTTCTGGATCGAGCCGGTCACCGGCGCCCCCGTCAACGGCGAGGAGATCCACAAGGAGGAGCTCCGCAACGCCAAGGCACTGATGGGCCGGGACACCCTCACCGTCTTCGAGGGCCATGTGAAGATGCGCGAGGACTACCTGGAGAGCGTCGGCGAACTGGTCTCCGCCAACCGCCTCACCGTCCTGATGCTCGTCTCCTACGGCCCCTGGAGCCTCACCGTCCTGGCCCTGGCCCTCCTCTCCCTCTCCCTCTGGCTCGAAGCCCGCTCACGCCGCGCCGCCCCGGAGCCCCCCGCCGCCGCCCCGGTCACCGCTCCCGTCTGAGCCGGGCGCTCGTGTGCCGGGTCGGCTCCGCCCCCGACGGGTCCTCCGGCCACGGGTGCTTCGGGTACCGCCCCCGCAGCTCCGCCCGCACCGCGCGGTAGCCGTCCCGCCAGAACGACGCCAGGTCCGCCGTCACCGCCGCCGGCCGCCCGGCGGGGGAGAGGAGGTGGACGAGGACCGGGACGCCCGCCACCCGCGGCGTCTCCGCGAGACCGAACATCTCCTGGAGCTTCACCGCGAGCACCGGCCGCTCGCCCCCGTAGTCGACGCGGATCCGCGAACCGCTCGGCACCTCGATCCGCTCCGGCGCCAGCTCGTCGAGCCGGCCCGCCTCGCCCGAGGCCCACGGCAGCAGCCGCCGCAACGCCTCACCCGCGTCGATCCGCCCCAGATCGGCGCGGCGCACCGCCCGGGACAGCTCCGGCTCCAGCCACTCCCCGGCCCGGTCGACCAGCGGCCCGTCCGCCACGTCGGGCCACGGCTCCCCCAGCTCCCGGTGGAGGAACGCGAGGCGCTCCCGCAGCTCCCCGGCCTCCCGGCCCCACCGCAGCAGCCCCGGCCCCTCACGCCGCAGACCGTCGAGCAGCGCCTCCCGGACGAGGGCGGGCGCGGCCCCCGCCCCCAGCGGCCGTACGGTCAGCTCCACCGCGCCCAGCCGGTCCACCGAGCGCGCCACCACGTCCCCGTCCTCCCAGTGCACCTCCTCGCCCGTGGAACGCAGGTGCCCGGCGGCCCGCAGGGCCATGGCCCCGTCCACCACGGCCGCGAGCCGCACCCGCGCCGTCGCGTCCCGCGCCGTACGGTCCGCCACCGCCACGGCCAGCCACGGCGAGGTGCGCAGCGCGGAGCCCTCGGGGAGCCGCGCACCGCTCCCCGACACCATCAGGTACCCGCCCTGCTCCCTGGCCCTGGCGACCCGCTCCGGGAAGGCCAGCGCCGTCACCAGCCCGGCCACGACGTCCTCACCCTCCCCCGCGGACCCGCCCGCGGGCCCGCCGCCGGACCGAGGGCCGCCCCCGTCCGCCGCCTCGGCGGCCGACCGCTCCAGACGGCGCGCCTCCGCCTTCCACCGGGCTCCGTAGCCGTCGGCCCCCCGGCGGGCCGTACGCCAGGCCGCGGCCAGGTCGTCCCCGTACTCGCGCGGCGGCTCCTCGCTGAGCAGCGCCACCACCTCCGCCGCCCGGCGGACCCCGACCTCGGCCGCGCCGTCGAGGAGGGCCCGTCCCAGCCGGGGGTGCAGCCCGAGCCGGGACAGCCGTGCGCCCCGCTCCGTGGCCCGGCCGCCGTCGTCCACGGCCCCGATCGACTCCAGGACCGCGCGGGCCGCCGCCATCGCCCCGGCGGGCGGCTCGTCGAGCAGCGCGAGCCCCGCCGCCGTCGGGTCGCCCCAGCAGGCGGCCCGGAGGGCGAAGTCCGCCAGGTCGGCGATCCTGATCTCGGGAGAGGGGAACCGGGCCCGGCCGCCGTCCTCCGCCTCGGACCAGCACCGGTAGACCACGCCGAACGCCTCGCGGCCCGAGCGCCCCGCCCGCTGGGTCGCCGCGGCCGTCGACACCGGCACCGTCGCCAGCGAGCCGAGGCCCCGCGCGTGGTCCATGCGGGGCTCGCGCGCGAGTCCCGAGTCCACCACGATCCGCACCCCCGGGACCGTCAGGCTCGACTCCGCCACGGACGTCGAGAGCACCACCCGCCGCCGCCCGCCCGGCTCGGCACCCCGCAGCACCGCGTCCTGCACCGCGGCCGGCGCCCGCCCGTGCAGCTGGAGCACCTCGGCGTCCAGGCCGGAGAGCAGCCCCGCCGTCCGCGCGATCTCCCCCGTGCCCGGCAGGAAGCAGAGGAGGTCGCCCTCGTGCCGCTCCACCGCCAGCCGCACGGTGGCCGCCACGTGGCGCAGCAGCGCCGGATCCACCCAGGTGCCGTGCGCGGGCCTGATCCCGGCGGGCGGCGCGGCGAACCTGACCTGGTGCCCGTGCCCCCGGCCCTCGCTCCACACCACCGGCGCGGGCCCGGTCCCGTCCACCACCGTGAGCAGCCGCGCCCACGCCTCCGCGTCGCTCGTCGCCGAGGCCGCGATCAGCTTCAGCTCCGGCCGCAGCGTCGCCCGCACGTCCACCAGGAAGGCCATGGCGGTGTCGGCGTCCAGATGCCGCTCGTGGCACTCGTCGAGCAGGACCACCTGCACGCCCGCCAGCTCAGGGTCGCGCTGGAGCCGCTGGAGCAGGATGCCCGTCGTCACCACCTCGACCCGGGTCGCGGGCCCGGTCCGCCGCTCGCCGCGCACCGAGAAGCCCACCGCGCCGCCGACCTCCTCGCCGAGCAGCCACGCCATCCGCCGGGCCGCCGCCCGCACCGCCATCCGGCGCGGCTCGGCCACCAGCACCTTGCGCCGGGGTCCGTCCCCTATGAGTCCCGCGAGAGCCAGCGGCACCAGCGTCGTCTTGCCGGTGCCGGGAGGAGCGGACAGCACCGCCGTGCCGCGCTCCGCGAGCGCGGCGAGCAGCTCGGGGACGGCATGGCGGACGGGGAGGCGGTCGAGTGCGTCGTGTCGGATCACGCGTTCAGTCTCGTACGTGCGGAAGACGAGGTGGGCCCCGTTGTCCACAGGGCCCACCCGGTCATACGACTGATACGACTTTCGCGGCGTGGCGCGCCGCGCCGCGTGGCGCGACTCCTCGCCGCGCGGTCCTCCCTACCTACTCCGTCACTCCGCGTTCCACCCCTACTCCGTTACCCCGCCACTCCGCGCGTACTCCGTTACTCCGCGCGCTCGCACACGAAGATCGCCGTCCCCGGGATCAGGTTCCCCCGCAGCGGGGACCAGCCGCCCCACTCCTGGCCGTTCCACGCCGGCCACTCCGGCTCGACCAGGTCCACCAGCGTGAACCCGCCGGCCACCACGTCGCGCACCCGGTCGCCGATGGTCCGGTGGTGCTCCACGTACACGGCCCGCCCCTCCTCGTCCTGCTCGACGTACGGGGTCCGGTCGAAGTAGGAGGCCGCCACCGAGAGGCCCTCGGGGCCCGGCTCGTCGGGGAACGCCCAGCGGATCGGGTGCGTCACCGAGAACACCCAGCGGCCGCCCGGCCGCAGCACCCGGCGCACCTCGCGGAAGACCCGTACCGGATCGGCGACGAACGGCACCGCGCCGTACGCCGAGCAGGCCAGGTCGAAGGAGCCGTCCCGGAAGGGCAGCGCCCCGGCGTCGGCCTCCACCAGCGGCACGTCCCCGCCGATCCGCAGCGCGTGCTGGAGCTGGCGGTGGGAGAGGTCGAGCGCGACCGGCCGCGCCCCCTGCGCCGCCAGCCACCGCGAGCACTGCGCCGCGCCCGCGCCGATCTCAAGGACGTCGCGGCCCTTCAGCGAGGAGGCCGGCCCCAGCAGGCCGGCCTCGGCCTCGTCGAGCCCCTCGGGACCCCACACGAACCGGTCGTCGCCGAGGAAGGAACCGTGGTCGCTCTGGTACTCGTCGGCGTTCCTGTCCCACCAGCCACGACTCGCTCGGCTGCTCTCCGCGTCCCCCGCGTCACGCCGGGTCGCCTCGGCCTCGTCCTCGGCCCCGTCTTCGTGTTCGTACTCTTGGTTCATCTCGCCCGCCGATGTAGTTTGCGCTCAGTGCCGCGGTGCGGCGGACCCCGCCGATGCGGCGTGGGAGGCATGAGTAGTGCCGGAATTGCGTGGATCTGCCCAGGGTGCGCGCTTCGCGCATTGACCCTGTCCGGCTGCCCCCGTATGCTAAAGGTTGCGCTGCGGGCCTGCGCGCCTCAGACGGAGCAGGCCGCGCTCGTACCTGTTGTATGTCCCCTCGGTTTTCGAGGCTCCCCCCGTCCGCGGGAAGGGTGCCTCATTGGCTGTCCGGCTTCTTGGTGCGATACGGGCTCTCGGCGTAGCAGTACCTACGACTTTCTGTCCGTAACCGGAGCCCTTTCCCACATGACGAGCAGCACCGAGACCACCGCCACCAGCACCACCCCGCAGGTTGCGGTCAACGACATCGGTAACGAGGAAGCCTTCCTCGCCGCGATCGACGAGACGATCAAGTACTTCAACGACGGCGACATCGTCGACGGCGTCATCGTGAAGGTCGACCGGGACGAGGTCCTGCTCGACATCGGTTACAAGACCGAAGGCGTGATCCCGAGCCGTGAGCTCTCGATCAAGCACGACGTCGACCCGAACGAGGTCGTCAAGGTCGGCGACGAGATCGAGGCCCTGGTTCTCCAGAAGGAGGACAAGGAAGGCCGCCTGATCCTGTCCAAGAAGCGCGCTCAGTACGAGCGTGCCTGGGGCACGATCGAGAAGATCAAGGAAGAAGACGGCATCGTCACCGGTACCGTCATCGAGGTCGTCAAGGGTGGTCTCATCCTCGACATCGGCCTCCGCGGCTTCCTGCCGGCCTCCCTCGTCGAGATGCGTCGTGTCCGCGACCTCCAGCCCTACGTGGGCAAGGAGCTCGAGGCGAAGATCATCGAGCTGGACAAGAACCGCAACAACGTGGTCCTGTCCCGCCGCGCCTGGCTCGAGCAGACCCAGTCCGAGGTTCGCCAGACGTTCCTCACCACCCTGCAGAAGGGTCAGGTCCGCTCCGGCGTCGTCTCCTCGATCGTCAACTTCGGTGCCTTCGTGGACCTGGGTGGCGTCGACGGTCTCGTGCACGTCTCCGAGCTGTCCTGGAAGCACATCGACCACCCCTCCGAGGTTGTCGAGGTCGGCCAGGAGGTCACCGTCGAGGTTCTCGACGTCGACATGGACCGCGAGCGTGTCTCCCTGTCGCTGAAGGCGACGCAGGAGGACCCGTGGCAGCAGTTCGCCCGTACGCACCAGATCGGTCAGGTCGTCCCGGGTAAGGTCACCAAGCTGGTTCCGTTCGGTGCGTTCGTCCGCGTGGACGAGGGCATCGAGGGTCTGGTCCACATCTCCGAGCTGGCCGAGCGCCACGTGGAGATCCCGGAGCAGGTCGTCCAGGTCAACGACGAGATCTTCGTCAAGGTCATCGACATCGACCTCGAGCGTCGTCGCATCAGCCTCTCGCTGAAGCAGGCCAACGAGTCCTTCGGTGCCGACCCGGCCTCGGTCGAGTTCGACCCGACCCTGTACGGCATGGCCGCGTCTTACGACGACCAGGGCAACTACATCTACCCCGAGGGCTTCGACCCCGAGACCAACGACTGGCTCGAGGGCTTCGAGACCCAGCGCGAGGCCTGGGAGACCCAGTACGCGGAGGCGCAGACCCGCTTCGAGCAGCACCAGGCTCAGGTCATCAAGTCCCGCGAGGCCGACGAGGCCGCCGCTGCCGAGGGTGCTGCCGCCCCGGCCGCCGGTGGCAGCGCCGGTGCGGGCATCTCGGGTGGTTCGTACTCCTCGGAGTCGGACGACAACTCCGGCGCCCTGGCGTCGGACGAGGCGCTCGCCGCCCTGCGCGAGAAGCTGGCCGGCGGCCAGAGCTGAACAGGCTCTCCGCTGAGCGCTAGCCGCTAGCGAATCGAGGCCCGCTTCCCTTCGGGGGAGCGGGCCTCGGTCGTTTCCGGCCCCGAGCCGGCTCAGGGGGTGACGGTGATGTTCGCCTTGATGTCGACGCTCTCGCCGCCGACGTCCGGCCCGATGACGTTGTTCAGGATCTGCGCGTCGTCGCTCCGGTCCGTGAGGGAGTTGGCGGTGCCGACGCACACCCCTTCGCCCATCCCGCGCCCGTCGTTCCCGGTGTCGTGGATCCGCGAGTTCCTCAGGACGCCGTTCTTCGAGGCGCCGTCGAGGTGCAGCCCGTAGCCGCCGCCGGCCGTGAGCACCGCGCGCGAGGAACCGGTCAGGGTATCCGGGCCGAGGCGGGGCCCGGGACGGCGGCCTTGAAGTTGCCGGTGTACGTGCCGTCGGCGAGGTGGATCGTGTCGCCGGGTCCGCTCCCCGCGCCGAACTCCACCGGAAGATCGCCCGGCCCGGGAATGGCCGTGCCGCACACGGCGTTTCCAGAGAGAACACGAGGAGGAGCGGTAATCGTGCTTGATCCCCAGGATTTGTACGAATGGGACGCGAAGGGCCTGGCCGTCGTCGACCTCGCCTTGGCGCAGGAGTCGGCCGGGCTGGTCATGCTGTACCACTTCGACGGCTACATCGACGCGGGCGAGACCGGTGAGCAGATCATCGACCGCCTTCTCGACACCCTTCCGCACCAGCTGGTGGCCCGCTTCGACCACGACCGGCTCGTGGACTACCGCGCGCGCCGGCCGCTGCTCACCTTCCGGCGCGACCGCTGGACCGCGTACGAGACGCCGTCCATCGAGGTCCGCCTCGTGCAGGACGCCACCGGCGCCCCCTTCCTCGTCCTCTCGGGTCCCGAGCCCGACGTGGAGTGGGAGCGGTTCGCCGCCGCCGTCCGGCAGGTCATCGAGCGGCTCGGCGTGCGCCTCTCCGTCAACTTCCACGGCATTCCCATGGGCGTGCCGCACACCCGCCCCGTCGGGCTCACCCCGCACGGCAGCCGCACCGACCTCATGCCGGGCCACCGCAGCCCCTTCGACGAGGCCCAGGTCCCCGGCAGCGCCGAAGCCCTCGTCGAGTACCGGCTCACCGAGTCCGGCCACGACACCCTCGGCGTCGCCGCGCACGTCCCGCACTACGTCGCCCGCTCGCCGTACCCGGACGCGGCCCTGACCGCCCTCGAAGCCATCACCGCCGCCACCGGACTCGTCCTCCCCGGCGTCGCCCACTCCCTCCGGACGGAGGCCCGCCGCACCCAGACCGAGATCGACCGCCAGATCGGCGAGGGCGACGAGGAGCTGGTCGCGCTCGTGCAGGGCCTTGAGCACCAGTACGACGCGGCGGCCGGTGCCGAGACCCGCGGCAGCCTGGTCGCCGAGCCGGTCGACCTGCCGTCGGCGGACGAGCTGGGCCGCGAGTTCGAGCGCTTCCTCGCCGAGCGCGAGGGCGACGGCTAGGCCCTGCCCGTAAACCAGCCTGGCCCGGGGGCGCGGGACCGCTCCGCCGGGGCAGGCCCTAAGCTGCCGCTCATGCTGAAGGTGGGCCTGACCGGCGGGATCGGCGCCGGCAAGAGTGAGGTGTCACGGCTGCTCGTCTCGTACGGGGCCGTGCTGATCGACGCGGACCGGATCGCCCGCGAGGTCGTCGAGCCCGGGACCCCGGGGCTCGCGGCCGTCGTGGAGGCCTTCGGGGAGGGCGTCCTCACCGAGGAGGGGACGCTCGACCGGCCGAAGCTCGGCGCCATCGTGTTCGCCGACCCGGACCGGCTCGCCACCCTCAACGCGCTGGTCCATCCCCTGGTCGGGGCCCGGTCGGCGGAGCTGGAGAGCCGGGCGGGAGCCGGGGACGTCGTCGTCCACGACGTGCCCCTGCTCACCGAGAACACACTCGCGCCGCTGTACGACCTGGTGGTGGTCGTCGACGCCTCCCCGCAGACCCAGCTCGACCGGCTCGTACGGTTCCGGGGCATGGCCGAGTCCGAGGCCAGGGCCCGGATGGCGGCCCAGGCCACGCGCGAGCAGCGGCTGGCCGTCGCCGACCTCGTGATCGACAACGACGGACCGCTCGACGCGCTCGCACCGCAGGTCCGGAAGGTCTGGGACGAACTGGAGCGCCGGGCCGCGGCCCCCGCCCAGGACGGGTAGCGCGGGCCCCGGCGGAATGCGGTCACGGGGTCCGGTGTTCAACCACCGGATCGAGGGGAAGGATGCAACCGTGGCCGACAGGAACCCGGAAACGCACGTCATCGACTTCCGCGCCGCCGAGCACCTGCTGGCCGCGCGGGACCCCCGCGGCGCCGTGAAGCTGCTGGACTCGGTGATCGCCGCCCACCCCGAGAACACGGCCGCGCGCCTGCTGCGCGCGCGGGCGTTCTTCGCGGCCGCCCAGCTTCGTCCGGCGCAGCTGGAGTTCGAGCTGGTCCTGGAGCGCGAGCCGGACAACGCGTTCGCCCACTTCGCGCTGGCCCGCACCTTCGAGCGCTCCGGGCAGACCGCCCAGGCCACCCGGCACTTCCGCCTCGCCGCCGCGCTCGACCCGAAGCCCGAGTACCTCCGGGCCGCGGGCTTCGACACCGGGCACTGACGGCGCGGGATTCACCGGCCCTGGCCGCCGTGGTCGGGCTCGTACGGCGGGATGTTCCTGCCCGGCTGCCAGTGCGGGCCCTGGTGGATGTGGTGCAGCACCATCGTCAGGTCGACCGTGACCACCAGGAACAGCACCCCGCAGGCCGCGGCCCAGCCGGGGCGGCCGAGCAGCGCGAACACCGTCGTGCCGAAGGCCGCCCAGAGCAGCCCCCACAGGCTCAGCCAGAACCGCAGCCGCAGCGCGCTGCGCGCGGTCGCCGGCTCGTTGCCGCTCCGCATGACGGTCACATCCCCCGTCCGGGTCCCCTAGGGGCTACCACCAGCATGTACCCGCGGCGGGGGAATGTGAACGGACGTGCGGACGCCCCCTGGGCCGGGCTTCGGCCGGCCCTCGTCGTCCGCTCAGTGGACGACGCTGTAGCTGCGCCAGGGCAGGGTGTCCGGCACGATGGAGTCGCTCAGGGTGGTGGCCAGGTACGTGGACGGGCCCCGGCAGTCACGGGTGGGGTAGAGCATGATGTCGACCAGCGTGTTGTTCTCCACCCTGGTCACACCGGACGGCGCCAGCTTGTGGCAGCCGTTCACCGAGGGGCTCGTCACGGTCACGAGCAGCTCGCGTTCCGTCTCGTACGAGAGGGTGCCCACGGCGCTGCGGCCGAGGCCCGAGCAGCCGGCGACGGCGAGAGTGAGCAGCACGGCCCCGGTGGCGGTCGTGAGACGCCGGCGAACGGACATGGCGGAATCCTCTTCTGTCGTGTCGTTTCAGGCCACCCTGCCGCCCGCGGCACCCGCTGTCATCCGGTGTTGGGCCGCCTGGGGGAACCACCCGACGGCCGTTGTCAGACCCCACCCGTAAGGTCGGAGGTCCGGTCGGGATCGCGACGCACAGCGGGAGGAGGGCAGAGCCGTGTCACACACCTGGACGACCAGCGCCGCCGTCTTCCTGCCCGCGGCCCTTCCCCGCGAGGGCCGGATCGCCTTCTGGGCGCCCGACGGCGGCGCGCTGCCCGAGGGCGCGGAGGGCGGCGCGGAGCGCGTCGAGCTGACCGTCGCCCGCCGGCACGGCGGCGGCGCCCGGGGCCGGGCCGTGCCCGCGGTCACCCTGCCGATCGAGGCCGCCCTGCCCCATCTCGTCGTGGCCCGCCACCACCCGGCGGCCCACCCCGCCACCGCGGGCTGGGGCGCCGCCGCCCTGCACGCCCTGCACCTGGCCGCCCGCGGCCGCCTGCTGCCGGGACTCACCGCGGACGACCTGGACGCCTGGCGGGCCGGCCCGCTGGACGCCGACGACATCGCCCATCTGCGGGCCGTGGCGGCGGCCCTGCCGTACGAGGCGTACGCCGTGCCCGTCCCCGGGCGCGGCGCGCTGCGGCTGCCCGAGCCGGAAGCCCTCGTGCGCGCCTTCCTCGACGCGGTCGCCGACACCCTGCCCCGCACTCCGGCCGCCGCCCACGCGGTCGGGGCGCCGTTCGCGGCCCGCGAGCCCCAGCACCTGCCCCGCGCGCGTGCCTGGGCGGCCGAGGCCGCGGCCGGGATGGACGCGGGGGTGCGCGTCTCGCTGCGCCTGGACTTCTCGGGGTACGAGCTCTTCGACACCACGGGCGACGAGGACGGCGACGAGCGGCACGCGGCCGCCGCGATCCTCCAGATCCACAGCCTCGCCGACCCCACCCTCGTCATCGACGCCACGGCCCTGTGGGCGGGCGACGGCGAGCACTTCGGGCCCCGCGCCCGGATCGACGCCGTCCTCGCGCTGCGCCGGGCCGCCCGCGTCTGGCCGCCGCTCGCCCGCCTCATGGAGCGGGACGTGCCCGACGTCCTCGCGGTCACCGAGAACGAGCTGTACGAGCTGCTCGGCCCGGCCGCCGCCCGGCTCGCCGACGCCGGGGTCGCCCTCCACTGGCCGCGCGAGCTCGCCCGCTCGCTCAGCGCCTCCGCCGTCGTCCGGCCGGCGCTCGCCGCACCCGGCTCCGCGACCGACGGCACCTCGTTCTTCGACAGCGAGGAGCTCCTGCGCTTCAACTGGCAGCTCGCCCTCGACGGCGATCCGCTCACCGAGCGCGAGATGGACCTGCTCGCCGAGTCCCACCGGCCCATCGTGCGCCTCCGCGACCAGTGGGTCGTCGTCGACCCCGCCCTCGTCCGCAAGGCGCGCAAGCGGGAACTCGGCCTGCTCGAACCGGTCGACGCCCTGTCCGTCGCGCTCACCGGCACCGCCGAGGTCGACGGCGAGACCGTCCCCGCCGTCCCGGTCGGCGCGCTCGCCGCGCTCCGCGACCGCCTGCTCGCCGGCCCCGAGGACGTACAGGCCCCGCCCGGCCTCACCGCCACCCTGCGCGACTACCAGCTGCGCGGCCTCGCCTGGCTCGACCTGATGACCTCGCTCGGTCTCGGTGGCTGTCTCGCCGACGACATGGGCCTCGGCAAGACCGTCACCCTCATCGCCCTCCATCTGCGCCGGGCCCGCCGCGCCCCCACCCTCGTCGTGTGCCCGGCCTCGCTGCTCGGCAACTGGCAGCGGGAGGTGCGGAGGTTCGCCCCCGACGTGCCCGTCCGCCGGTTCCACGGTGCCGACCGCGACCTCACCGGAACCGAGGGCGGCTTCGTCCTCACCACCTACGGCACGCTGCGCACCAGCGCCGCCGAACTGGCCGGGCGGGAGTGGGGGATGGTCGTCGCCGACGAGGCGCAGCACGTCAAGAACCCGTTCTCCGCGACGGCCAAGGCGCTGCGGGAGATCCCCGCCCCCGCGCGCGTCGCGCTGACCGGCACGCCCGTGGAGAACAACCTCTCCGAACTCTGGGCGCTCCTCGACTGGACCACCCCCGGACTCCTGGGGCCGCTCAAGGCGTTCCGGGCCCGCCACGCCAGGGCGGTGGAGAACCACGAGGAGATCGAGCACGAGGAGGCCGTCGAGCGGCTCGCCCGGCTCGTGCGGCCCTTCCTCCTGCGCCGCCGCAAGTCCGACCCCGGCATCGTGCCCGAACTCCCGCCCAAGACGGAGTCCGACCACCCCGTCGCCCTCACCCGTGAGCAGGCCTCGCTGTACGAGGCGGTCGTCCGCGAGACCATGGACCAGATCGAGGGGGCCGAGGGCATGGCCCGCCGGGGCCTCGTCATGAAGCTGCTGACCTCCCTCAAGCAGATCTGCAACCACCCCGCCCAGTACCTCAAGGAGCAGGCCCCGCGGGGCAGCGGCACGGCACGGCTCGCCGGCCGGTCGGGGAAGCTCGCCCTGCTCGACGAACTCCTCGACACGATCCTCGCCGAGGACGGCTCCGTGCTCGTCTTCACCCAGTACGTGTCGATGGCGCGGCTCCTCGCCGACCACTTGGCCGCGCGGGGCATCCCGGCACAACTGCTGCACGGCGGGACCCCGGTGGCCGAGCGGGAGCGGATGGTCGACCGCTTCCAGGCCGGTGAGGTCCCCGTCTTCCTGCTCTCCCTCAAGGCCGCGGGAACCGGTCTCAACCTCACCCGGGCCGGGCACGTCGTGCACTACGACCGCTGGTGGAACCCGGCCGTCGAGGAACAGGCGACCGACCGTGCCTACCGCATCGGGCAGACCCAGCCGGTGCAGGTGCACCGGCTCGTCGCCGAGGGCACGGTCGAGGACCGCATCGCCGAGATGCTCCGCGCCAAGCGGGCCCTGGCCGACGCCGTCCTCGGCTCCGGCGAGGCCGCCCTCACCGAACTGACCGACCGGGAACTGGCCGACCTGGTGTCCCTGAGGAGGCCCGCGTGAACCACGCACGGGACGCGCGCGGAGCCGCCCCCCGCCACGACGACCGCCGCCGCACCTTCCCGCAGGTCGCGCCCCGCGAGGCGCCCGACGGCCGGTTCGCCGCCACCTGGTGGGGGAACGCCTGGGTGGACGCCCTGGAGGACACCGCGCTCGACCCGGCACGCCTCGCCCGCGGCAAGGCCTACGCCGGGCGCGGGCACGTCGACGCGATCACGGTCACCCCCGGCCGGGTCGTCGCCTACGTCCACGGCAGCCGGGCCCGCCCGTACCGCACCGAGATCCGGATGCGGACGCTCGGCGACGACGGCTGGGAGCGGTTCCTCGACGAGGCCACCGCCCGCCCCGACCACATCGCGGCCCTCCTCGACAAGGACGTGCCGCACGCCCTGGAGGAGGTCGCCGGACTGCTGCCCGCGCCGGGGGACCTCGTCCCCGACTGCTCCTGCCCCGACGACGGTTACCCCTGCAAGCACGCCGCCGCCCTCTGCTACCAGGCGGCCCGGATCCTCGACGAGGACCCGTTCGTCCTCTTCCTGATGCGCGGCCGCGGCGAGCAGGAGCTGCTCGCCGAGCTCACCCGGCGCAACGCGGCGATGTCCGCCGCCGAGACCTCCGCCGCCGCACCGCCGATGCCCACGGTCCTCGCCCGGACCGTTCTCGCCCCGGACGCCGGGCTGCCGCCGCTCCCGCCCGAACTGCCGGTCCCGGACCGGCCCGGCCGCCCGGCCGTCTTCCCGCCGGACCCGCACGCGCCCGACCCGCTCGCCCTCGACCTCCTGGCCACCGAGGCCGCCGCCCGCGCCCACGTCTTCCTCGCCACCGGCCACGACCCGGTCGCCGCGCTGACCCCCTGGCAGGACGCGGTCCGGCTGGCCGCCGCGCACCCCGGTTCCGGGCTCACCGCCTCGACGCGCGCGCTCTACCGCGACCTGGCGGACGCGCTCGACCGCACCCCCACCGACCTGGCGCGCGCCGTCGCGGCCTGGCGGCAGGGCGGTGCCGCGGGACTCGTCGTCCTGGAGGAGCCGTGGGACCCGCCGGCCGGGCCGTTCGACCGCGCCAGACCCGCGCTGCTCGCTGCCGACTTCCCCGCCTTCCGCCCCTGGCGCAACCGGCTCTCCACCGAATCCCTGCAGCTCCGCCTGGGCAGGGACGGCCTCTGGTACGGCTACGAGTCGGACGCGGGCCGCGAGGACTGGTGGCCGCGCGGCGCCCCCGACCCGGACCCGGTCGGGACCCTCACCGACCTCCTGGGGTGATGACCGGACATGTGGACGGAATCCCACTCGATGGAGTGAAACCCGTCAAGGGCCGGATCCGGCACGCCCGTTTGTCGCGTTGATTCCGGTACGGGCACTTGCCCGTGTACACCTCCGGAAGGCAGGAAGCCATGAGGCAGATTCGCCGAAGTGGTCTGGCCACACTGTTGGTCACGGGTGGGGCGCTCGCGCTCTCGGCGGGCGCCGCGCACGCCGACTCCGGCGCCCAGGGCGCCGCGGTCGGTTCGCCGGGCGTCGGCTCCGGCAACGCGGTTCAGCTGCCGGTGCACGTGCCGGTCAACGTCTGCGGGAACACGGTCAACGTCGTCGGACTGCTCAACCCGGCCTTCGGCAACCGCTGTGCCAACCACTCCGCCGAACCGGGCGGCTACGGCTCGGACGAGGACGGCGGCGGCCGTGCCCACAAGGACGAGCCCGGCACCCCGCGAGGCGGGGAGCAGGCCGGCGGCTCGCACGGCGGGGGCGCTTCCTCCGGCGGCGGTTCGTCCAACGGCGGCGGGTCCACCGCCGAGGGCAGCGCCGTGGGTTCGCCCGGCGTCCTCTCCGGGAACGGCCTCGAGCTCCCCGTCGACCTGCCCGTGAACCTCAGCGGCAACTCGGTCAACGTGGTCGGCGTCGGCAACCCGGCCTTCGGCAACACCTCGGTCAACGGCCCCGGCAAGCCCGAGCAGCCGATCGAGGTCCCGACGCCGCGCCCGCAGACCCCCGTCAGGAACGTGCCGGTCCCGCAGGCCGAGACCGAGACCCCCGCCCCGGCTCCGCAGGGTGAGACGAGCTCGGTGGCGCTGGCCTCCACCGGTGCGGACACCATCGGGTACGCCGCTCCCGCGAGCGCCGCGCTGCTGCTGGGCGGCGCCCTGCTGTACCGTCGCGCGCGCCGCGCCGGAGACCAGGCCTGAGGGTCCGCTCCCCGCGGTCCGGCCGCCGCGCGCTGACCCCCGAGCCGTCAGCCGCGTCCCCGGCCGCGCGCGTCCCCGCCGCCGCGGCGCCAGGCCCGGAGCACCGCCTCGATGGCGGGAGCGACCCTCGTCCGGGCCTGGTGCCGAGGAACCCCCTGCATCAGCAGGGTGTCGTACGGGGTGTCGACGTGCCGTACGGACGCGCGCACCGCGGCGGTGACGGCGCCGCGGTCGAGCGAGCGGCCCGCGGCCGTGCGCCCCACCCGTCCGCTGCCCTTTGTCGACGCGTGGACGGCGATCTCCGTGACCCGGTCCTCCGGGCAGGACGGGAAGAGGCGCCGGATCTCCGCCCCGAGGAGCGCGGTGATCTCCGCGTCGAGCGCCGCGCGCCGCGCCGCGTCCCGGGTCCGCCGCCTGGCTCGCGCCTCGGCGTCCGCCAGGCAGGCGAGCTCCGCCCGGGCGAGTGCCGCCTCCTCGACGAGCAGGCCCTGGCGCTCGTACCGCGTGCGGCGCCGGTTGTGGCGGACGACCACGGCCCAGAGGCTGCTGCCCTCGCGGGCGCGCCGGGTGAGGGCCGTGTCGCCGCGGCGGAGGAAGACCAGGTGGCCGAGGTCGGCGCAGTCGAGGCAGACCGGTGCGTTGAACTCGACGATCATCCGCTCCAGCGGCCCCTGCCGGCATTCCGAGCAGCGGCGGCGCTTGAGCGGTTCGACGACGACGGGTGCCACGAGGTCCATGGCGGGTCCTCCCTCCGTTACCCGCTCAGCGGACGCCGGGCGCGGCGGCGGCGATGAACGCGGCGAGTGCTTCCTTCGCCTGCTCCGAGCGGCGGGCGCGGTCCGCCTCGTCGACGGCCTCGTGCATGCAGTGGGAGTCGACGAAGGCCGCCTCGGCCAGCCGGCGGACCTCCGGGTCCTCGCACACCAGCTGGACGCGGAAGAGGGCCTGCCGGGCGGCGGTGCGCTGGCGGTAGGAGGCGTGCCGGGACTCCTCCGCCTCATCGGAGCCGGGCTGCTGGAGCGTCCGGAACCAGCGGTCGTTCTGGCTGTGACGGTAGTCGACGACCGCGCCCGCGAAGGCGCTGTAGGTCGCGATCCGTTCCTGCCGGAGCTGTTCGGTGCGCGCGAGCGCGGCCGTGCGCTCGGTGGCCCGCCCCTGGAACCAGTGTGTGAAGACGGCACCCAGCAGGGTTCCCGCCACGGCTATCAGCGCCGCATCCATGACCGGTCGCCCTCCCGTTTCCCCTCGGCCTGCAGACCCGTAGATCATGACAGTCCGGGGGGCGGGGCGTCACTGCCGGTAGCTGCTCAGGAAGCGGCCGATGCGGCTGATCGCGGCGTCCAGGTCGTCGGCGTACGGCAGGGTCAGGATGCGGAAGTGGTCCGGGCGCGGCCAGTTGAAGCCGGTTCCCTGGACGACCTGGATCTTCTCCCGCAGGAGCAGGTCGAGGACGAACTTCTCGTCGTCGTGGATCCTGTGCACGGCGGGGTCGAGGCGCGGGAAGGCGTACAGCGCTCCCTTCGGCTTCACGCAGGAGACGCCGGGGATCTCGTTGAGCTTCTCCCAGGCGCGGTCGCGCTGTTCGCGCAGTCGGCCGCCCGGTGCGGTCAGCTCGTGGATCGACTGCCGGCCGCCGAGCGCGGCCTGGATGGCGTACTGGGCGGGGGCGTTGGGGCAGAGCCGCATGGAGGCCAGCATGGTGAGGCCCTCCAGGTAGTTCCTGGCGTGCTGCTTGGGGCCGCTGACGACCAGCCAGCCGGAGCGGAAGCCCGCCACCCGGTAGGTCTTGGAGAGTCCGCCGAAGGTGAGGACGACCACGTCGGGGGCGAGGGAGGCGGCCGGGTGGTGGACGGCGTCGTCGTAGACGATCCGGTCGTAGATCTCGTCGGCGAAGACCATCAGGCCGTGGCGCCGGGCGAGTTCGAGGATGCCGTCCAGGACCTCCTTCGGGTAGACGGCGCCGGTGGGGTTGTTCGGGTTGATGACGACGATGGCCTTGGTGCGGTCGGTGATCTTCGACGCCATGTCGTCGAGGTCCGGGTACCAGTCGGCGGCCTCGTCGCACAGGTAGTGCACGGGCTTGCCGCCCGCGAGCGTGGTCACCGCCGTCCACAGCGGGTAGTCCGGGGCGGGTACGAGGACTTCGTCGCCGTCCTCCAGGAGGGCCTGGACGGCCATCGAGATCAGCTCGGACACGCCGTTGCCGAGGAAGATGTCGTCGACGTCCACGTCGGGCAGGCCCATGGACTGGTAGCGCTGGGCGACCGCGCGGCGGGCGGAGAGGATGCCGCGGGAGTCGGTGTACCCGTGGGCCCTGGGGAGCATCCGGATCATGTCCTGGACGATCTCCTCGGGCGCCTCGAAGCCGAAGAGCGCCGGGTTGCCGGTGTTGAGGCGCAGGACGCTGTGGCCCGCCTCCTCCAGCGCGTTGGCGTGCTCGATCACCGGGCCGCGGATCTCGTAGCAGACCTCGTTCAGCTTGCTCGACTGCCGGAACTCCATGTCCGACCTCCCCAGGTCCCCGGAATCAGTGTTGCTTGGTTTTACCAAGTTCGAGCTTGGAAAGTCCAACAACATGTCTAGACTGCGTCGCATGCCACGTCAGCCACGCCGCCGCAGCTACGACCAGCACTGCGCCGCCGCGCGCGCCCTCGACCTCGTCGGCGACCGCTGGACCCTGCTCGTCGTCCGCGAACTCCTCGCCGGGCCGCGCCGCTACACCGACCTCCACGCCGACCTGCCCGGCGTCAGCACCGACATGCTCGCCGGCCGCCTCAAGGACATGGAGGGCGCCGAACTCGTCACCCGGCGCAGGCTGCCCCCGCCCGCCTCGGCGTACGTCTACGAACTGACCCCGCGTGGAAGGGACCTGCTGCCCGTGCTGCGCGCCCTCGCCGCCTGGGGTGCGCCCGACCTCGGCGAACCCCGGCCGACCGACGCCGTCCGCGCCCACTGGTACGCCGTCCCGCTCCTCGGGGCGCTCGCCGAACTGGGCGAAGGGGTCGTCCAAGTGAGCCTGGACGAAGGGGAGTTCCACGTACGGATCGGCGCCGACGGCAGTACGGCGTACGGTGACGGCGCGTACGGCGACGGGACCGCGGAGCTGCCCGACACCCGGCTGGCGACCGACACGGCGACCTGCCGAGCCCTCGCCGGCGGCGAGCTGACCCTCGCCGAGGCGGTCGCGTCCGGGCGCGCCACCCTCGAACGGACCGTCGCGGCAGCCGGGGCGCGCGCGACCTGACCGTCGGCGGCGGCAGGGGGCACGCGCGGGCTGACCGGAGCGAGGCTGGGGCGGAGGCGGTCAGGAGTGTGCGCGCTCCGGCGCCGGAGCCGCCGCGAGGGCCTGCGCGAGACGGTCGCGCGCCGCGGTCTGCGCGGCGATCCGGGCGTCGAGGACGGCCAGCCGCTCGCGGGCGATCTCCAGGCCGCGGGCGGACGGAGGAGCCGCGGAGACGTCCCCGTCGAGGCAGGAGCGGAACGCGGACACGTCGTCCAGGGTGAGCCCGGCGGCGAGGAGGTACCGGATGTTCGCCACCCGGGCGACGGCACCCTCCTCGTACACCCGGTACCCGTTGGCCGCGCGGGCCGACGCGATCAGACCCGCCGCCTCGTAGTGGCGCAGCGCACGGGCCGACGCCCCGGTCCGCAGGGCCAGTTCACCGATGCGCAAGGACGCCACCTCCTCGCGCAGTCGTATCACGAGACCAGCGCGCCCCCGTCGACGGGCAGTACGGTGCCGGTCACGAAGGCGGCGTCGGGCGCGGCGAGCGCGGTGATCGCCCAGGCGACCTCCTCGGGCCTGCCGATCCGGCCCAGCGGGGTGTGCGCGAGCTGCCACGCCCGCAGCGCCGCCCGCCGCTCGGGCGAGAGCCCCATGTGGTCCGCGATCGGGGTCTCGATCGCGCCGGGGGCGACGGCCACCACCCGGACGCCGTCCGGCGCCAGCTCCACCGCCCAGCAGCGGGTCAGGGTCTCCAGGGCGCTCTTGGTGGCCGGATAGAAGGAGTTGGCCGGCCAGCCGCGCAGGCCGATCGTCGTCGTCACGTTCACCACCGCGCCCCGGGACTCCCGGAGCGCCGGCACGGCGGCCTGGGTGAGCAGCACGGGGGCGACGAGGTTCGTCTCCACGAGAGGGGTCATCACGGCGCGGTCGAGGGTGCCGAGCGGGCCGCCGGCGGAGACGCCGGCGTTGTTGACGAGGACGTCGAGGCGTCCGTGGGAGGCGAGGGCGGCCCGCACGATCTCCTCGGCGGCCCCTTCGGCCGTGACGTCGGCGACGAACGGGTGGATCCCCGCGTGCCCGCCGGCGGCCTCCCGCAGCGGCTCCTCCCGGCGCCCGACGGCGACGACCGTCGCCCCCTGCCCGGCGAAGGCCCGCGCGGTGGCCCGGCCGATGCCGGTGCCCGCGCCGGTGACGACGACGACCCTGGTGGGTGTGGTGGTGTCCATGGATGCGATGGTCGAACGGTGACGCCAGTGACAAGGTCAAGCGGTGACCCACGAACGGCGGGCAGGATGAGCGGGATGCGATACGAGGCGATCACCTGGGACCGGCTGGCCGAGACCCTCGCCGGGCACGTCGAACCGGCCACCCCCGGCGACGGCGGCGAGTGGCTCAAGGTCGGCATCGACGGGCCGCCCGCCGCGCCCGGCGGCGAGCTCGCGGGGCTGCTCGCCGAGGCGCTGCGGGCACGCGGGCGCTCCGTCCACGTGGTGGGGACCGGGGGCTTCCTGCGGCCCGCGTCCCTCCGGTTCGAGTACGGGAAGCGGGACCCCGACGCGTACTTCGACGGCTGGGTCGACACCGGGGCCCTGTGGCGTGAGGTCTTCGGCCCGCTGGGGCCGGACGGCACCGGCCGTGTGCTGCCGGATCTGTGGGACCCGGTCAGGGACCGGGCGACCCGCAGCCCGTACGTCACGCTGCCGCCCGGCGGCGTGCTCGTGGTGCACGGGCCGTTCCTCCTCGGCCACTGGTTCCCGTTCGACCTCACCGTGCACCTGCGGCTGTCGCCCGCCGCCCTCGCCCGGCGCACCGAGGAGCAGTGGACCCTTCCCGCCTTCGCCCGGTACGAGGCGGAGGTCGACCCCGCCGGGACCGCCGACGCGGTCGTGCGCGCCGACGACCCCCGCCACCCGGCCTGGACGGGCCTCGGCGGCGGCCAAGGCGAGGGGTAGCGCGCGGACGCGGGCCCTGGTGGGTGCCCGGTCGGTTTCGTGCCGCTGGGCCGTGCCCGGTCGGTTTCGTGCCGCGGGGCCGTGCCCGGTCGGTTTCGTGCCGCGGGGCCGCGCCCGGTCGGTTTTGTGCCGCGGGGCCGCGCCCGGTCGGCCAAGTGCCGCGAGCCGTGCCTGACGCCCTCATGCCGCGAGCCCGGCCCCCGTGTCGCGGACCCGGCCTGGCCCCCGTGTCGCGGACCCGGCCCGACCGGCGGGACCCCCCTACGGGCCCTGGAGGTCCGGGGGTCTGCCGCCCACGACGGTGACCGCCTCCGCGCCCGCGCGGCAGCCCGCCTCGGCGGCCCGTACGGGGTCCGCGCCGGCGAGCAGGGCGGCGAGGAAGGCCCCGGTGAAGGCGTCGCCCGCCCCCGTCGAGTCGACGCGGCGCACCGGCGGCACCAGGGGTGCCGCCACCCGTGCCGTGACCGCGCCGCCCTCGGCGACCAGGGCCCCCGCGGCGCCCAGGGTGACCACGACCAGGGGGAAGCGCCGGCTCAACTCCGCGGCGGCCGAGTCGGGTTCGGCGCCCCCGCTGAGCGCCCGGGCCTCGTCGGCGTTGGGCAGCAGGACCTCGGCGTCCTTCGCCGCGGCCAGGAACCGGTCCACGCCGAGCCGGTCGAGGAACCCCGTCGAGGCGGGATCGACGCTCACGGGGATGCCCGCCTGCCGGGCGTCCCGCAGCGCCCGCAGGGCCGTCTCTCGACTCGGGGCGGCGAAGAACAGGTAACCCGAGAGGTGCAGTCGGGCCACGCCGTCGAGCAGCCCGGCGGACCAGTCGGCGGGGGAGAGGCGGAGCGCGGCGCCGCTGTCGGTCAGGAAGGTGCGCTCCGAGGTGGCGTCCACGAGTGAGATCACCGTGGCGGTGGCGGTCTCCGCGTCCGGGACCAGGAGGGGCCGCACGCCCGCCCGCCGCAGCGCCCGGTCGTGCCAGTCGGCCGCGTCCGTGCCCACCCGGCCGAGCAGCCGCACCTCCCGCCGGCCGGAACGCGCCGCCCAGCAGGCCGCGTTGGCGCCGGCGCCACCCGGGAGGGTCCGGATCTCCGCCGCCGTGTCCGTCGCGGGCGCGAGGGGCGTCCGGTGCCGGGCGACGACGTCCGTGACCACGTCCCCGACGACGAGGAGCGCGCCTTCGGCGGGGGGCGTCACCGGTCGGCCGGGCCGCGCGTCCCCGCGCCGTACGCGCGCGCGATGTCCGCGGCGAGCCGCACGTTGCCCCGTACCGCCGCGAGGTTCGCCTCCAGGGACGCCCCTTCCGTGTGGACCGTCAGGTATTCGAGGAGGAACGGGGTGACCGCCTGGCCCATGATCCCCTTCTCCTTCGCCGCTTCGAGGCCGGCCGCCAGCACCCGGTCGTGCAGTGCGGGGTCCAGTTGCTCGGCCACCGGGACCGGGTTGGCCACGACGAGGGCCGCCGCGGGTCCGCCGAGCGCGTCCTGGGAGCGGAGGACCGCGGCCACCTCCTCCGGGGTCCGCAGGGTCCAGTCGACGGGCTCGCCCGAGGAGGAGAGGTAGAAGCCGGGGAATCGGTCCGTGCCGTACCCGACGACCGTCACCCCCAGGGTCTCCAGGCGCTGGAGCGTCGCGGGCACGTCGAGGATCGACTTGACTCCGGCGCACACCACGGTGATCCCGACCTGGGCGAGCAGCCGCAGGTCGGCGGACTCGTCCTGGGTCTCGCTCCACTCCCGGTGCACGCCGCCGAGGCCGCCGGTGGCGAACACCCGTATCCCGGCGGCGTGGGCAAGCCAGGCCGTCGCCGAGACCGTCGTCGCCCCCGTGACGCCGGCCGCCAGGGCCGGGGCCAGGTCGCGGTGCCCCAGCTTCCGTACCGCCGGGTCCTCGGCGATCCGGGTCAGGGCCGCGCGGTCCAGGCCCACTCTGGCGGTGCCGTCCACGACCGCGATGGTGGCGGGGACGGCGCCCCCGGCGCGTACCAGCTCCTCCAGCTCCCCCGCCACGGAGAGGTTGCGCGGGCGCGGCAGGCCGTGGGCGATGATCGTCGATTCGAGCGCGACGACGGGACGGCCCTCGTGGAGCGCTTCCCGTACCTCTTCGGACACCTGTGTGGACATGTCCCATTCCTTGGCGCGCCCGCGGGTCCCGCAAACCTCGTCGGCGACCTCCCGCCACGCCCCGGGCGGTGCCTGCGGAATCCGTCACGGGGCGGCCGGCGTGGTCGCCGGGGAGCCCGCCGCGCCCGCGGGGCGTCGTGCCGGAGGGCCGGTACGGATTTCGTCGCCGGTCTCGGATTCGGGCATCGGGCCTGGTGGGAGGCGAAGCGGAGCGGGTTATTCCAGCAGGTCCCGGGCGTGGGGCGGTCCTGGACCCCCGCTACAGTCACCGCCCATGACGACACATGACCTGCCCTCCTTCGCCGTGCACATCCCCGACGCCGAGCTCGAAGCGGAGCCACTGGACCCCGGCCAGATCGTCTCCGGCACGCCCGAGGTGACCGGCAAGGTGCTGTGGGAGTCGGCCGACGGCAAGCAGCTGCGCGGCATCTGGCAGATCACCCCCGGCGTCGTCACCGACACCGAGGCCAACGAGCTCTTCGTGGTGGTCTCCGGGCGGGCGACCGTCGCCGTCGAGGGCGGCGAGACGCTGGAGATCGGGCCCGGTGACGCCTGCGTGCTGCGCGAGGGTGACCGGACCACCTGGACCGTGCACGAGACCCTCCGCAAGGCGTACCACATCAGCCTCTGAAGGCCCGGGGAACGCCGGCGGTCGAGAGTCTGGTAGGAAACCTTCCTATCCGATAGCATCCCCGGCGGCGGCTTGGCGCGGCGCCCGAACCAGCGGCGTGACGCGCTCAGCGAGAGCTCTGACCCGGCCGCCGAGCACCACCCCACCGCGTGGCGCCCGAATCGCCACCGGTCGGTCGCCCGCGCCCGCACTCCCGCGGCGCGGGCGCCGGCCCGCGCGGCCGGGCCGTGGTGCGCCGCACCGGTGTCCAGCTCTCGCCACCCCTCAGGCCAGGGAGCCCAGGTATGCGCCTGTACGCCTCCGCCCCACCCCACCGCCCCACCACCCGCCTCCCCTTCGTCCTCACCGCCGTCCTGCTCCTCGTCGGCGGGCTCCTGCTCGCCCTCCCGGACCGGGCCGGAGCCGCGGCCGACTCCCTGATCTCCCAGGGGCGGCCCGCCACCTCCTCCTCCGTCGAGGACTCCACCTTCGGGCCGGAGAAGGCCTTCGACGGCGTCGCCACCACCCGCTGGGCCAGCACCGAGGGCGTCGACCCGCAGTGGATCAAGGTCGACCTCGGCCCCTCGTCGACCGTCTCCCGCGTCAAGCTCGTCTGGGAGGCCGCCTACGCCAAGGCCTACCGCGTCGAGATCTCCGCCGACGGCACCACGTGGACCCGCCTCGCCACCGAGACCGCCGGGAACGGCGGCACCGACGACTGGACCGGGCTCACCGGCACCGGCCGCTACCTGCGCGTGTACGGGACCGCCCGCGGCACCTCGTACGGCTACTCGCTCTACACGGTGGAGGTCTACGGCACCACCTCCACCACGCCCCAGCCCGGCGGCGGCTTCACCGTCGTCGCGGCCGGCGACATCGCCGCCCAGTGCACGGCCTCCAGCAGCTCCTGCGCCCACCCCAAGACCGCGGCGCTGGCCCAGCGGATCGCGCCGTCCTTCTACCTGACGATGGGCGACAACCAGTACGACGACGCCCTGCTCTCCGACTTCCGCGCCTACTACGACAAGACCTGGGGCGCCTTCAAGGCGAAGACCCGGCCCGTCCCCGGCAACCACGAGACCTACGACCCGGCGGGCCCGCTCGCCGGCTACAAGGCGTACTTCGGCGCCATCGCCTACCCGCAGGGCAAGTCGTACTACAGCTACGACCAGGGCAACTGGCACTTCGTCGCCCTCGACTCCAACTCCTTCGACGACGCCGCGCAGATCCAGTGGCTCAAGGACGACCTCGCGCGGAACACCAAGGGCTGCATCGCCGCCTACTTCCACCACCCGCTGTACTCCTCCGGCGGCCACGGCAACGACCCCGTCTCCAAGCCGGTCTGGCAGATCCTCTACGGGGCCAAGGCCGACCTGGTCCTCAACGGCCACGACCACCACTACGAGCGCTTCGCCCCGCAGAACCCGAGCGGCCAGGCGACCGCCGACGGCATCGTCGAGATCGTCGGCGGCATGGGCGGCGCCGAGCCGTACGACATCGAGACGGTCCAGCCCAACAGCCAGAAGAGGATCAGCGGCACCTACGGGGTCCTGAAGCTGGACCTCACCGACACCACCTACACCTGGCAGTACGTCGGCACCGACGACCAGGTGAAGGACTCCGGCCCGACCTACACCTGCCACTGATGTACCTCGCGACCACCGGTCGCCGCGACGCGCCGCCCACCCCTTCGGGGGTCAGGCGGCGCGTCCCGGGCACCGTCCTCGCCCTCGGCGCGGTCAGCCTCGTCACCGATGTCTCCTCCGAGATGGTGACCGCCGTCCTGCCGCTCTACCTGGTCCTCGGACTCGGCCTGTCCCCCCTCCAGTTCGGGCTCCTCGACGGCCTGTCCACCGGCGCCACCGCGCTCGTACGCCTCCTCGGCGGGGCCACCGCAGACCGCGGCGGCCGCCACAAACTCGTCGCCGGACTCGGCTACGCCCTCTCCGCCTGCTCCCGGCTCGGCCTCCTCCTCGCGGGCGGCGCGACCGGCTGGATCGCCACCGCGCTCGCCGCCGACCGGCTCGGCAAGGGCGTCCGCACCGCCCCGCGCGACGCGCTCATCACCCTGCACAGCCCGCCGGAGGACCTGGGCCGCGCGTTCGGCATTCACCGCGCCATGGACACCACCGGCGCGCTCCTCGGCCCCCTCGCCGCGTTCGCCCTCCTCACGGTGACGGCCGACGCGTACGAGACCGTCTTCGCCGTCAGCTTCAGCGTCGGCGCGTTCGGTGTCCTGCTCTGGCTGCTCCTCGTCCCCGGGCGGCGGGGGAGCGGACCGGCGGCACCGCCACCGGCACGCGGGCCGATCGACGAGACGGGGAGGCGCCCGGCCCCTCCGCGCGCGCGTGGCGGGCTCTTCGCCGCGACGCGCTCACCCGCGTACCGGCGGATCGTGCTCTGCGCCGGTCTCCTCGGGGCCGCCACCGTCGGCGACGCCTTCCTCTACCTGCTGCTCCAGCGGCGGCTCGAACTCGACGCGACCTGGTTCCCGTTCCTGCCGCTCGGCGCCGCCGCCGTCTACCTGCTGCTCGCCGTCCCGGCCGGACGCCTCGCCGACCGCACGGGCCGGCGCGGGCCGCTCCTGTACGGCCACGGGGCGCTGCTCCTGGCCTACGGGCTGCTCCTGGCCCCCGTGCCCGGCGGCGCGGCCCTCGTCGGCGTCCTCCTGCTGCTCGGGATCTTCTACGCCGCCACCGACGGCGTCCTCATGGCCCTGGCCGGCCCGTACCTCACCGAGGGACGGCAGGCCGGCGGACTGGCACTCGTCCAGACCGCCCAGGCGCTCGCCCGGTTCGTCGCCGCCGTCGCCTTCGGCGCCGTCTGGACGGCGAGCGGCCCCGAGACCGCCCTCGTGGCCGCGCTCGTCGCCCTCGCGGCGGCCCTGTGCTGCGCCGCCCGCCTGCTGCCCAGGACGCCCGCGGCCCCCGCCGCCCCCAAGGCCCTCCGAGAGGACTGACCCCCATGAACGCACCGACCGGTGCCCGCCTCTCCGCACGCGCGCGCGTGGGCGTCCTCGTCCTCGCCCTCCTGCTGCTCGGCGGCGGCGCCACGGCCTACACCCTCCGGGCGGCCTCGGGGCGGCAGGCCGCGGCCGCCGGCACCGCCGACGCCGGCTTCACCCTCGACGGCGCGGCGGCGCTCTACGCCCGCGACACCGCGAGCGGGCGCATCGCGCGCGTGGACCCGGCCGCACCCGGCGGGCGGGTGGTCGGCGGCCCCTCCTGCGACCGCTTCCACGCGGCCGGCCCGACCGTCGTGTGCCTCCAGAAGCGGCCGGGCGTCCCCGCCCGCTCCTACGTCCTCGTCCTCGACCGGCGGCTGCGCGAACTGCGCCGCATCTCGCTGCCGGGCATCCCCAGCCGGGCCCGGGTCTCCGCCTCGGGCCGCATGCTGTCCTGGACGATGTTCGCGACCGGCGACTCGTACGCGCGCTCGTCCTTCTCCACCCGCACCTCGATCCTCGACCTGCGCACCGGCTACCTGGTGAAGAACATCGAGCAGATCCCGCTCACCCTCGGCGGCCGCCGGTACCACGCCCCGGACGTCAACTACTGGGGCGTCACCTTCGCCGCCGACGACAACCGCTTCTACGCCACCGTGTCGACCGGCGGCCGCACCCACCTCGTCGAGGGCGACATGCGGTCCTGGTCCGCGCGTGCGCTCCGGGAGAACACCGAGTGCCCGTCGCTCTCCCCGGACGGCACCCGGATCGCCTTCAAGAAGCGGGTCTCGGACGGCCCGCGCGAACCGTGGCGGCTGTACGTGTACGACCTGCGCTCCGGCCGAGAGCACCCCGTCGCGGAGCGGCGCGGCATCGACGACCAGGCCCTGTGGACGGACGGGGAGACCCTCGCGTACGGCTACGGGGGAGCGGTCTGGTCGGTGCCGGCCGACGGCACGGGCGCACCCCGCCGCCTGGCGACCGGGGCCTCGTCCCCGGCGGCCCCGCGCTGACGGCCCGGGTGTCAGGCCTTGCGGACGGCGGACAGCGCCGCGAGGGCCGCCATCGGCAGGAGCAGGCACGCGGCGATGGCGTTCAGGGGCCCGTAGCCGGCCTGCGAGACGATCAGGCCCGCCGCGATCCCGCCGAGACCGGCGGCGGTGTTCATGATGGTGTCGGACAACCCCTGGACGGCCGCCCGCGCGTCCTGCGGCACCGAGTCCGTGAGCAGCGCGGAGCCGGAGACGAGCCCCGCCGACCAGCCGAGGCCGAGGATGAAGAGGCCCGCGGCGGTCTGGCCGTGACTCGACCCGGAGGTGCCCGCGACGAGCGCCGCGACGCCGAGGAGCCCGACGGCGAGCCCGATGACCGACAGTCGGCCGAGCCGGTCGGACAGCCAGCCCATCACGGGCGAGAAGGCGAACATGCCCGCGATGTGGCCGCTGATGACCAGCCCGATCAGCCGGATGTCGGCGCCGTGGTGGGTGAGCGCCACCGGTGTCATCGACATGATCGACACCATCGCGGTGTGCGAGGCGGCGATGGTGACGAGGGCGAGGCGGGCCGTCGGCGACTCCCGTACCGCCCGCATGCCGGCGCGCAGCGACCGTCCTTCCGCGGCCTTCGCCGGGTCGGAGGGGCTCAGCGCGCGGGCGGTGAGGAGCGGGTCGGGCCGCAGCAGCACGGCCACCAGGACCGCGGCGACGACGAAGACGCCGCCGGCCCACAGGAAGGGGCCCGCCGTGGCCGGGATGCCCAGGCCGGAGACGCTCTTCCCGGCCGGCGCGGCGATGTTCGGGCCGAGTACCGCCCCGATGGTCGTCGCCCACACGACGGTGGAGATGGCCCGCGCCCTGCGGTCCGGTTCGGCCAGGTCGGCGGCGGCGAAGCGGGCCGCCAGGTTCGCCGAGGACCCCGCCCCGAAGCCGACGAGGCCGGCGAGCAGCAGGGGGAAGCTGTCGACGACCGCGCCGAGCACCGCGACCCCGGCGCCGAAGGCTCCGATGAGGTACGCGAGGACGAGCCCGGCCCGGCGCCCGCGCGAGGCCATCAAGGAGGCCAGCGGCATGGCGAGCAGGGCGGGTCCGGCCACGGTGGCCGTCGACGCGAGGCCCGACAGGGCCTCGGAGCCGCTGACGTCCCGGGCCAGCACGGCCGAGAGCGCGACGCCGGTGGCGATGCCCAGGCCGCCGAGGATCTGGGTGCCGATCAGCACGGCCTGGATCCGGCGGCGCAGGGCCGGCAGTTCGGCCTCGGGGACGGATATGTGCTCGGGCAGGGTGGAGTCAGGGGCATCGGAGGTGTGAGTCACTGACGTGAGTGTGCCAGCCGTCCCATCCGTTGGGAACGCCATCAGGGCAACCGGAGGAGGCGCCCCGCCCGGAGCCCGAGGAGGCGCCCGCTCAGAACAGGGGTGCGGGCAGGACGCCCTCCAGGGCCAGCAGCCGCCGCTTGGTCTCCAGGCCGCCCCCGAAGCCGCCGAGCCCGCCGTCCCTCTCCACCACGCGGTGGCACGGCACCACCACGGGCAGCGGATTGGCGCCCATCGCCGCCCCGACCGCCTGCGCGGCACCGGGCTGCCCCACGCGCCTCGCCAGCTCCCCGTACCCGACGACCGTCCCGTACGGGACGCCGGCGGCCAGTTCGCGGAGCACCTGCCGGTTGAAGCCGGTCGTCAGGCTCCAGTCCAGGGGCAGGATGATGTCGCCCGGCTCGCCGGCGAAGTACCGCTCGAACCGGCGCACCGGCTCGGCGAGCAGTCCGGAGGCGCGCTCCACCGGCTCCGCGCCGAGCTGCCCGGCCAGCCGGTCGAGCATCCGCTCCCGCCGTGCGGCGTCGGCGTGGAACTCGACCCGGACCAGCCCCCGCTCGGTCGCGGCGAGGAAGAGCGGCCCGATGTCGCTCGCCATGACCGTCCACTCCACCGGGACGGCCTCCGCCGCACGCGCGGGCCCCGCTTCGATGTCCATGCCGCCCACGGTACGACCGGGCACCGACATCCGGGGCGGGGACCGGTGGCGGCCCAAGATCACGGACCGGTCTCGCTCCGGTCTCACCACCGGCAATTCCCCGGTGACGTGGTCGCCGGGGCCCCTTCGCGCCATACTCTCGCCCCGGTAGTACTACCCAGCGGTACCGACTGTTTTCGGACGACGTTGCACCAGGGGTGGAGGACTCACGCTCATGCAGGGCACGGTCGACGGATTCAGCTACGGGCTCGTCACGCCGGTGGCCGCCTTTCTCATGGCGTGCCTCGGCGGCGCCCTCGGGCTGCGGTGCACCACCAGATCGCTCCGCCACCGCGAGAGCTTCAAGGCGGGCTGGCTCGCCCTCGGCGCCACCTCGATCGGCACCGGCATATGGACGATGCACTTCATCGCCATGATGGGCTTCTCGGTCCAGCAGGCGCCCGTCAACTACGACCGCCCCATCACCTTCGCCAGTCTGGGCGTCGCCGTGCTCATGGTCGGCATCGGCATCTTCATCGTCGGCTACCGCGGCGCCACCGCCCTGACCCTGGTCACCGGCGGCACCATCACGGGCCTCGGGGTCGCCACCATGCACTACCTCGGCATGGCCGGCATGCGCCTCCAGGGCCGCATCGAGTACGACACGCTCACCGTCGCCTTCTCCGTGGTCATCGCCGTGGTGGCCGCCACCGCGGCCCTCTGGGCGGCCGTTTCCGTACATGGATTTCTGGCCAGCCTCGGTGCGAGCCTGGTGATGGGCGTCGCCGTCAGTGGTATGCACTACACCGCCATGGCCGCGGTCAGCGTCCACCTGCACGGAGCGGAGCCCCGCAGCGGGACCGGCGACACCGCGACCTCGCTCCTCCTGCCGATGCTGATCGGCCCGGCGGTCTTCCTGATCCTCGCCGCGGTCGTCGTCATGTTCGACCCGCTGCTCGTGATGGGCGACCCGGACTGGCAGCGCCCCGACGCCCGGAGCGTGAACCGCCCCGGGGTGCCCGCCCCGCGCCACGTGCCCTCCTACGGCGAGCCCGCGAACTGGACCGCGCGCCCCTCCGGACGCGCCGCGCGCAGGAGCGTCCCCCGGGGCGGCCACCGCTCCCAGGACTGGTGACGGGACACCCGCGGACGGGGCGGTGAGCCGATCACCGCCCGTGTGTCAGTGCCGGGTCGTACGGTGGTTGCATGCGGCCCGTTTCCAAGATCGAACGTTCGGTGGCGCCCTTCGAGGTCGTCAGCTCCTACCAGCCAAGCGGCGACCAGCCCGCTGCCATCGCCGACCTCGAGCGGCGCATCCGCGCGGGCGAGAAGGACGTCGTGCTCCTCGGCGCGACCGGCACCGGCAAGTCGGCGACCACCGCCTGGATGATCGAGAAGCTCCAGCGCCCCACCCTCGTGATGGCGCCGAACAAGACGCTGGCCGCCCAGCTGGCGAACGAGTTCCGCGAGCTCCTGCCGAACAACGCGGTGGAGTACTTCGTCTCGTACTACGACTACTACCAGCCCGAGGCGTACGTGCCGCAGTCGGACACGTACATCGAGAAGGACTCCTCCATCAACGAGGAGGTGGAGCGGCTCCGCCACTCCGCGACGAACTCCCTGCTCACCCGCAGGGACGTCATCGTGGTCGCCTCCGTCTCCTGCATCTACGGCCTCGGCACGCCCCAGGAGTACGTGGACCGCATGGTCCCCCTCAAGGTCGGCGAGGAGATGGACCGCGACCTGCTGCTCCGCCGCTTCGTCGACATCCAGTACACCCGGAACGACCTGGCGTTCACCCGCGGCACCTTCCGCGTCCGCGGCGACACCATCGAGATCTTCCCGGTGTACGAGGAACTCGCCGTCCGCATCGAGATGTTCGGCGACGAGATCGAGGCCCTCTCCACCCTCCACCCGCTCACCGGCGAGGTCATCAGCGAGGACCGCGAGCTGTACGTCTTCCCCGCCAGCCACTACGTCGCGGGCCCCGAGCGCATGGAGCGCGCGGTCAACGACATCGAGCGCGAGCTCGAGGTCCGCCTCGCCGAGCTCGACAAGCAGGGCAAGCACCTGGAGTCGCAGCGCCTGCGCATGCGGACCACGTACGACATCGAGATGATGCGGCAGATCGGCTCCTGCTCCGGCATCGAGAACTACTCGATGCACTTCGACGGCCGCGAGCCCGGCTCCGCGCCCAACACCCTCATCGACTACTTCCCCGAGGACTTCCTCCTCGTCATCGACGAGTCGCACGTCACCGTGCCGCAGATCGGCGCCATGTACGAGGGCGACGCCTCCCGCAAGCGGACCCTCGTCGACCACGGCTTCCGCCTGCCGTCCGCCCTCGACAACCGCCCGCTGAAGTGGGAGGAGTTCCAGGAGCGGATCGGTCAGACCGTCTACCTGTCCGCGACCCCGGGGACGTACGAGCTGTCCCGCGGCGACGGCTTCGTCGAGCAGATCATCCGCCCCACCGGCCTCGTCGACCCCGAGGTCGTCGTCAAGCCCACCGAGGGCCAGATCGACGACCTGGTCCACGAGATCCGGCTGCGCACCGAGAAGGACGAGCGGGTCCTCGTCACCACCCTCACCAAGAAGATGGCCGAGGACCTCACCGACTACTTCCTGGAGCTCGGCATCCAGGTGCGCTACCTGCACAGCGACGTCGACACCCTGCGCCGCATCGAGCTGCTCCGCGAACTGCGCGCCGGCGAGTACGACGTCCTCGTCGGCATCAACCTCCTCCGGGAGGGCCTCGACCTTCCCGAGGTGTCCCTCGTCGCCATCCTCGACGCCGACAAGCAGGGCTTCCTGCGCTCCGGGACCTCCCTGATCCAGACGATCGGCCGCGCCGCCCGAAACGTCTCGGGCCAGGTCCACATGTACGCCGACCGGATCACGCCGGCGATGGAGCAGGCCATCGACGAGACGAACCGGCGCCGCGAGAAGCAGATCGCGTACAACACGGAGCACGGCATCGACCCGCAGCCGCTCCGCAAGAAGATCAACGACATCGTCGCGACCATCGCGCGCGAGGAGATCGACACCGAGGAGCTCCTCGGCAGCGGCTACCGCCAGGCGAAGGAGGGCAAGGGCGCCAAGGCACCCGTCCCCTCGCTCGCCGCGCACGCCCCCAAGGGCCGGGGCAAGGCCCGCGGGTCGGGCTCGACGGTCGAGCTCGGCGACCGTCCCGCGACCGAACTGGCCGCGATCATCGAGGAGATGACCGACCGGATGCGGGCCGCGGCCGCCGAGCTGCAGTTCGAGGTGGCCGCCCGGCTCCGGGACGAAGTGGGAGAGCTGAAGAAGGAGTTGCGCCAGATGAAGGAGGCGGGACTCGCCTGACCGTACGCGGTCCGGTGTGTTGCAAGACCGACACAAAACCGGACCTCGCCTCCGCGGTGTCGGTGGCGCTGCGTAGGGTGCTCGACAACCGCACGCACCGGAACAGCGGACGCGGGGAACGCCAACGAGAGGGGCAGACGCGTGTCGGTCAACATGACCAAGGGCCAGGCCATCAGCCTGGAGAAGAAGGGCGGGGGCAGTCTCACCCAGGTGCGGATGGGCCTCGGCTGGCAGGCCGCGCCGCGCCGCGGTCTCTTCGGTTCGCGCACCCGCGAGATCGACCTGGACGCCTCGGCGGTCCTCTTCGCCGACAAGCAGCCGGTCGACGTGGTCTTCTTCCGCCACCTGGTCAGCGACGACGGCTCGGTCAAGCACACCGGTGACAACCTCGTCGGCGGCGCCGGCCAGGGCGGCGACGACGAGGCGATCCTCGTCGACCTGGAGCGGGTCCCGGTCCACATCGACCAGATCGTCTTCACGGTGAACTCCTTCACCGGCCAGACGTTCCAGGAAGTGCAGAACGCGTTCTGCCGCATCGTCGACGAGACGAACGGGCAGGAGCTCGCGCGCTACACCCTCGACGGCGGCGGCAACTACACCGCGCAGATCATGGCGAAGGTGCACCGGGTCGGCTCCGGCTGGCAGATGACCGCCCTGGGCAACCCGGCCAACGGCCGCACCTTCCAGGACCTGATGCCGGCGATCCTGCCGCACCTGTAGTCGCGGCGCGGACCGCACCCACAGCTCCCGGAGGCACGAGGCCGCCGGGAGCTGTCCCGCATGAACACGTTCGGGCACCAGGAAACACCGAGGGGACAGAGTCGATGACGGCCGAGCTGGTCCGGGGGCAGAACCACCCCCTGCCCGACACCCGACTGGAGATCCGGGTGTCGGCCGGACACCCCGTCCTCGCCGGAGCCACACTCGGCGACGAGCACGGCCGGATCCCCGGCGTCGAGTGGATCGCCCACCCCGGCGCGCCCTCGCTGCCCGGCGTCGACGTCCCCGGGCGGTGCGCCGCCGACCACCGCCTCACCGTCGACCTGGCGGTGGTCCCCGAGGCCGTCCACCGCGTCTCCGTTCTCCTCGCCCTCCCGCCGGGCGCCGGAACCGTCCGCTTCGGCGCCCTCGCCGCCCCCTTCGTCGCCGTCGCCGGCCAGGACGGCACGGACGTCGCCAGCTACACGATCACCGGACTCGACAGCGAGTCCGCCGTCGTGGCCCTGGAGCTGTACCGCCGCCAGGGCGCCTGGAAAGTCCGCGCCATGGGCCAGGGGTACGAGGGCGGCCTCGCCGCCCTCCTCGGCGACCAGGGCCTTGACCGCCCCGCCGACCTGGCCGCGTCCATCCTCGCGGCGGTCGCCCCGGAGCAGCCCGCCACCGAGCCGGCGCGTCCGCTCGCCGACCCGGCGGCGCTCCTCCCCGAGGTGGAGCGCGTCGGCACGTCCGCACCGGACACCGCCCCGACCCCCGTCCCGCCGCTGCCGCCGACGCCCCCCGCCGTCCCCACGACGGGCACGCCCACCCCCGCCATGGGCACCACCGACCCGATCAGCTACGCCCATCCCCGACGTCAGGCCGCCGCCCCGGAGCCCCGGCAGGCGCCGCCGACGCCGGTCGCCGGGGACGCCTCGGGCTGGTCGATGGACGAGCGCCTGTACAACCAGGTCTGGGGGATGTTCGAGGACCTGGCCCGTACCGCCGCCGCCTACCGCAGCGCCTGCGACTTCGCGGAGTCCCGGCTCGACCGGGAGCTCGACCAGTCGCTCTCCGACTACCGCTCCCGGGTCGGCGGCGCGAACGACGCGGCCCGGGCGACCGCCCGCGCCCGGCACGACGAGCTCGTGGAGCGGGCCAAGGAGGTCCTGGACCGGGACCTCGCCCAGCTCGCGGCCGAGTCCGAGGTCGTCGAACCGGCCCTGCCGCCCGCGTACGCCCGCTGGGACAGCCCCGTCTGGCACGCCTACCGCGTCCCGGCCGAGGAGCCGATGGCCGTCCGCCTCGGCGACCTCCACCTCCCCGAGCGCACCGACCTGCGGATCCCGATGCTCGTCCGGCTGCCGCTGGAGCGGGGGCTCTGGGTGGACAGCGGGAGGGGGCACTCCGAGGCCGCCGGGCTGCTCGACGAGATCGAGCTGCGGCGGCTCGCCCTGGACAGCGCGGTCGCGCACGCCGCCCGGCTGCTCGCGGCGCACCCGGCGGGCGAGTTCACCGTCCACGTCCTCGACGCCGCCGGCGCGGGCACCACCGCGCTGGCGCCGCTCGTGGAGACGGGCGTGCTGGCCGCGCCGCCGGCCCGGGGCGCGACCGGGGTCTCCGCGGTCCTCGAACAGCTCACCGAGCGGGTCGACCTGTTGCAGATGGCGGTACGCGGCGGAGCCGCCGACGCCCTGCCGCCCGGCCTGGACACGGCCCGGCAGCTGCTGCTCGTGCACGACTTCCCGCACGGCTTCGACGACCGGGCGGTCACCCGGCTCCGGTACCTCGCCGACGAGGGCCCGTCGGTCGGCGTCCATCTGCTGATGGTCGCGGACCGGGCGGACGCCGCCGCGTACGGCCCCCTGCTCGATCCGCTGTGGCGCTCGCTGCTGCGGCTCACCCCGGTCCCGGACGACCACCTCGCCGACCCGTGGGTCGGCCACGCCTGGTCGTACGAGCCCCCGATCCTCCCGCCGGGCAGTTCCGTCCTCCGGCAGGTCCTGGCCCAGGTGGCCGCGGCTCGCCATGGAAAGCACTTCTGACCTGGGCTTTTGGGAGCTCTTTACCCTGCTCTTTACCTTCTCTTGGTCTTTCGGGTAACCTCTTCCGTGCGGAGGGGAGTACTCCCCATGCGCGGCGTACCCGTCAATACGGACGGATCCACCAGGGATCCGATCCCGGGGCGTCGGCCCGGCTGCGGTGTCCGCGGCTCGGGTGGAAGAGACCTCCGGCAGCGACGACGCTGATCAGTAGCCGTACGACGCCGGAGGCGCAGTGGACGTTTCAATGACCATGTGGGTGCTGACCATTCTCGGTCTGTGTGCCCTGATCGGTGCCGACTTCTTCATCGGGCGCAAGCCCCATGACGTGTCGGTCAAGGAAGCGGGAATCTGGACGGTCGTCTGGATCGTCCTCGCCGGACTCTTCGGGCTGGGCCTGTGGTACTTCGGCAACGGGCAGGCCGCCGGTGAGTTCTTCGCCGGGTACATCACCGAGAAGTCGCTCAGTGTCGACAACCTCTTCGTCTTCGTCCTGATCATGGCGAAGTTCGCGGTGCCCTCCCACCTCCAGCAGCGCGTGCTGCTGGTGGGCGTGGTGATCGCCCTGGTGCTGCGTACCGTCTTCATCATCGCGGGCGCCGCGGTCATCGCGAACTTCTCCTGGATCTTCTACATCTTCGGCGCGTTCCTGATCTACACCGCGTGGAAGCTCATCCAGGAGGCCCGCGCCGACGAGGACGAGGACGACTGGGAGGAGAACCGCCTCCTCAAGATGGCCGAGAAGCGGTTCGGCGTCGCCGACCGGTACCACGGCACCAAGCTCTTCATCCGGGTCAACGGCAAGCGGGTGATGACGCCGCTGATGGTCGTCATGCTCGCCATCGGCACCACCGACATCCTCTTCGCCCTCGACTCCATCCCGGCGATCTTCGGCCTCACCCAGGACCCGTACATCGTCTTCACCGCCAACGCCTTCGCCCTCATGGGTCTGCGGCAGCTGTACTTCCTGATCGGCGGCCTGCTCAAGAAGCTGGTCCACCTCAGCTACGGCCTGTCCGTGATCCTCGGCTTCATCGGCGTGAAGCTGGTGCTGCACGCCCTGCACGAGTCCGGGGTGCACGTCCCGGAGATCTCCATCCCGTTCTCGCTCGCCTTCATCGGCGGCGTCCTGGTCGTCACCACGATCACCAGCCTGATCGCCTCCAAGAGGCAGTCCGAGCGGGAGGCCGCCGAGAGCGTGGCCGACGCCGGCGACGCCGAGAAGGACAGCATCGGCGCCTGACGCGGCACACACGGCGACGGCCGGCCCCGGGGACATCGTCCCGGGGCCGGCCGTCGCCGTTCTCGCGTCAGGCGGGCGCGACCTCCTCCGCCTCCGGGCGCGACCGCCCCGGCAGGGTCTCCGGCAGCAGGGCGAAGCAGCCCAGACTGACGAGGGCCACCAGCGTCAGATACGCCGCCACACCCCAGGGCGGGCCGGAGTCGCCGTCCGAGAGGGCCGTGGCGACGAGGGGCGTGAGGGCCCCGCCGAGGACGCCGGCGAGGTTGTAGCCGACGGCCGCGCCCGTACAGCGGACCCGGGGCTCGTACAGCTCCGGCAGATACGCGGCGACCACCGCGAACATCGTGATGAAGGCCAGCAGCGAACCCAGGAACCCGAGGAACATCAGGAGCGGCTGCGCGGTGTGCAGCAGCGCCACCATCGGGAACATCCACAGTGCCGACGCCGCGCACCCCGCCAGGCACAGCGGCCGGCGGCCCCAGCGGTCGGCGAGCAGCGCCACGAACGGGGTGGCCGCGCCCTTGACCGCCACCGCCGCCATCACGCAGGTCAGCATCACCGTGCTGCTCACCCCGAGCCGCTCGGTGCCGTAGGCCAGCGCCCAGGTGGAGACCGTGTAGAAGACCGCGTACCCGACCGCGAGCGCCCCCGCCGTCAGCAGCACCAGGCGCCAGTGGTCGCGCGCCACCTCGACCAGCGGGGCGCCCGCGCGCCGCCCCGACGCGGACAGCTCCTCGAACTGCGGGGTCTCGGCCAGCGACGAGCGCAGCAGCAGTCCGGCCGCCGCGAGCACCCCGGCCGCCCAGAACGGCACCCGCCAGCCCCAGGCGCGGAACTCCGCCTCGCTCAGCCCGGCCGTGAGCGCCAGCATCACCCCGTTCGCGAGCAGGAAGCCGATCGCCGGACCGACCTGCGGGAAGCTCGACCACAGCGCGCGCCGGTGCTCCGGGGCGTGCTCGGCGGTCAGCAGCACGGCCCCGCCCCACTCGCCGCCGAGCCCCAGGCCCTGGAGGAAGCGGAGGAGGAGCAGCAGCACGGGGGCGGCGATGCCGAGCGTCGCGTACGTGGGGACGCAGCCGACCGCGACCGTGGCGCAGCCGGTCAGGAGCAGCGAGGCGAAGAGGACCGGCCGCCGCCCGTACCGGTCGCCGACGTGGCCGAAGAGGACCGAGCCCAGCGGCCGGGCCAGGAAGCCGGCGGCGAAGGTGCCGAAGGCGGCCAGGGTCCCGGCGAGCGGGGAGAAGGTCGGGAAGAACAGCGGTCCCAGGACGAGGGCAGCCGCCGTCCCGTAGACGAAGAAGTCGAAGAACTCGATGGCGGTGCCGACGAGCGAGGCCGCGGCGACCCGCCCCATCGAAGGGGGCGGGGACGCCGCCGCGTCCGGGACGGCGGGGGAGGCGGGCGGCGACTGAGGGTGACTGTGGGGCATGTCGCGCCAACTACCCCGCCGCCGCCCGGGTTACGGGGGCGTGCGGAGGCGCGCAGCTCCGGGGCCGCGCGCCGGGCGTCACCAGCCGCGCTCGCGCCACTCCGCGAGGTGCGGGCGCTCGTCACCGAGCGTGGTGTCCTTGCCGTGGCCCGGGTAGACCCAGGACTCGTCCGGCAGGACGCCGAAGAGCTTGGTCTCCACGTCCTGGATGAGGCTCGCGAAGGCCCCCGGGTCCTTCCAGGTGTTGCCCACCCCGCCGGGGAACAGGCAGTCGCCGGTGAAGACGTGGGGGTGGCCGTGCGGGTCGTCGTAGACCAGGGCGATCGAGCCCGGGGTGTGACCGACCAGGCGGCGGGCGGTCAGCTCGACCCGGCCCACCCGGATCGCGTCCCCGTCCTCGACGGGCACGTCGGTCGCGACCGGGATGCCCTCCGCGTCGTACGCGCCCGCGTACGTACGGGCGCCGGTCGCCGCGACGACGTCGGCGAGCGCCTGCCAGTGGTCGCCGTGTCGGTGGGTGGTGACGACGGCGGTGATGCCGTCGTCACCGATCAGCGTGAGGAGCGTGTCCGCGTCGTTCGCCGCGTCGATGAGCAGCTGCTCGCCGGTGGCCCGGCAGCGCAGCAGATACGCGTTGTTGTCCATCGGGCCGACCGCGACCTTCGAGATCATCAGGTCCGTCAGCTCGTGCACGTCCGCAGGTCCGCCGACCTTCACCACTCCGCTGTACGTCATGGGCTCAGACTAGCCCCGGGGAGTGACGGCGGCGGCTACAGCGGGGGGAGCTCCGGCAGGGGGCCGCCCTTGGTGGTGAGGGCCGAGCCGTCGCGGCGCCCGGCGAGCCAGCCGAGCATCTCGGTGGCCGGGCCCATGACGGCGACGCCGCCCGAGGTGCCGCCGGTCGTCCAGCCCCGCCCGTCGGCCGCCCACAGGACGGTCGCCGGGAGGCTCTCCAGTCCGGCGAAGCGCTCGGTGAGGAAGTCGATCTCGCGCTGGACGAACTCCTCGGGCAGGTCCTCGAGCTCGTAGCCGACGCCCAGGTCGACGTGGTGCAGGGCGACCTCCACCCAGCGGCGGAAGGGGATCCGGGAGGCGCTGTCCGTGACGCCGTTGCGGAGCTCGACCGTGCGGGCCCAGTCGGCCGGCTCGGCGGCGACGGCCTGGAAGCGGTCGGCGGACTCGCGCAGGTCGGCGAGCTGGACGTCGAGCGGGCGGCCGGAGTCGCGCTCGATGTCGGCGTCCCTGGTCTTGCCGTCCGCGTACATCGGCCGACCCTGGAGGACGTTGACCAGAGCGTCGGCGTTGCGGGAGAGGTGGGCGAGGACGTGGCCGCGCGTCCAGCCGGGAAGCCGTGACGGCTCGGCCGTCGCCGCGTTGTCCCAGGAGGCGACCGCCGTCAGCAGCCGGTCGGTCGCTTCGCGTACGGAGGCAAGGTCGAGTTCGTGATCGATCATGGCGCCGACCCTAGGGGGTGCCGTGGCGGTCGGGCCAGATCGGGGAAGGGTCCCGACCTCCTGCGCCGCCACTCGTTCGGGTGAAGCGGTCTGCGCGCGGCCGGAAATCGAATGTGCGTGCTATAGGCTCGATGGAAGCATCCGGCATCCTTGGTTGTTGGGTGTGTCAGGCACATCCGCTCTCTGAAGAAAGGTGCGGACCGGCGTGGCCGACCGTCTCATCGTTCGTGGCGCTCGCGAGCACAACCTCAAGAACGTCTCGCTCGACCTCCCGCGTGACTCCCTGATCGTCTTCACCGGGCTTTCGGGATCGGGCAAGTCCTCCCTCGCGTTCGACACGATCTTCGCCGAGGGGCAGCGCCGGTACGTCGAGTCGCTCTCCTCGTACGCCCGGCAGTTCCTCGGCCAGATGGACAAGCCGGACGTCGACTTCATCGAAGGTCTGTCGCCCGCCGTCTCCATCGACCAGAAGTCGACCTCGCGCAACCCGCGCTCGACGGTCGGCACCATCACGGAGGTCTACGACTACCTCCGGCTGCTCTTCGCCCGCATCGGCAAGCCGCACTGTCCCGAGTGCCGCCGCCCGATCTCCCGCCAGTCGCCGCAGGCCATCGTCGACAAGGTCCTCGAGCTGCCCGAGGGCAGCCGCTTCCAGGTCCTCTCGCCGCTCGTGCGCGAGCGGAAGGGCGAGTTCGTCGACCTCTTCGCCGACCTCCAGACCAAGGGCTACAGCCGCGCCCGGGTCGACGGCGTGACCGTGCAGCTCAGCGAGCCGCCGACGCTGAAGAAGCAGGAGAAGCACACGATCGAGGTGGTCGTCGACCGCCTCACCGTGAAGGACAGCGCCAAGCGCCGGCTCACCGACTCGGTCGAGACCGCGCTCGGGCTCTCCGGCGGCATGGTCGTGCTCGACTTCGTCGACCTCGCCGAGGACGACCCCGAGCGCGAGCGGATGTACTCGGAGCACCTCTACTGCCCGTACGACGACCTGTCCTTCGAGGAGCTGGAGCCGCGCTCCTTCTCCTTCAACTCGCCCTTCGGCGCCTGCCCCGACTGCACCGGCATCGGCACCCGTATGGAGGTCGACCCCGAGCTGGTCGTCCCCGACGAGGACAAGTCCCTCGACGAGGGCGCCATCCACCCCTGGTCGCACGGCCACACCAAGGAGTACTTCGGCCGGCTCATCGGCGGACTCTCCCAGGCCCTCGGCTTCCGCACGGACATCCCGTACGCGGGACTGCCGCAGCGCGCCAAGAAGGCCCTGATGTACGGCCACAAGACCCAGGTCGAGGTCCGCTACCGCAACCGGTACGGGCGCGAGCGCGCCTACACCACCCCCGCCTTCGAGGGCGCCGTCTCCTTCGTCAAGCGGCGCCACACCGAGGCCGAGAGCGACTCCAGCCGCGAGCGCTTCGAGGGCTACATGCGCGAGGTGCCCTGCCCCACCTGCGAGGGCAGCCGCCTCAAGCCGATCGTCCTCGCGGTCACGGTCATGGACCGGTCCATCGCCGAGGTCGCCGCGATGTCCATCAGCGACTGCGCCGAGTTCCTCGCCCGGCTCAAGCTCAACGCCCGTGACAAGAAGATCGCCGAGCGGGTCCTCAAGGAGGTCAACGAGCGGCTGCGCTTCCTCGTCGACGTCGGCCTCGACTACCTCTCGCTCAACCGGGCCGCGGGCACCCTCTCCGGCGGCGAGGCCCAGCGCATCCGGCTCGCCACCCAGATCGGCTCCGGCCTGGTCGGCGTGCTCTACGTGCTCGACGAGCCGTCCATCGGCCTCCACCAGCGAGACAACCACCGGCTCATCGAGACCCTGGTCCGGCTCCGCGACATGGGCAACACGCTCATCGTCGTCGAGCACGACGAGGACACCATCAAGGTCGCGGACTGGGTCGTCGACATCGGCCCCGGCGCCGGCGAGCACGGCGGCAAGGTCGTCCACTCCGGCTCCCTGAAGGAGCTCCTCGCCAACGAGGAGTCGATGACCGGGCAGTACCTGTCCGGCCGCCGGGCCATCGCCACCCCGGACGTCCGCCGGCCCGTGGACCCCGGGCGCCGGCTCACCGTGCACGGGGCCCGCGAGAACAACCTGCGGGACATCGACGTCGCCTTCCCGCTCGGCGTCCTCAGCGCCGTCACCGGAGTCTCCGGCTCCGGCAAGTCGACCCTGGTCAACGACATCCTCTACACCCACCTGGCGCGCGAGCTGAACGGCGCCAAGTCGGTGCCCGGCCGCCACACGCGCGTGGACGGCGACGACCTCGTCGACAAGGTCGTGCACGTCGACCAGTCCCCGATCGGCCGCACGCCGCGGTCGAACCCGGCGACGTACACCGGCGTCTTCGACCACGTCCGCAGGCTCTTCGCCGAGACGATGGAGGCCAAGGTCCGGGGCTACCTGCCCGGCCGCTTCTCCTTCAACGTCAAGGGCGGCCGCTGCGAGAACTGCTCCGGCGACGGCACCATCAAGATCGAGATGAACTTCCTCCCGGACGTCTACGTCCCGTGCGAGGTCTGCCACGGCGACCGGTACAACCGGGAGACCCTGGAGGTCCACTACAAGGGCAAGTCCATCGCCGAGGTCCTGGACATGCCGATCGAGGAGGCCCTCGACTTCTTCGAGGCCGTCCCGACCATCGCCCGGCACCTGCGCACGCTCAACGAGGTCGGCCTCGGATACGTCCGGCTCGGCCAGTCCGCGCCGACGCTCTCCGGCGGCGAGGCGCAGCGCGTCAAGCTCGCCTCCGAGCTCCAGAAGCGCTCGACGGGCCGCACGGTCTACGTCCTGGACGAGCCGACCACCGGTCTGCACTTCGAGGACATCTCGAAGCTGATCAAGGTCCTGTCCAACCTGGTCGACAAGGGGAACTCGGTGATCGTCATCGAGCACAACCTCGACGTCATCAAGACCGCGGACTGGGTCATCGACATGGGCCCCGAAGGCGGCAGCGGCGGCGGCCTGGTGATCGCCGAGGGCACGCCGGAGGAGGTCGCCTCCGTCCCGGCGAGCCACACCGGCAAGTTCCTCCGCGAGATCCTCGGCGCCGACCGGATCAGCGACGCCGGCGTGACCGTCCCCGCGGCACGCGGTGCGAAGAAGACGGCGGCTAAGAAGGCCCCCGCCAAGAAGACCGCCGCCCCGGCCAAGAAGACGGCCACGAAGGCTACGGCCACCAAGGCCACGGCCACGAAGGCGACGGCCACGAAGGCGACGGCCACGAAGGCGACGGCCACGAAGGCGACGGCCACCAAGGCGACGGCCACCAAGGCCACCGCCAAGAAGGCGACCACCCGGGCCCGCAAGGCGTGACGTCACGGCAGGGCCCCCACCCGGGGGCCCTGCCGCACCCGCCCCATGCCTGCCCGGTACCTGCCCCGTACCTCCCCGCGGCCGGCGGTCCGCCGGCCGGTTCAGGGGCGGGCGCAGGGCCGCCGGAGGGCGCCGGTATCGTCGGTCGGGTCACCCCTCGGGGTGTGTTGTCCCCGATCTCACCGTGGAGCGCTCATGTCCGGCCAGTCCAGCCGCCGCACCGTACTGAAGGGCGCGGCCCTCGCCGGTGCCGCCGGGCTGGGAGTCGCCGCCTGCTCCACCGAGTCGAAGCTCGGCCACGCCGAGGTCCCGACCCCGACCGCGCCGGTCCGGCTCGGCGCCCCGGACGAGGTCCCCGTCGGCGGATCCAAGCTCTACCGCGAACAGCGCCTCGTGGTGAGCTGCCCGGCCAAGGGCCAGTACAAGGCGTTCAGCGCCCAGTGCACCCACGCCGGCTGCGTCCTCGACAAGGTCGAGGAGAACGAAGGCAACTGCCCCTGCCACGGCAGCCGCTTCGACGTCACGACCGGCAAGGCGGTCCGCGGCCCGGCCACCGTCCCGCTGCCCGAGGTCCCCATCCGCGTCGAGGACGGCACCCTGGTCGCCGGCCCCGAGGCCTCCAAGGCCTGAGCCGGGGGCTCACGCCCAGTCCCAGTCGATTCCCAGGATCCCCGGGCGTACGCCCTGCTCCACGAGGTGCACCGTGCGGTGCCGGCCACTCAGGGTCAGCTCCGCACGGCCTCCGCGCGGCGCCCCCGCGGAGGCCTGCGCGAACCTCCGGCAGCGCGCCGGGAGCGCGGCCTCGTCGAAGCGGACCTGGAGCACGTACTGCCCGCCCGCGAAGCTGAACCCGCGCACGTACTCCCCGCTCGCCCCCGCCGTACCGTCCTCGAAGCCGTACGAGAAGAGATACGTGTCCCCGGCGCGCAGCCGCGCGTCGAAGAGCAGCTCCGCGACCAGGACGCCCGTCGCGGCATGCCACCGCACCCGGCCGGTGCGGCAGTTCTCCACCGCCCGCACGGCCACCCGGGACGGGTCGCAGCCCGGATCGCCGTGGTGGATGGCGAGGTAGCGGTCGATGCCGTTCCGGTGCGCCCGCACCACGTGCTGCGACTCCCGCCCGAGCAGCTCCCGCCCCGCCCCGATCCGTACCCGCTCGTGGTGCCCCACCGTGTGCAGCCCACCGTCCGTCGGCACGTCGAGGCCCGCGAGCAGCTCCTCGACCGCGCCGGACGCCTCCACCAGCGAGCGGTACGAGCGGGCCGCCGGGCGCTCCACCTCGGACCGGGCCGCCGCGTCCTCCGTCAGAAGCCGCAGGAGCGAGTTCCCCGGCAGCTGGAGCACCTCCTCCAGGGCGCGCACGGCCTTCAGGGACTCCGGCCGCTGCGGGCGGCGGGCCCCCTGCTGCCAGTAGCTCAGACTCGTCACCCCGACCTTGACGCCCCGGTGCGCGAGATGGTGCTGGACCCGCTGGAGCGGAAGGCCGCGCACGGCGAAGGCCGTGCGCAGCGCCAGATGGAAGGGGCCGGTGTGCAGCAGCTGCACCAGATCGGCCTCGGTGTGGCTCACGAGGACTCCTCAGTGAACGTTCACGACGGGGATGCGGACCGTCGCGCCGCGTGGGGTGGGCGGGCAGGTGGGCCGAGGGCGTCCGTTCACACCCGGGTCACACCGTTCACAGTCCGATGTCACCCCGCATTGAAGCGTGTTGACCCGCTCCGGACAACGGAACATGCTCCTGACCAGCGTCCGGACGCGCTCCTCCACTCCCCACATCCCCACACCCCCGCCATGGGAGGAACGCGATGCGCAGCAGAAGACTGTCCCTCGCGGCACTGGCCGCAGCCGCCCTCTTCCTCGTCCCCACCACCTCCGCCTCCGCCGCGCCCACCGGTGAGGACGTCACCGCCCTCGCCTCCAAGAGGCTGAACATCACCATGCAGGCCCAGCAGAAGACCAACTGGTGCTGGGCCGCGAGCGGCAACACCATCGCCACCTGGTTCGGCCGCGGCTACAGCCAGAACCAGTTCTGCAACGCCGCCTTCAACCGCCAGCAGGGCTACGACTGCCCCAACTGGCAGGCCACGCTCGGCAACGTCCAGACCGGGCTCGACTGGGCCGGCATCAACCCCGGCTCGTACGTCGACGGCTGGCTGCGCTACTCCACCGTCCAGACCGAGATCAACGCGAACCGGCCCGTCGAGACCCGGATCCAGTGGTCGAGCGGCGGCGGCCACATGCACGTGCTCTACGGGTACGACGACTCCGGCAGCTGGGTCTACTGGGGCGACCCCTGGCCCTCCAGCGACCGGTACAACTGGGCCTCGCACGCCTGGTACGTCGACAACAGCTCGTTCTCCTGGACCCACTCCCTCTACCGGATCGGGGCGTGACGACGATGACCGCACGTGCCACGGCCACCGGCCTCCTCACCGCCGCCGCCCTCACCGCCCTCGTCGCGCTCGGCACCCTCCCGGCCGCCGCGGCCGACGGCCCGCCGCCCGCGGCGACCGCCGAACAGGCCGCCGCCGCGCCCGGCACCCTCGACACCCTGTCCCGCTTCTTCGCCCGGGACGGCGCCCTCGCCCGCACCGCCGTCGCCCCGCGCGTCGACGGCCCGTCCGTACCCGTCCGCATCCTCTCCCCCGACTTCGTCGCCGGAAAGCCCGGCGCCCCCGTCGCCCGCGTCGAGTTCCGCGCCAGCCGCGCCGTCGCCTCCGACGGCAGCAAAGCCTCCCTCTGGACCGTCCACCGGCCGGACGGCTGGCAGGTCGTCAACATCGCCACCGGCGACGACGAGATCCGCTACGCCGAACAGGGCGGCCGCGTCCTGCCCGGCGGCGTCGTCTTCCGCGAGCCTCAGATCGACGCGTGGTACGTCCACAAGGGCACCAAGGTCCTCCCTCTCGACGAGGACGCGATACGAGCCGTCGGCCGCGGCGGCACCACCCTCGCCGCCTATCGCGACCGCGTCGTCCGCGCCTACGCCGACAAGCTCCCCGGCTCCCCCTACGCGCACAAGGGCGCCGCCGGCGGCTACGCCCCCACCCCCACCCCCCAACCCTCCGCCGCCGAACCCACCCTCTCCCCGGCCTCCACCGCCGTCGGCGCCACCGCCCTCCTCGCCGTCGCCCTCACCGCCACCCTCCGCCGGCGCCGCCGCCACCCCTGACCCCGCCGTGCCCGCCCCGCCGCCCTCCCCGGCCCCGGACGCGGGCACGCACCAGGCCGCCGCCCACTCCGGCCCACCCCGCTGCGGACCCAACGGCCGACGCCCCCGCCCACAGGACGCACGCCGCCACCCCCAGTTGCGGGCCCAACTCCGCCACCCCCGTTGCGGGGCACAGCGGACGACGTGCCCTGCCCACCCCCACTGTGGGTACTCGTTCCGCCGAGGCGGTTCCCACCCACCCCGGCCCCCCTCGCCGTGGGCACAACGGACGGCGCCCCCCCTCGTTGTGGGCAATCGTTCCGCTGGGGCGGAACGGGTGGGCACAACGGAACGGCGCCCCTTGCCGGGCCTAGGCTTCCGCGCCTGATCCCGCACCGGGTGGGCGGCGAGCTATGGGTGCGGGTAGGTGCAGGGGGGCGAGGCGCCGCCGAGGGCGCCGTCCCGTGTGCCCACCCGTCCCGCCCCGGCGGGACGATTGCCCACACGGGGGTGGGCCGGGCGGACGGCGCGGCCACCCGCACGAGGCGCGGGGACGCCCGGAGGCCCAGGCCCCGAGGGCGCGCCCGGAGGCCCAGGCCCCGAGGGCACGCCCGGAGGACCGGGCCGCGAGGGCTCGCGCGACGGTCCAGGCGGCGCGGGCACGCCCGGAGGCTCAGGCCGCGAAGGCGGTCCAAGCGGCGCGGGCACGCCCGGAGGTTCAGGGCGCGTGGGTGCGGGCCCAGGGGGTTAGTGGGCGAGGTAGCCGCCGTCTACGGGGAGGATGGCGCCGGTGATGAAGGAGGCTTCGTCGGAGGCGAGGAAGAGGATGGCGGAAGCGACCTCGCCGGGCGTGCCGAACCGCGCCATGGGATGCGCGCGGAGGGCCTCGGCGAGGTACTCGGGCCCGCCGGGTTCGTGGCGCGCGGCGGCGACCCGTTCGGTCTCGATGGTCCCGGGGGCAACGGCGTTCACCCGGATTCCGTGCTCCGCCCATTCCACGGCGAGGTGTTTGGTCAGTCCGGAGGCGACGAACTTCGCGGGGCCGTAGACGGCCTGCCGGGCCTGTCCGGCCACGCCGGAGATGGACGAGGTGCAGACGATGGCGCCGCCGCCCGAGACGAGCATGGCTTCGATCGCGTATTTGCAGGTCAGGAACATGCCGCGGCCGTCGACGGCCATTACCTCGTCGAAGTCGGACGCCTCGGCCTCGGTGATGGAGAGCAGGGGGATGACGCCGGCGTTGGCGACGAGGACGTCGAGCCGGCCGAAGCGGTCGACGGCGGTGGTGATCATGCGCCGGGCGTCGTCCGGGCGGGAGACGTCGCCGGTCACGGGGACGACTCCCGCCAGGGTCGCGAGGCGCTCCGCGTCGCGGTCGGCGGCCACCACGCGGGCCCCTTCGCGGAGGAAGCGTTCTGCCGTCGCCCGCCCGATGCCGCTCGCCGCGCCCGTGATCACGCACACCCCGTCCGCGAGCCGTCCCCGAGCCGTTTCCACACCATGATTCGCCATGCTTCGCCAACGAGCGCGCCCGGCCGGAGTGTCGGTGGGCGACAGTAGGGTGGGGGGTATGGCAGACCCCTCCAGCTACCGCCCCAAGCCGGGTGAGATCCCCGACGAGCCTGGGGTCTACAAGTTCCGCGACGAGCACCGCAGGGTGATCTACGTGGGCAAGGCGAAGTCGTTGCGCCAGCGCCTGGCGAACTACTTCCAGCCGCTGACGAGCCTGCATCCGCGGACGGCGACGATGGTGACGACGGCCGCGTCCGTGGAGTGGACGGTGGTGTCGACCGAGGTCGAGGCGCTCCAGCTGGAGTACACCTGGATCAAGGAGTTCGACCCGCGGTTCAACGTGAAGTACCGGGACGACAAGAGCTACCCGTACCTCGCGGTGACGCTGAACGAGGAGTTCCCGCGGGTCCAGGTGATGCGCGGCCAGAAGAAGAAGGGCGTGCGGTACTTCGGGCCGTACGGGCACGCGTGGGCGATCCGCGAGACGGTCGACCTGATGCTGCGGGTGTTCCCGGTCCGCACGTGTTCGGCCGGTGTCTTCCGGAACGCCGCGTCGGCGGGACGGCCGTGTCTGCTGGGCTACATCGGGAAGTGCGCGGCACCGTGCGTCGGGCGGGTGACGCCCGAGGAGCACCGTGAACTGGCCGAGGAGTTCTGCGACTTCATGGCCGGCCGGACCGGCACGTACATCCGGCGGCTCGAGAAGCAGATGACGATCGCGGCCGAGGACATGGAGTACGAGAAGGCCGCGCGGCTGCGGGACGACATAGAGGCGCTGCGCCGGGCCATGGAGAAGAGCGCCGTCGTCCTCGCCGACGCCACGGACGCCGACCTGATCGCCCTGGCGGAGGACGAGCTGGAGGCCGCCGTCCAGATCTTCCACGTCCGCGGAGGACGCGTCCGCGGCCAGCGCGGCTGGGTGACCGACAAGGTGGAGGCCGTCGACACGGCGGGCCTGGTGGAGCACGCGCTCCAGCAGCTGTACGGCGAGGAGAGCGGCGAGACGGTCCCCAAGGAGGTCCTGGTCCCGGCGCTGCCCGAGGACGCGGCGGCGGTGACCGCGTGGCTGTCGGGCCGCCGCGGGTCCAACGTCTCGCTGCGGATCCCGCAGCGCGGCGACAAGAAGGACCTGATGGAGACGGTCGCGCGCAACGCCCAGCAGGCGCTGGTGCTGCACAAGACGAAGCGCGCGAGCGACCTGACCACGCGCTCCCGGGCCCTGGAGGAGATCGCCGAGGCCCTGGACCTGGACTCGGCGCCGCTGCGGATCGAGTGCTTCGACATCTCGCACCTGCAGGGCGAGGACGTGGTGGCCTCGATGGTGGTCTTCGAGGACGGGCTGCCCCGCAAGAGCGAGTACCGGCGCTTCCAGATCAAGGGCTTCGAGGGCCAGGACGACGTCCGGTCCATGCACGAGGTGATCGGCCGCCGCTTCAAGCGCTACCTCGCCGAGAAGGACCGGACGGGGGAGTGGGGTCCGGCCGGTGACGGCGAGGCGCCGGCCGGCGGGGAGGTGCCGGCCGAGGACGACGGGCGGCCGAAGCGCTTCGCGTACCCGCCGCAGCTCGTCGTGGTCGACGGCGGGCAGCCGCAGGTCGCCGCGGCCCGCCGCGCCCTCGACGAGCTGGGAATCGACGACATCGCGGTGTGCGGGCTGGCCAAGCGCCTGGAGGAGGTGTGGCTGCCCGGTGACGACGACCCGGTGGTGCTGCCGCGGTCCAGCGAGGGCCTCTATCTGCTCCAGCGGGTGCGTGACACGGCTCACGACTTCGCCATCCGCTACCAGCGGTCCAAGCGGACGAAACGCATCCGGACCAGCCCACTCGACGCGGTCGCGGGGCTCGGCGACACCCGGAAACAGGCGTTGATCAAGCATTTCGGCTCGGTGAAGCGGCTCCGACAGGCGACAATCGAGCAGATCTGCGAGGTCCCCGGCATGGGCCGGAAGACCGCGGAGGCGGTCGTCGTGGCCCTCGCCCAGGCGGCCCCGGCCGCACCCGCCGTGAACACGGCGACAGGAGAGATCATGGAAGACGACGGGGGCGGCACGGCATGACCGCGCACGAGCAGGACCGGAACGAACCGCAAGACCAGCACGACCGAGAAGACGGAGCAGGACACGTGAGTACGGGCACGAAGGAGACCCCCGGCGACAGCGGCGCCGAGGCGGCCATTCCCGAGCTGGTGATCATCTCCGGCATGTCCGGGGCCGGCCGGTCCACCGCGGCGAAGTGCCTGGAGGACCTCGGCTGGTTCGTCGTGGACAATCTGCCGCCCGCGCTGATCCCCACCATGGTGGAGCTCGGCGCGCGCTCCCAGGGCAACGTCGCCCGGATCGCCGTCGTCGTGGACGTCCGCGGCCGGCAGTTCTTCGACAACCTCAGGGAGTCCCTCGCCGACCTCGACGCCAAGCAGGTCACCCGCCGGATCGTCTTCCTGGAGTCGTCCGACGACGCCCTCGTCCGGCGCTTCGAGTCGGTCCGCAGGCCGCACCCCCTCCAGGGTGACGGCCGCATCACCGACGGCATCGCCGCCGAGCGCGACCTGCTGCGCGAGCTGCGCGGCGACGCCGACCTGGTGATCGACACCTCCAGCCTCAACGTCCACGAGCTGCGCGCCAAGATGGACGCCCAGTTCGCGGGCGACGAGGAGCCCGAGCTGCGGGCCACCGTGATGTCCTTCGGCTTCAAGTACGGCCTGCCGGTCGACGCCGACCTCGTCGTCGACATGCGCTTCCTGCCGAACCCGCACTGGGTCCCCGAGCTGCGCCCCTTCACCGGCCTCAACGAGGAGGTGTCGAACTACGTCTACAACCAGCCCGGCGCCAAGGAGTTCCTCGACCGCTACACGGAGCTGCTCCAGCTGATCGCCGCGGGCTACCGCCGCGAGGGCAAGCGGTACGTCACCGTCGCCGTGGGCTGCACCGGCGGCAAGCACCGCTCCGTGGCCACCGCCGAGCGGCTCGCCGCCCGCCTGGCGGCCGAAGGGGTCGAGACCGTCGTCGTCCACCGGGACATGGGGCGCGAGTGAAGCCGTACCGCCGGCGTACGTCCACCCTCGCGGTGCGGCGTACGCTCCGCAGGCGCGGCACCCCGCCCAAGGTCGTCGCGCTGGGCGGCGGCATGGGGCTGTCGGCGTCCCTCGCCGCGCTCCGCCGGATCACCGGCGACGACCTCACCGCCGTCGTGACCGTCGCCGACGACGGGGGCTCCAGCGGCCGGCTCCGGGAGGAGCTCGGCGTGCTGCCGCCGGGCGATCTGCGCAAGGCGCTCGCCGCGCTCTGCGGGGACGACGACTGGGGCCAGACCTGGGCCCGGGTGATCCAGCACCGCTTCCAGTCCAAGGGCGAGATCAACGGCCACGCCGTCGGCAACCTGCTGATCGTCGCCCTCTGGGAGCAGCTCGGCGACCCCGTCCAGGCCCTGGACCTGGTGGGACGGCTGCTCGGCGCCCAGGGCCGGGTGCTGCCCATGTCCGCCGTGCCCCTGGAGCTCCAGGCCCTGGTCAAGGGCCACGATCCGGCGCGGCCGGACGACGTGGACACCGTGGCCGGGCAGGCGACGGTGGCGCTCACCCCGGGCGAGGTGCAGTCCGTGCACCTGGTGCCGAACGACCCGCCCGCCGTGCCCGAGGCGGTCGCCGCGGTGCTCGACGCGGACTGGGTCGTACTGGGCCCGGGCTCCTGGTTCTCGTCCGTGATCCCGCACCTCCTCGTCCCGGAACTCCTCGACGCCCTGGTCGAGACGAAGGCCCGAAAGGTGCTCTCGCTGAACCTCGCGCCGCAGCCCGGAGAAACAGAGGGCTTCTCCCCGCAGCGTCATTTGGAGGTTTTGGGACGACACGCCCCTAAACTCGCCCTGGACGTGGTGCTCGCCGACGAGGCGGCCGTGCCCGACCGCGAGTCCCTCGCCGATGCCGCCAAGCGGCTCGGCGCCGCGGTCGAGCTGGCGCCGGTGGCCGGGCCCGACGGCTCCGCGAAGCATGACCCGGAGCTGTTGGCCGCCGCGTACGACCGTATTTTTCGGATGCATGGAAGGATCGGCCCATGGCGATGACGGCAGCGGTGAAGGACGAGATCTCCCGGCTTCCCGTCACCCGGACCTGCTGCAGGAAGGCAGAGGTCTCGTCGATCCTGCGGTTCGCGGGCGGGCTGCACCTGGTGAGCGGCCGCATCGTGATCGAGGCGGAGCTGGACACGGCGATGGCGGCCCGCCGCCTCAAGCGGGACATCCTGGAGATCTTCGGGCACAGCTCCGAGCTGATCGTGATGGCCCCCGGCGGGCTGCGGCGCGGCTCGCGCTTCGTGGTGCGGGTGGTGGCCGGCGGCGACCAGCTGGCCCGCCAGACGGGTCTCGTGGACGGCCGGGGCCGCCCCATCCGGGGCCTCCCGCCGCAGGTGGTCTCCGGTGCCACCTGTGACGCGGAGGCGGCCTGGCGGGGTGCCTTCCTGGCACACGGCTCGCTGACGGAGCCGGGCCGGTCCTCCTCCCTGGAGGTCACCTGCCCGGGGCCCGAGGCGGCTCTCGCCCTGGTCGGGGCGGCGCGCCGGCTCTCGATCGCGGCGAAGGCCCGCGAGGTGCGGGGGGTGGACCGGGTCGTCGTCCGCGACGGCGACGCGATCGGCGCCCTGCTGACCCGGCTCGGCGCGCACGAGTCGGTGCTCGCCTGGGAGGAGCGGCGGATGCGGCGCGAGGTCCGTGCCACCGCCAACCGCCTGGCCAACTTCGACGACGCCAACCTGCGCCGTTCGGCCCGCGCGGCGGTCGCCGCGGGTGCCCGGGTGCAGCGCGCGCTGGAGATCCTCGCGGAGGAGGTGCCCGAGCACCTGGCCGCGGCCGGCCGGCTCCGCATGGAGCACAAGCAGGCCTCCCTGGAGGAGCTGGGCGCGCTCGCCGACCCGCCGCTGACGAAGGACGCGGTGGCCGGCCGGATCCGCAGGCTGCTCGCGATGGCCGACAAGCGGGCGCAGGACCTGGGCATTCCCGGGACCGAGTCCAACCTGACCGAGGAGCTCGACGACAGCCTGGTCGGCTGACCGGATCCGACGGCAGCCTGGTCGGCTGACCGGAGCCGACGGCAGCCTGGTCGGCTGACCGGAGCCGTCGTCCGTACGGAACGGTGAACTCCGTGCTGCCGGTGCCTTTCTGAGGCACCGGCAGCTTTTTCGTACACGCCGCGAGGCACCCTTGACAGGCCCATGGGCGCCCATGAGCCTGGCGTCTGTTCACCTTCGTGGCAGACAACAGCAAGGGGGGCTCATGAGACGCAGAGCGAGATCGATCCTCGCCGCGGCTTCACTGCTGATCGCGGGAGTGGCGGCGGCACCCGTCGCCGGAGCGCAGCCCGACGACCGGGACGGCGGTGACGCCCTCTCCGTATGGCGCGCCACGGTGAGCAAGGAGCAGGTACCGCTGCTTCTCGACGCCGGTGCCGACGCCCACGAACTGACCGAGCAGGTGCCCGCGAAGGGCTCCGCGACGGTCGAGCTCTTCCTCACCGGCCGGCAGGCGGGGCGGCTTCGGGGGCAGGGCGTCGAACTCGCCGAGCACAACCTGACGGCCCAGGCCGAGAAGCGGGTCGCCGCCGCGGGGGACGGCGTCTTCCGCCCGTACGGCGGTCCGAACGGCCTCAAGCAGGAGATCCTGGACACCGCCCGGGCCAACCCCGGGATCACCAAGGTCGTCTCCATCGGCAAGACCGTGAAGGGCCAGGACATCCTCGCCCTCAAGGTCAGCAAGGGCGCCCAGCGGGCCAAGGACGGCTCCAAGCCCGCCACGCTGTACATGTCGAACCAGCACGCGCGCGAGTGGATCACGCCGGAGATGACCCGGCGGCTGCTCCACCACTACCTCGACGGCTACGGCAAGGACGAGCGGATCACCCGGATCGTCGACTCGACCGAGCTGTGGTTCGTGCTCTCGGCCAACCCGGACGGCTACGACTTCACGCACGCCGACCCGGACAACCGGCAGTGGCGCAAGAACCTCCGCGACAACGACGGCGACGGGCGGATCACCTCCGGCGACGGCGTCGACCTCAACCGCAACTTCGCCTACAAGTGGGGTTACGACAACGAGGGTTCGTCCCCCGACCCGGCCGACGAGACGTTCCGCGGCAAGGGGCCCATGTCGGAGCCCGAGACCAGGGCCCTCGACGCGTTCCAGAAGCGGATCGGCTTCGCGTACGGCGTCAACTACCACTCGGCCGCCCAGCTCCTGCTGTACGGCGTCGGCTGGCAGGTCGCCACGGACACCCCCGACGACGTGGCCCTCAAGGCCCTCGCCGGCACCCCGCAGAACTCGGCCGTGCCCGGCTACCGGCCGCAGGTCTCCTCTGAGCTGTACATCACCAACGGCGAGGCGGACGGACACGCCGCCAACGTCAACGGGATGCAGATGTTCACCCCGGAGATGTCGACCTGCGCCACCGCCTCCCGGGTCGACCCGAACGACGCCTGGAACCCGGCCGACTGCGCCTCCGTCTTCACCTTCCCGGACGACGAGAAGCTGATCCAGGCCGAGTTCGCCAAGAACATCCCCTTCGCGCTCGCCGTCGCCGAGACCGCCGCCCACCCGGACCGGCCCGTCTCCCCGGTCGGCATCGACGCCCCCGACCTCACCCCGAAGTCCTTCGCCACCTCCTACGCCCGCGGCGGAGAGCAGGAGGTCGCGGTCACCGCGCGCAAGTCGCTGCGCGGCAAGACCCTGAAGTACCGGATCAACGGCGGCCGCACCCACAGCGAGGAGGTCGACGCCTGGCAGGGCGGCGAGACCTTCGGCGGCGAGGACAACCTCTACTTCGACGAGTACCGCGCCGAGGTCGAGGGCGCCCGCCCCGGCGACTCCGTCGAGGTCTGGTTCACCGCCCGCACCCGGGAGGGCCGGGCCACCGCCTCCGCCCCCTTCACCTACAAGGTGGCCGAGCGTCCCCGCGGCGACGTGCTCGTCCTCGCCGACGAGGGCGGGACCACCGCCGCCCGGCACACCGCCGCGTACGTCAAGGCGCTCGCCGACAACGGCCGTTCCGCCGCAGTCTGGGACGTCGCCACCCAGGGCGCCCCGGACGCCCTCGGCGTCCTGTCCCACTTCCGCACCGTCGTCTGGTACACCGGCGCCGAACGGCCCTCCGGGACCACCCAGCTCGCCGTCCGGAGCTACCTGAACGAGGGCGGCAAGCTGGTCAACGCCGGCGAGAAGTCCGGCGGGCTCACCCAGATCGGCCGGGCCGAGTCCAACGACTTCGCCCAGTACTACCTCGGCGCGTACCATCGCGCGGGCCTCAAGACCCCGCCCGCCTTCGCCGGCACGGGCGCCTTCGCGGGCACCGGCGCGGGCCTCGGCGCGGCCGCCGACAACCCGCTCGACAACGCGGGCGCCTACACGGTCACCTCGGACACCCTGAAGCCGAAGGAGTTCCCGCAGTTCGCGAGCAGCGCCTCCGCGGGTGACTACCCGGGCATCCGGACCCCGTTCGAGCCCGCCGAGGGCGCGTCGTTCGCCGCCGTCAAGCACGCCGACGACACCTGGGCCCGCCTCGCCAGGACCGTCGACCTCGCCGGCGTCACGGCCGCCCAGCAGCCCCGGCTGGACTTCCAGGTCAGCTACGACACCGAGCCCGGCTACGACAACCTCGTCGTCGAGGCCCACACCGTCGGCCAGGACGACTGGACGACCCTGCCCGACCTCAACGGCGGCACCTCCGCCGAGCCCCCGGCCGACTGCGGCGAGGGCTACTACGTCCGCGGCCACCCCTTCCTCGCCCACTACCTCACCGTCGGCGAGGACGGCTGCGCCTCCTCCGGCACCACCGGCTCCTGGAACGCCTTCACCGGCCCCTCCAACGGCTGGCACCAGGCCTCCGTCGACCTGAGCGCCTGGGCGGGCAAGCAGGTCGAACTCTCCGTCTCGTACGTCTCCGACCCCGGTACGGGCGAGACGGGCGCCTTCGTCGACGACACCCGGCTCGTCATCGGGTCCGGCACCGAGGCGGAGGGCTTCGAGACCTCGTTCGGCGCCTGGACCGTGCCGGGCGCCCCGGCCGGCAGCCCCGGCAACGCCGCCGACTGGACGCGCTCCGCGGCGCTCTTCCACTCCCAGGCCGCGGTCACCACGCGCGACACCGTCCTCCTCGGCTTCGGCCTGGAGCACGTGCCCGGCGAGAACGATCGGGCGCGCCTCGTCGGCCGCGCGCTCGCGGCGCTCCGTCGCTGACGGAGAGTAATGGGGACAAAGGTCCCATGGCGGCCCGTACCCGTTGGTAGGTACGGGCCGTCGGCCACTTTCCCTCACTTTCCGGGCACGTCCGGCTGCGCGCGATGTCACTGGCGGGCCCCTGTGGGGGTAGGGTCGTAAGCGGTCGGGGACATCCCTAAAAACAAAAATCTCGCCGGCGTCGAGAACACCGGCGTACCTAACGAGGAGATCGGTTCGTGACGATCCGCGTAGGCATCAACGGCTTTGGCCGCATCGGCCGGAACTACTTCCGCGCGCTCCTTGAGCAGGGTGCCGACATCGAGATCGTGGCTGTCAACGACCTGGGTGACACCGCGACCACCGCACACCTGCTGAAGTACGACACCATCCTGGGGCGCCTCAAGGCCGAGGTCACCCACACCGCCGACACCATCACCGTCGACGGCCACACCATCAAGGTCCTGTCCGAGCGCGACCCGGCCGACATCCCCTGGGGCCAGCTGGGCGTCGACATCGTCATCGAGTCGACCGGCATCTTCACCAAGAAGGCCGACGCCGAGAAGCACATCGCCGGCGGCGCCAAGAAGGTCCTCATCTCGGCTCCGGCCTCCGACGAGGACATCACCATCGTCATGGGCGTCAACCAGGACAAGTACGACGCGGCGCAGCACCACGTCATCTCGAACGCGTCCTGCACCACCAACTGCGTCGCTCCGATGGCGAAGGTCCTCGACGAGAACTTCGGCATCGTCAAGGGCCTGATGACGACGGTCCACGCGTACACCAACGACCAGCGCATCCTGGACTTCCCGCACAAGGACCTGCGCCGCGCCCGCGCCGCCGCGGAGAACATCATCCCGACCACGACGGGTGCCGCCAAGGCCACCGCCCTGGTCCTCCCGCAGCTCAAGGGCAAGCTCGACGGCATCGCCATGCGCGTCCCGGTCCCGACCGGCTCCGCCACCGACCTGGTCGTCACCCTCGACCGCGAGGTCACCAAGGACGAGGTCAACGCGGCGTTCAAGAAGGCCGCCGACGACGGCGACCTCAAGGGCATCCTCTACTACACCGAGGACCCGATCGTCTCCTCGGACATCGTCAGCGACCCGGCGTCCTGCACCTTCGACGCCTCCCTGACGATGGTCCAGGAAGGCAACACGGTCAAGATCCTCGGCTGGTACGACAACGAGTGGGGCTACTCCAACCGTCTCGTCGACCTCACCGTCTTCGTCGGCGGCCAGCTCTAAACTTCAGGGCAGGCCATCGATGTGAGCAGGGCTCGGGCAGCGCAACGCCGCGCTGTGCGAGCCCTGTTTGTGTGCTCCACCGCGTACCAAGGAGTCTGTGACAGATGAAGACGATCGACGAGCTTCTCGCCGAAGGCGTCTCCGGCAAGCGGGTGTTCGTCCGCGCCGACCTCAACGTGCCGCTCGACGGCACCACCATCACCGACGACGGCCGCATCCGCGCCGTCGTCCCCACGGTCAAGGCGCTGGCCGACGCCGGCGCCCGCGTCGTGGTCGCCTCGCACCTCGGCCGCCCCAAGGGCGCCCCGGACCCGGCGTTCTCCCTCGCCCCGGCCGCCGCGCGGCTCGGCGAGCTCCTCGGCGCCGAGGTGGCGTTCGCGACGGACACGGTCGGCGAGTCCGCCACCGCCACCGTCGCGGGCCTCGCCGACGGCCGGGTCGCCGTCATCGAGAACCTGCGGTTCAACGCCGGCGAGACCTCCAAGGACGACGCCGAGCGCGGCGCGTTCGCGGACCGGCTGGCCGCCCTCGCCGACGTCTACGTCGGCGACGGCTTCGGCGCCGTGCACCGCAAGCACGCCTCGGTCTTCGACCTCCCGGCGCGCCTCCCGCACGCCGCGGGCTACCTCATCGCCACCGAGGTCGGCGTCCTGAAGAAGCTCACGGACGACGTCCAGCGGCCGTACGTGGTCGCGCTCGGCGGTGCCAAGGTCTCCGACAAGCTCGGCGTGATCGACCACCTCCTGGAGAAGGCCGACCGCATCCTCATCGGCGGCGGCATGGCGTACACCTTCCTCAAGGCCCAGGGCCACGAGGTCGGCATCTCGCTGCTCCAGGCGGACCAGATCCCGGCGGTCCTCGACTACCTGGAGCGCGCCAAGGAGCGCGGCGTGGAGTTCGTGCTCCCCGTCGACGTCCTGGTCTCGTCCGAGTTCCCCGACCTGAAGACCAAGGCTCCGGCCAACCCGACCACGGTCGCCGCGGACGCCATCCCGGCGGACGAGGAGGGCCTGGACATCGGTCCGGAGACCCGTAAGCTCTACGCCTCGAAGCTCGCCGACGCGGGCACCGTCTTCTGGAACGGCCCGATGGGCGTCTTCGAGCACCCCGACTACGCCGAGGGCACCAAGGCCGTCGCCCAGGCGCTCGTCGACTCCCCGGCCTTCACGGTCGTCGGTGGTGGCGACTCCGCCGCCGCCGTCCGCATCCTGGGCTTCGACGAGAAGGCATTCGGCCACATTTCGACCGGCGGCGGCGCCTCCCTCGAGTACCTCGAGGGCAAGACGCTTCCCGGCCTCGCCGCACTGGAGGACTGACCCTTTCATGAGCAGCACCCGCACCCCGCTGATGGCGGGCAACTGGAAGATGAACCTCAACCACCTCGAGGCCATCGCCCACGTCCAGAAGCTCGCCTTCGCCCTGACCGACAAGGACTACGACGCCTGTGAGGTCGCGGTCCTGGTCCCCTTCACCGACCTGCGGTCCGTCCAGACCCTGGTCGACGGCGACAAGCTGAAGATCAAGTACGGCGCCCAGGACATCTCGGCGCACGACTCCGGTGCCTACACCGGCGAGATCTCCGGCCTGATGCTGTCCAAGCTGAAGTGCGCCTACGTCGCCGTCGGCCACTCCGAGCGCCGCCAGTACCACGCCGAGAACGACGAGGTCTGCAACGCCAAGGTGAAGGCCGCCTTCACGCACGGCGTGACCCCGATCCTCTGCGTCGGCGAGGGTCTCGACATCCGCAAGGCCGGTCAGCAGGTCGAGTACACCCTCGCCCAGCTCGACGGCGGCCTGAAGGACGTCCCGGCCGAGCAGGCCGAGACCATCGTGATCGCGTACGAGCCGGTGTGGGCCATCGGCACCGGCGAGGTCGCCACCCCCGAGGACGCCCAGGAGGTCTGCGGGGCGATCCGCGGCCGTCTCGCGGAGCTGTACTCGCAGGAGCTGGCCGACAAGGTCCGCATCCAGTACGGCGGCTCGGTCAAGTCCGGGAACGTCGCCGTGATCATGGCGCAGCCGGATGTCGACGGCGCCCTGGTGGGCGGCGCGGCGCTGGACGCCGACGAGTTCGTCAAGATCGTTCGCTTCCGCGACCAGTGAGTATGCGGTAGCGGAGTTACGTCGTACCCTTGCGGGGGTCGGGCAGGCGCCCGGCCCCCGTCCGTATAAGTCCGAGGAAGTTGGTCCAGCCGTGGTTATGGGGTTCTCGATCGCCCTGATCGTCTTCAGCGCGCTGCTGATGCTGCTCGTGCTGATGCACAAGGGAAAGGGCGGCGGCCTCTCCGACATGTTCGGTGGCGGTATGCAGTCCTCCGTCGGCGGCTCCTCGGTCGCCGAGCGGAACCTGGACCGAATCACCGTTGTGGTCGGTCTGCTCTGGTTCGCCTGCATTGTCGTACTCGGTCTGCTGATGAAGTTGGACGGGTAACTCCAATCACTGGACGCGCGTTGGGCCTTACGTAGACTGGGGCATCTTCGAGCACCATCACGCAGGGAGTTACGACCGTGGCAAGTGGCAACGCGATTCGGGGAAGCCGGGTCGGAGCGGGGCCGATGGGCGAGGCCGAGCGAGGCGAATCGGCACCGCGCGCCCGCATCTCGTTCTGGTGCTCGAACGGGCACGAGACGCAGCCGAGCTTCGCCAGCGACGCGGCGATCCCGGACACCTGGGACTGCCCCCGCTGCGGCTTCCCGGCAGGTCAGGACCGGGACAACCCGCCGGACCCGCCGCGCACGGAGCCGTACAAGACCCATCTCGCCTATGTGCGTGAGCGGCGCAGCGACGCCGACGGAGAGGCGATCCTCGCCGAGGCGCTCGCCAAACTGCGCGGCGAGATCTGAGCGTGGTGTGACAGTGTGACGAAAGGGCCCCGCCCGCGAACTCAATTCGCGGACGGGGCCCTTTCGCCGTTCGCGCCCGCCTTCGCGTCACCCGTCCCTCTGATCAATTAGGTTTGGGGGTGCAGCGGGGCAGACAAGCAGTACGAGAAGAAGTGGGCGATGTCCGAGATGACTACCGAAGGCCGTACCAGGCTCAACCGGCTGCCCGAGTGGGCGGCCCTCGGCAAGCACCGAGAGCAGCTGGGTGAGACGCGTCTGCGTGAGCTGTTCGCCGCCGAGCCGGCGCGTGGCACCGACTACACCCTGCGGGTCGGCGACCTCTACCTGGACTACTCCAAGCACCTCGTCACCGGCGAGACGCTGACCCTGCTGCGCGAACTGGCCGCCGCCACCGGCGTCGCCGAGCTCCGCGACGCCATGTTCCGCGGCGAGAAGATCAACACCACCGAGGACCGGGCGGTCCTCCACACCGCGCTGCGCGCCCCCCGCGGGGCCGTGGTCGAGGTCGACGGGGAGAACGTCGTCCCGGGCGTGCACGCCGTCCTCGACAAGATGGGCACCTTCGCCGACACCGTCCGCGCGGGCGCGTGGACCGGCCACACCGGCAAGCCGATCAAGAACGTCGTCAACATCGGCATCGGCGGCTCCGACCTCGGTCCGGCGATGGCGTACGAGGTCCTGCGGTCCTTCACCCAGCGGGACCTGACGTTCCGTTTCGTCTCGAACGTCGACGGCGCCGACCTCCACGAGGCCGTCCGCGACCTCGACCCGGCCGAGACGCTGTTCATCGTCGCCTCGAAGACCTTCACCACCATCGAGACGATCACCAACGCCACCTCCGCGCGCGACTGGCTGCTCGGCGGCCTCGGCGCCGGCCAGGAGGCCGTGGCCAAGCACTTCGTCGCCCTCTCGACCAACGCCGAGAAGGTCGAGGAGTTCGGCATCGACACCACGAACATGTTCGAGTTCTGGGACTGGGTCGGCGGCCGCTACTCCTACGACTCCGCCATCGGCCTCTCCCTGATGATCGCCATCGGCCCGGAGCGCTTCCGGGAGATGCTCGACGGCTTCCACCTCGTCGACGAGCACTTCCGCACCGCCCCGCCCGAGGAGAACGCGCCGCTGCTCCTCGGCCTCCTCGGCGTCTGGTACGGCGCCTTCTTCGACGCCCAGTCGCACGCCGTCCTGCCGTACTCGCACTACCTGTCCAAGTTCACCGCCTACCTCCAGCAGCTCGACATGGAGTCCAACGGCAAGTCCGTGGACCGCGAGGGCAACCCGGTCGACTGGCAGACCGGACCCGTCGTCTGGGGCACCCCGGGCACCAACGGGCAGCACGCCTACTACCAGTTGATCCACCAGGGCACCAAGATGATCCCGGCCGACTTCATCGGCTTCGCCCGACCCGTGGCCGACCTGCTGCCCGGCCTGGTCGCCCAGCACGACCTGCTCATGGCCAACTTCTTCGCCCAGACCCAGGCGCTGGCCTTCGGCAAGACGCCCGAGGAGGTGCGCGCCGAGGGCGTCCCCGAGGAACTCGTCCCGCACAAGACCTTCCGGGGCAACCACCCCACCACCACGATCCTCGCCGACGAACTCACCCCGTCCGTCCTCGGCCAGCTGATCGCGCTCTACGAGCACAAGGTCTTCGTCCAGGGCGCCGTCTGGAACATCGACTCCTTCGACCAGTGGGGCGTCGAACTCGGCAAGGTCCTCGCCAAGCGGATCGAGCCGGTCCTGACCGACGGGGAGGGCGGCGAGCACCTCGACAGCTCGACCGCCGGACTCGTCACCGCCTACCGGTCGCTGCGCGACCGGGGCTGATCGCATGACGGGGGAGGACGCGGTGCGGCTCCGGCCGCCCAGGAACGCCGTGGACGGGCGGGCCGTCGCCTGGTGGCGGTGGCAGCTCCTGATCACCACCGCCCTACCGGTGGCGGTGCTCGCCGTCCTCGGCGCGCTCATCGGGCCCGCCCGGTCCTGGCTGCTGCTCGCGGCCGGGGTCGTGGCGGCCCTGGGCCTCGCCTGCGCCGCGTTCCTCCCCGCCTGGTGGTTCCGGGTACACCGCTGGGAGGTCACCGACGACGCCGTCTACGTCCGCACGGGGGCCTTCCGGCAGGAGTGGCGGATCGCTCCGATGTCCCGGATCCAGACCGTCGAGACCGTACGCGGACCGCTGGAGCAGCACTTCGAGCTCGCCACGGTCACCGTGACCACCGCCTCCGCCAAGGGCGCGATCCGCATCGAGGGCCTCGACCACGAACTGGCCGCCGGACTCGCCGAGCGGCTCACCCTCATCACCCGGGCGACCCCCGGGGACGCCACGTGAGCGAGGCGACGGGCACGGAGGAGGCCGGCGGCGCCGAGGCGGAGTGGCTGCGCCTGCATCCCCGTACCGTCCTCGTCCGCGTCGTCCTCTTCGCCGGCGTCCTCACCGGCGCCGCCCTGCCCATCGCCTTCGGCCTGGCCGGCGACCGCCCGCTGTGGCAGGCCTTCGCCTGGGTCGCCGCGGGGGTCGCGCTCGTCCTCGCCGCCGACCTCGTCACCGAGACGGTCCGCTTCCGCCGCACCCGCTACCGCGTCGGCCCCGAGCGGGTCGAGCTCCACACCGGGCTGCTCGTCGTGCAGCGCCGCTCGCTGGCCCGCGAGCGCGTCCGCAGCGCCGACCTGAGCGCCAACCCCGTCCAGCGCGTCTTCGGCCTCGTCAAGGTCCGCGTCGGCACCGGCGAGCACACCGCCGGCGGCGAGTCGACCCTCGAACTCGACCTGGTCACCCGGGCCGAGGGCGAGCGGCTCCGGCACGAACTGCTCGCCCGGGCCGCCGAGCCCTCCGCGGACCCGGACGGCGACGACGCGCTGGCCGCCCTCGACCCGCGCTGGATCCGCTACGCCCCCGTCTCCTTCCTCGCCCCCGCGCTCGGCGGCGCCGCCGTCGGGGCCGTCCTCCAGGTCAGCGAGTGGTTCGGCGCGCAGGGGAAGGTCATCCACTGGATAGGGGACCGGTTCCAGGACGTCTCCGTCGCCTGGATGATCGTCGACCTGGTGTTCCTCGCCACCGTCATCGGAGCCGTCGGGGCCCTCGGCCTCTGGGTGGAGATGTGGTGGAACTACCGCCTGGAGCGCGAACCGGGCGGCACCCTCCGGGTCGCGCGCGGCCTCTTCACCGCCCGCTCGGTCTCCCTGGAGGAGCGGCGGCTGCGGGGGATCGAACTCGTCCAGCCGCTGGGCGTCCGGCTGTGCGGGGCCGCCCGCCTCGACGCCGTCGCCACCGGCCTCGCCCAGGACGACGGCGACAAGCACGCCGACCTCAAGAACCTGCTCCCGGCCGTGGACCGGGCCACCGCCGACCGGGTCGCCGCCCTGGTCCTGCGCGAGCCCGAGCCGCCCACCGGGGCACCCCTCACCGCCCACCCCCGGGCCGCCCGCACCCGGCGCGTGCGCTGGGCCCTGTGGAGCGTCCTCCCGCTCGTCGCACTCCTCGCCCTCCTCGGCCTCCTCCTCACCCCGGTCCTGCTGTACGTCGCCGGGGGCTGCGCGGTCGTCCTCACCCCGATCGCCGTCCTCTTCGCCCTCGACGCCTACCGCGGCCTCGGACACGGCATCAGCGGCGCCTACCTGGTGACCAGGTCCGGCACCCTCCGGCGCGCCACCGTCGCCCTCCAGCGCTCCGGCGTCATCGGCTGGACCGTCAAGCAGACCTACTTCCAGCGCAAGGCCGGCGTCCTCACCCTGACCGCCACGACCGCGGCCGGCGCCGGCGCCTACGACATCCCCGACGCCGACACCACCGAAGCCCTCACCTTCGCCGCCACGGCCGTACCCGACCTCCTCGCACCTTTCCTGGAGCCCGTGCGAGGCGAAAGGGAAGCCGGTATCGAACGGGTGACCGGCGCCCCGTAGTATGTGCGGCTGATTCGGGGCTCGACCGCGGTGTACCGGGCTCCTGCCGGACGACGGTCGAAACGGAGCCCTCCCTTGCCGACGCTCATACGCGAGGCGCCGCTGCCCGAAGCCCCGGCCGCCCCTTCGGTCGGACGCGCGGGCGGCATGCTGCCCTCGCTCACGGGCATGCGCTGGGCCGCGGCGTTCCTGGTCTTCGCGTTCCATACGTACAAGTTCGGATATTACGGACCCGAGGACGAGAAGGCGGTGGCCTGGGCCACCCGCTCGGGCAGCGTCGGGGTCATGTTCTTCTTCGTCCTCTCCGGATTCGTGCTGACCTGGTCGGCTCGTCCGAAGGATCGCTTCTTCTCGTTCTTCCGGCGTCGGCTCGCCCGCATCTATCCGATCCACGTGCTCACCGCGATCCTCGCCCTCGTCCTCGCCTTCACCGTGCTCCCCTGGCTGAGGGACGGCGAGCGGACCTCCCCCGAGGCGATCGTGGCGAACCTGCTCCTGGTGAGCTCCTGGAAGTACGAGTGGTGGCAGGCGGCCAACCCGGTCAGCTGGTCCCTGGTCTGCGAGGCGTTCTTCTACGCGTGCTTCCCGCTGCTCTACGCGGTGCTGCGGCGCGTGGGACCGACGGTCCTGACCGCGGTGGCGGTGCTGTGCATCCTCGCCGTCGCCTACCAGCCGGACGACTACTACCTCTACAGCTTCCCGCCGGCCAGGCTCCCCGAATTCGTCCTCGGCATCGCGGTGGCGAGGCTCGTCCAGCTCGGCAAGTGGCGCGGGCCCGGCCTCGAAGGCGCCGTCGCCCTGACGCTGATCGGCTACTTCGCCGTCCCGCTCGTGGCCGGCGACCACTACTGGACCGCGCTCATCGGCCTCACCCTCCTGATCGCGGCCGGTGCCGCCGCCGACATCAAGGGGGAGCCGTCGATGTGGCGCCGCCCGGTGCTCGTGAAACTGGGTGAGTGGTCGTTCGCCTTCTACATGATCCACCTGCTGGTGATGCACTCCCTGCGGCTCTGGGTGGGCGAGAAGCCCAAGCTCGACACGCTGCCGGCGTTCGGCCTCGTCGCCCTGGCCTTCGCCGTCTCCCTCGCGCTGGCCGCGCTCCTCTACACGTACGTGGAGGAGCCGGGACGTCGGCTGGTGCTGGGGAAGACGCGCCTGACGCTTCGAAGGCGCCGCTGAGCGTGCCGTGACGGGTGGGAACGGCGAAGGCCCGGTTCGCCAGAGGGTGAACCGGGCCTTCGTCGTGGGTCAGGCCGAGGCCGGGGGGTAGAGGCTGCGGGGCAGCTCGGAGGCGGCTGCGGTGTCGAGGAGCCAGAGGGTGCGGGAGCGGCCGCGGGCGCCCGCGGCGGGGGCTTGGACCTCGCCCGCGCCGGAGAGGGCGATGGCCGCGGCCTTCGCCTTGTCCTCGCCGGCCGCGAGCAGCCAGACCTCCTTGGCGGCCCGGATGGCCGGGAGGGTCAGGGAGACGCGGAGCGGCGGGGGCTTGGGCGCGCCGTGCACACCGACCACCGTGCGCTCGGTCTCACGGACGGCCGGCAGCTCGGGGAAGAGCGAGGCCACGTGCGTGTCGGGGCCGACGCCCAGCATCAGCACGTCGAAGTCCGGCACCGCACCGTGCTCCGCGGCGGCGGCCAACTCCTCCGCGTACGCTGCCGCGGCGGAGTCGACGTCGCCGTACGGGCCGTCCGAGGCGGGCATGGCGTGCACCCGTGCCGGGTCGAGCGGCACCCGGTCGAGCAGTGCCTCGCGCGCCTGGGTGACGTTCCGCTCGGGGTCACCCTCGGGCAGAAAGCGCTCGTCCCCCCACCAGAGGTCGAGCCGCGACCAGTCGACGGCGTCCCGCGCGGGCGCCGAACCGAGCGCCGCGAGCAGGCCGTTGCCGTTGCGGCCGCCGGTCAGCACGACCGAGGCCGAGCCGCGGGTGGCCTGGGCGTCCACGATCCGGGTGATCAGCCGGGCCGCGGCGGCCTGCGCCATCAGCTCCTTGTCGCGGTGGACGACCAGCTGAGGGGTGCTCACTTGGCCGCCGCCTTCTTGGCCGTGGCCTTCTTCGCGGCGGGCTTGGCGGCCGGCTCGGGGGTCTCGACGGCCTCGGCCACGGGGGCCGGTGCCTCGGGGGCGACGATCGCCGCCTCCTCGTCGAGACGCTCGAGACCGTACTTGAGGGCCGTCGCGTAGGTGTCGTCCGGGTCGAGCCGGCGCAGCTCCTCCGCGATCAGCTCGGCCGTCTCGCGGCGCTTCAGCGCCACGGCACGGTCGGGCTGTCCCTGGATGGAGAGCGTGGCCAGCGAGCCGTCCGGCCGGTCGAGGACGATCGGTCCCGTGCTGGTCTCCATGCGGACGGAGGTCAGGCCGGGGCCCGTCGACTTCGAGCGCCGCACGGGCACCTTCAGCCGCTCCGCGAGCCACATCGCGAGCAGTTCGACGCTCGGGTTGAACTCCTCGCCCTCCACCTCGGCGGAGGTGACCTGGCACGCGACCTGGTCGAGCGCGGCGGCGAGCATCGAGCGCCACGGGGTGATGCGGGTCCACGAGAGGTCCGTGTCGCCCGGGGTGTACCGGTCGGCGCGCGCGGACAGTTCCTGGATGGGCTGCTCGGCGGCGTACGTGTCGGTCACCCGGCGCTGGGCGAGGGCGCCCAGCGGGTCGTTCGCCGGGTCGGTCGGCGCGTTCACCGGCCACCAGACGACGACGGGGGCGTCCGGGAGGAGCAGCGGCAGGACCACCGACTGGGCGTGGTCGACGACCTCGCCGTACAGCCGGAGCACCACCGTTTCGCCGGTGCTGGCGTCGGCGCCGAGGCGGACCTCGGCGTCGAGCCGCGCCTTGGCGCGGTCCCGCGGGGAGCGCGAGACCCGCTTGATGACGACGAGCGTCCGCGAGGGGTGCTCGCGGGACGCGTCGTTGGCCGCCTTCAGGGCGTCGTAGGCGTTCTCCTCGTCGGTGACGATCACGAGGGTGAGCACCATGCCGACGGCCGGCGTGCCGATCGCCCGCCGCCCGAGCACCAGCGCCTTGTTGATCTTGGAGGACGTGGTGTCCGTCAGGTCGGTCTTCATGGCCGGCGCCAGCTCCTGCCGTCTCGTGCGAGCATCTCGTCCGCCTCGACCGGACCCCAGGTCCCGGACTGGTACTGCGCGGGCTTGCCGTGCTTGTCCCAGAACTGCTCGATCGGGTCGAGGATCTTCCACGACAGCTCGACCTCCTCGACCCGCGGGAAGAGGTTCGAGTCGCCGAGCAGGACGTCGAGGATGAGCCGCTCGTACGCCTCGGGGCTGGACTCCGTGAAGGACTCGCCGTACGCGAAGTCCATGGACACGTCCCGGATCTCCATCTGGGTGCCGGGCACCTTGGAGCCGAACCGCATCGTCACGCCCTCGTCCGGCTGGACCCGGATGACGATGGCGTTGCGGCCGAGTTCCTCGGTCGCGGTGTGGTCGAAGATGGAGTGCGGGGCGCGCTGGAACACGACCGCGATCTCCGTGACGCGCCGGCCCAGACGCTTGCCGGTGCGCAGGTAGAAGGGGACGCCCGCCCAGCGGCGGTTGTCGATCTCCAGCTTGATGGCCGCGTAGGTGTCGGTCTTCGACTGGGGGTCGATGCCGTCTTCCTGGAGGTAGCCGACGGCCTTCGCGCCGCCCTGCCACCCGGCCGCGTACTGGCCGCGGACCGTGGACGCGCCCAGGTCCTTGGGCAGCTTCACCGCGCCGAGGACCTTGGTCTTCTCGGCGGCCAGCGCGTCGGCGTCGAAGGAGGCGGGCTCCTCCATCGCGGTCAGCGCGAGCAGCTGGAGCAGGTGGTTCTGGATGACGTCGCGGGCCGCGCCGATGCCGTCGTAGTAGCCGGCCCGGCCGCCGATGCCGATGTCCTCGGCCATGGTGATCTGCACGTGGTCGACGTACGACCGGTTCCAGATCGGCTCGAAGAGGGTGTTGGCGAAGCGGAGCGCCAGGATGTTCTGGACGGTCTCCTTGCCGAGGTAGTGGTCGATCCGGAAGACCTCGTCGGGCGGGAAGACCTCGTGGACGACCTCGTTGAGCTCCTTGGCGGAGACCAGGTCGTGGCCGAAGGGCTTCTCGATGACCGCGCGGCGCCAGGAGCCGTCCTTCTGGTCGGCGAGCCCGTGCTTCTTGAGCTGCTGGACGACCTTGGGGAAGAACTTCGGCGGGACCGACAGGTAGAAGGCGAAGTTGCCGCCCGTGCCCTGGGCCTTGTCCAGCTCCTCGATGGTGTCCTTGAGCTGCTCGAAGGCGTCGTCGTCGTCGAAGTCGCCCTGGACGAACCGCATGCCCTGGATCAGCTGCTGCCACACCTCCTCGCGGAACGGGGTGCGCGCGTGCTGCTCGACGGCGTCGTGGACCTCCTGCGCGAAGTCCTCGTCCTGCCACTCGCGCCGGGCGAAGCCGATGAGCGAGAAGCCCGGCGGCAGCAGGCCGCGGTTGGCCAGGTCGTAGACGGCGGGCATCAGCTTCTTACGGGACAAATCGCCCGTGACGCCGAAGATCACCAGACCCGACGGCCCCGCGATGCGCGGGAGCCGTCGGTCTGCGGCGTCACGGAGCGGGTTGGCTCCGTGGACTGCGCTCAAAGTGCTTACGCCTCCGAAGGTGCGAGGCGCGAGAGCTCCGCCTCGGTGGACTTGAGAAGGTCGTTCCAGGACGCCTCGAACTTCTCGACGCCCTCGTCCTCCAGGAGCTGGACGACGTCGTCGTAGGCGATGCCCAGCTTCTCGACGGCCGCGAGCTCGGCACGCGACTGGTCGTAGGTGCCGCGCACGGTGTCACCGGAGACCACGCCGTGGTCCGCGGTGGCCTCCAGGGTGGCCTCCGGCATGGTGTTGACGGTGCCCGGGGCGACCAGGTCCACGACGTACAGGGTGTCCTTGTACGCCGGGTCCTTGACGCCGGTCGAGGCCCACAGCGGACGCTGCTTGTTGGCCTGCGCCTTGTCGAGGGCGACCCAGCGCTCCGAGGAGAAGACCTCCTCGTACGCCTCGTAGGCCAGGCGGGCGTTGGCCAGCGCGGCCTTGCCCTTCAGCGCCTTGGCCTCGTCGGTGCCGATGCCGTCCAGGCGCTTGTCGATCTCCGAGTCCACGCGGGAGACGAAGAAGGAGGCCACCGAGTGGATCTTCGAGAGGTCGAGGCCGCGCTCGCGGGCCTTCTCGAGACCCGCCAGGTAGGCGTCCATGACGGCGCGGTAGCGCTCCAGCGAGAAGATCAGCGTCACGTTGACGCTGATGCCGAGGCCGATGACCTCGGTGATCGCCGGCAGACCCGCCTTGGTGGCCGGGATCTTGATGAGCGTGTTGGGGCGGTCCACCAGCCAGGCCAGCTGCTTGGCCTCGGCGATGGTGGGGGCCGTCTCGTGGGCGAGACGGGGGTCGACCTCGATGGAGACCCGGCCGTCCTGGCCGTCGGTCGCCTCGAAGACCGGCCGCAGGATGTCGGCGGCGTCGCGGACGTCCGCCGTCGTGATCATGCGGATGGCCTCGTCGACGGTCACCTTGCGGGCGGCGAGGTCGGCGAGCTGCTGCTCGTAACCGTCACCCGACGAGATGGCCTTCTGGAAGATCGACGGGTTCGTGGTCACACCGACCACGTGGCTCTGGTCGATGAGCTCGGCCAGGTTGCCGGACGTGATCCGCTTGCGCGAGAGGTCGTCCAGCCAGATCGCGACGCCTTCGTCGGAGAGGCGCTTGAGAGCGTCTGTCATGAGAGTTGCATCTCCAATAAGTCGTACGTATGGGCGTCAGCGCGCGGCGGCGTCGATCGATTCCCGGGCGGCGGCGACGATCGCCTCGGGGGTGAACCCGAACTCGCGGAAGAGGACCTTCGCGTCCGCCGAGGCACCGAAGTGCTCCAGGGAGACGATCCGGCCGGCGTCGCCGACGTACTTGTGCCAGGTGAGACCGATGCCCGCCTCGACGGCGACCCGGGCCTTGACCGACGGCGGCAGGACCGAGTCCTTGTACGCCTGGTCCTGCTCCTCGAACCACTCCACGGACGGCATCGAGACCACCCGGGTCGGGACGCCGGCGGCCTGGAGCTGCTCGCGGGCCTCGACGGCCAGGTGCACCTCGGAGCCCGTGCCGATCAGCACGACCTGGGCGTCGCCGCCCTCGGCGTCGAAGAGCACGTAGCCGCCCTTGACGGTGTCCTCGTTCGGCGCGTACGTCGGCACGCCCTGGCGGGTGAGCGCGAGGCCGTGCGGGGCGCCCTTGCCGAAGACCTTGGTGTGGCGCTGCATGATCTCGCGCCAGGCGATGGCCGTCTCGTTGGCGTCGGCCGGGCGGACCACGTTCAGACCCGGGATCGCGCGCAGCGAGGCCAGGTGCTCCACCGGCTGGTGCGTCGGGCCGTCCTCGCCCAGACCGATCGAGTCGTGGGTCCAGACGTACGTCACGGGCAGGTGCATCAGCGCGGACAGACGCACGGCGTTGCGCATGTAGTCGGAGAACACCAGGAAGGTGCCGCCGTAGATGCGCGTGTTGCCGTGCAGCGCGATGCCGTTCATCTCCGCGGCCATGGAGTGCTCGCGGATGCCGAAGTGGATCGTGCGGCCGTACTTGTCGGCCTCCGGCAGCGGGTTGCCCTCGGGCAGGAACGACGAGTTCTTGTCGATCGTCGTGTTGTTCGAGCCGGCGAGGTCGGCCGAGCCGCCCCACAGCTCCGGGATGACCGCGCCGAGCGCCTTGAGGACCTGGCCCGAGGCGGCACGGGTGGCGACACCCTTGCCCGGCTCGAAGACCGGGAGCTTCTCGGCCCAGCCGGCCGGCAGCTCGTTGGCCTCGATGCGGTCGAACTCGGCGGCGCGCTCCGGGTTGGCCGTACGCCATTCGGCGAGCGACTTGTCCCAGGCGGCGCGGGCCTCGCGGCCGCGGTCGCCGAGCGACCGGGTGTGCGCGATGACCTCGTCGGAGACCTCGAAGGTCTGCTCCGGGTCGAAGCCGAGGACGCGCTTGGTGGCCGCGATCTCCTCGTCGCCGAGCGCCGAGCCGTGCGCGGCCTCGGTGTTCTGCGCGTTCGGGGCGGGCCAGGCGATGATCGAGCGCATCGCGATGAAGGACGGGCGCTCGGTCTCGGCCTCGGCGGCCTTGATCGCCGCGTACAGCGCGGCCGGGTCCAGGTCGCCGTTGGCCTGCGGCTCGACGCGCTGGACGTGCCAGCCGTACGCCTCGTACCGCTTCATCGTGTCCTCGGACACGGCCGTCTCGGTGTCGCCCTCGATCGAGATGTGGTTGTCGTCCCACAGCAGGATCAGGTTGCCGAGCTTCTGGTGGCCGGCGAGCGAGGACGCCTCCGCGGAGATGCCCTCCTGCAGGCAGCCGTCACCGGCGATCGCGTAGATGCGGTGGTCGAACGGGGAGGTGCCGGTGGCGGCCTCCGGGTCGAACAGACCGCGCTCGTAGCGGGCGGCCATGGCCATGCCCACGGCGTTGGCGACACCCTGGCCCAGGGGACCCGTGGTGGTCTCGACGCCGGCGGTGTGGCCGTACTCCGGGTGACCGGGGGTCTTCGAGCCCCAGGTGCGGAAGCTCTTCAGGTCGTCCAGCTCAAGACCGAAGCCACCCAGGTAGAGCTGGGTGTACAGGGTCAGGGACGAGTGGCCCGCGGAGAGGACGAACCGGTCGCGCCCGACCCACTCGGGGTCGGCCGGGTCGTGTCGCATCACCTTCTGGAAGAGGGTGTACGCGGCGGGCGCCAGGCTCATCGCCGTACCGGGATGGCCGTTGCCGACCTTCTGTACGGCGTCCGCGGCCAGGATGCGGGCGGTGTCGACGGCCCGCTGGTCCAACTCGGTCCACTCGAGGTCTGTGGTGGTCGGCTTAGTGCTCACCCTGGGTCAGGGCTCCTCTCCACATGTCTTGGGCCGGTGACTGAGGGTGTACCGGCGATGTCGAGCCTACCCCCGCCGGAACGCCCTCTTTTCGTGTGCACGCCCCTCAAATGAGCGGACACAGCAAGACTGCCGCCGGGCGTGAGAGTTCGCCTCCCGAACGGCGTCCACCCCTTGGGACGTACCCCTCCAACACGACCCCACCCCCGCGAAGATCGGCGTCTGGGCAACGTCTACAGTGGCGTGGTACGCGCAAGCTTCACCCCGCCTTCATTCGGGGAGCTTGCTGGGAATTTCTCTGTCAGGGGTGTGCGTGACGGCCGTCGAGTCCCGACCCGCAGGGGTCGTCTTGACTCCCAGCCCGGGGGGCCATCGGCCGTTCGGGGCCCGCGTCAAGGCATTCGTGGCGCTGACCAAGCCGCGGATCATCGAGCTTCTGCTCATCACCACCGTCCCGGTGATGTTCCTCGCCGAGCAGGGCGTGCCCGACCTGTGGCTGGTGCTCGCCACCTGCTTCGGCGGCTACCTGTCGGCGGGCGGCGCGAACGCGCTGAACATGTACATCGACCGCGACATCGACGCGCTGATGGACCGGACCTCCCAGCGGCCGCTGGTCACCGGCGTGCTCACCCCGCGCGAGGGACTGGTCTTCGGCCTCACCCTCGCCGTGGTCTCCACGCTCTGGTTCGGCCTGCTCGTCAACTGGCTCTCCGCCGCGCTCTCGCTGAGCGCCCTCCTCTTCTACGTCGTGATCTACACGATGATCCTGAAGCGGCGCACCGCCCAGAACATCGTCTGGGGCGGCATCGCGGGCTGCCTGCCGGTCCTCATCGGCTGGTCGGCCGTCACGAACTCGATGTCGTGGGCCGCGGTCATCCTCTTCCTCGTCATCTTCTTCTGGACGCCGCCGCACTACTGGCCGCTGTCGATGAAGGTGAAGGACGACTACGCACGCGCGGGCGTGCCGATGCTGCCGGTGCTCGCCTCCAACAAGGTCGTCGCCAAGCAGATCGTGCTCTACAGCTGGGTCATGGTCGCCGTCTCGCTGCTGCTCACCCCGCTGGGCTACACGGGCTGGTTCTACACCGCCGTGGCGCTGCTCACCGGCGGCTGGTGGCTCTGGGAGGCGCACGCCCTGCTCAACCGCGCCAAGAACGGCGCCACCGGCGCCAAGCTCAAGGAGATGCGCCTCTTCCACTGGTCCATCACCTACGTCTCGCTGCTCTTCGTGGCGGTCGCGGTGGACCCGTTCCTGCGCTAGCGCGCTCCGCTCGTTTGAGATGTCCGGTCGGCGGCCGGGTCACGTGGGATAGGCCACGTGGCCCGGCCGTCGCCACTGGATCTACCCCTCGGTAGCATCGCTTTCATGGCAGAAACGAAGCAGGCAGAGCGCAAGGCGGCCAAGCTCGCCAAGGAGATCCAGGCCTTCTCCAAGGAGCACGGCGGCTCCGAGGGACACCTCGCGCACATCGGCCAGGCCGGCACCCGGATCGTCCTCGTCGGCACCGACGGCGGCTGGGGCGACCTGGTGGCGCCGACCTACGAGGTCGCGCGGCAGGCCGCCGAGAAGGCCGGCCTGACCCTCCACGAGGAGTTCGACGGCGAGTTCGCCGCCAAGGTCGAGACCGGCCCGTACGAGTGGACCCGGATGGCCGGTATCCAGATCGGCGGACCCTCCAACAGCTGAGGCAACAACCTCGCGCGGGGCTCACCCGTTAGGACGTGTGGAGACACGTCCACACAGGGAGCCCCCCGAGATGATCGACACGCCGGGTCTGGTCGACCACCACTGCCACGGGGTGCTCCGTACCGAGCTCGGCCTCGGCACCTTCGAGGCCCGGCTCGGCGCCCATCTCGGCGGCACCGCCGTGCTGCCCGCCGCCGGCACCACCTTCTTCGACACCCAGACCGGGTTCGCCGTACGCCGCTGGTGCCCGCCGCTGCTCGGCCTCGAACCGCACTGCCCGCCCGCGCGCTACCTCGCCCGGCGCCGCGAACTCGGCGCCGTCGAAGCGGGCCGCCGGCTCCTGCGCGCCTCCGGGATCGCCACCTACCTGGTCGACACCGGGCGGCCCGGTGACCTCACGGGACCGGCGGAGATCGCCGCCGCGGGCGCCGCCGAGGCCCACGAGATCGTCCGCCTCGAACCCCTCGCCGAACGGATCGCCGACACCTCGGGGAGCGTCGAGGCCTTCCTCGCCCACCTCTCCGAGGCCGTTCACGCCGCCGCCGCCCACGCCGTGGCCTTCGCCTCCGGGACGGGCGTACGCCGGGGGCTCGCGCACACGCCCGAACCGCCGGGCCCCGGCGAGGTGCGCGGCGCCGCAGGACGCTGGTTGGCCGGACGCGCCGCCGGAGACCGCCTCACCGAACCCGTCCTGCTGCGCCACCTGCTCTGGCTCGCCGTCGCCACCGGGCGCCCCCTCCAGCTGCACACCGGCGACCGGGACCCGTCCGTCGTCGACGGCTTCGCCGCCGCCACCGCGGGGCTCGGCGCCGGCCTCGTGCTGCTGCACGCGTACCCGTACCACCGGGAGGCGGCGCGGCTGACCGGCGTCCACGCGCACGTGTACGCGGATCTCGGCCCCGTCCTCGCCCACACCGGGGCCAGGGCGGCGGCCGTGCTCGCCGAGGTCCTGGAACGGGCGCCGTTCGGCAAGCTGCTCTTCTCCAGCGGCGCCCACGCGCTGCCCGAACTCCACGTGGTCGCCGCGAGCGCCTTCCGCTCCGCGCTCTCCCGGGTGCTCGGCGAATGGGTCGCCGACGGCGCCTGGTGCCGTACGGACGCCCAGCGCGTCGCCGGCATGATCGCCGCGGACAACGCCCGCCGCGTCTACCGGCTCGGCCCCGCTGTCAGTGCCCGTTGGTAGCGTGCGCGGCAGATGGAAACGATCATGGGGGAGGCGGCAGCCATGGGAGAGACGACCGTGCACGAGGTCGACGGGGCGAGGATCGAGCGGGCGCTCGACGGCATCAGGCGACGGACCTTCGGCCGCTGGCACGACCTCCGGTACGGCAGCGGCATGTCCCTGACCGGCCTCGGGGAGGCCCGCGACGAACTCCTCGACCACGTCGGGGCCCGCACCCTGGAGGACCCCGCGCTCGCCGCGGACCCGTCCCGCGCGGCGCTGCTCACCGCCGCCGAGTGCGCCCTCGGCGTCCTGGGCATCGGCTGCTTCCCCGACGGCGACTGGGACGTCCCGCTGCCCCTCGCCGGGGAGACCCTGAGCAGCGAGGACCAGCTCTTCGACGAGGGCGGGGACCGGGGGCACCGGGTGCCCACCGCGCGCACCTGGGTGGACGCGTTCGCCCTCTGCCTGATCAGCGGGCTCGCCTGGGAGCGCCGACGGGTGATCGGGCCGCTGCTCCACGAGGACTACGCGCCCGCGATCCGCTCCGGCGTGCCGTACTCGCGCTTCGACTCGGTCTCGGAGCCGGCGGACCTCGCCGAGATGGACGCCCTGTGCGCCTACCTGACGGTGGAGCACGGCCCGATCCCCGGCGCCGTGCCCGGCGAGGTACCGGTGCGCAGGCCCGGTGCGGAGGAGCTGGCGGCCGCGGCGGCGCGGCTCGACGCGGCCGGGGCTCTGAGCCCGGACCAGCGGCTGCTGCGCGTCCTGCTCGACGACGACCGGGAGGCCTTCGACCGGGCCCTCGTGGAGCGGCTCGACGCGCACCGGGCGGGCGTCGGCGCCGATCCCGAGCCGAGGAGCCTGCTGCCGGTGGTGACCGTCGCCCTGGCGGCCCTCGCCCACCTGGCGCACGGCTGGGAGCCCGCCGTCCGCTCCGGCTACCTGCCGGGGACGCTGCTCGGCGCGCCGGTGTCCGCATAGCCGGACCGCCCGGACCCCCGCCGGCGGGGGTCCGGGCGGTCCGGGGTGTTCTCAGGCGCTCGCGAGCGCGGAGTCGGTCTGGGCCGGGATCTCCGGGGTGGGGACCGGGCGCTCGCGCATGCTCAGGGCGAGCCGCACCACCGCGATCCACATCAGCGAGGAGCCGAGCATGTGGACGGCGACGAGCAGTTCGGGGACGCCGGTGAAGTACTGGACGTAGCCGATGGCGCCCTGGGCGAGCAGCACGACCAGCAGGTCACGGGCGCGGGCCCGGGTGTCGTCCGGGGCGTCCACCACGCGCAGGACCAGCCACATGGCGAGCGCCAGCGCGCAGACGACCCAGGCGGCGATCGCGTGGACGTGGGCGGCGTTCGTCCAGTCCCACGGCATGCGCGGGACGTCGCTGCTGTCGCCGGCGTGCTTGCCGGCGCCGGTCACCGTCGTGCCGAGCACGATCAGCAGACCCGCGGTGACGGTGATCGCCCAGGACAGCTTGCGGACCGGGCGCGGCACGCGCGGCCGGGCGGCGGTGTCGCCCTCGCCGGCCCGGTGCCAGGTGATGACCGCCACGGTGAGCAGCGAGTTCGCGGCCAGGAAGTGGCCGGCCACCGTCCACGGGTTGAGGCCCATCCACACCGTGATCCCGCCGATCACGGCGTTGCTCATCACGATCCAGAACTGCGCCCACGCCCAGCGGGTCAGGTTCCGGCGCCACGGCTTGGTGGACCGGGCGGCGACGATCGCCCAGCCGACGGCCGCCGACAGGACGTACGTCAGCATCCGGTTGCCGAACTCGATGGCACCGCGGTAGCCCTGCTCGGGCGTCACGATCAGGCTGTCGTCGGTGCACTTCGGCCAGGTGTCGCAGCCGAGACCGGAACCGGTCAGCCGGACCGCGCCACCCGTGACGATGATCAGGACGCTCATCACGACGGCGGCGAGTGCGGCGCGCCGGAGCGTCCGGGGGGACGGCGTCCAGCGCCGGGCGATGGAGGCGAGGGGGGTCAGCACGGGCCCCATCGTAGGACGGGGCTTGTGCACGCTTTCACGAGGGGGTGCCTTGTCGGGAAACGTCACCCTCTGAGCCGGTTCGGCTACTCCCAGCGGAAGAACTTCGCCGCCGCCCCGAGGCCGAGGACGGCCCAGACCGCCAGCACCAGCGCGTCGCCCCACGGCATCGCCGCGCCGTTCTGGAGGACGTCCCGCAGGCCGTCCGAGAGGGCGGAGATCGGGAGCAGCTCCAGGACCGAGCGGGCCGGCTCGGGGAACCTGTCCAGCGGCACGATGACCCCGCCGCCCACCAGGAGCAGCAGGAAGACCAGGTTGGCGGCGGCCAGCGTGGCCTCCGCCTTGAGCGTGCCCGCCATCAGCAGGCCGAGGCCCGAGAAGGCGGCCGTGCCGAGGACCAGGAGCAGCAGGACCGAGAACGGGTTCCCGTGCGGCGACCAGCCGAGGGCCAGGGCGATCGTCGTGAGCAGCGCGACCTGGAGGACCTCGGTGACGAGGACGGCGAGCGTCTTGGCGGTCATCAGCGCCCAGCGGGGGAGCGGTGAGGCGCCCAGCCGCTTGAGCACCCCATACCGCCGTTCGAAGCCGGTGGCGATGGCCTGGCCGGTGAAGGCGGTGGAGAGCACGGCGAGCGCGAGGACGCCGGGGGCGAGGAAGTCGACGGCCTCGCCGGCGCCGGTGTCGACGATGTCGACGGTGGAGAACAGCACCAGGAGCAGCGACGGGATGATCACCGTGAGCAGCAGCTGCTCGCCGTTGCGCAGCAGCATCCGGGTCTCCAGGGCCGTCTGCGCCGCGATCATGCGGCCGACGGGCGCCGCGCCGGGCTTGGGGGCGTAGGTGCCCGTGCTCATGACCGCAGTTCCTTGCCTGTGAGCTCGAGGAAGACGTCTTCGAGGGTGTGGCGCTCGACGGAGATGCCGTCGGGCATGACGCCGTGCTGGGCGCACCAGCTGGTGACCGTGGCGAGCAGCTGCGGGTCGACGGAGCCGGTGATCCGGTACGTGCCGGGGAGCGGTTCCGACGCGGCGGTGCCGTCGGGCAGGGCCTTGAGCAGGGAGACGAGGTCGAGCCCGGGGCGGCCGGTGAAGCGCAGGGTGTTCTCGGCGCCGCCGCGGCACAGCTCCTCGGGGCTGCCCTGGGCGGCGACCCGGCCGGCGTCGATGATGGCGACGTCGTCGGCGAGGTCCTCCGCCTCCTGCATGAAGTGGGTGGTGAGGACCACGCTCACCCCATCGGCCCTGAGCTCGCGCACGAGATCCCAGGTGGCGCGCCGGGCCTGCGGGTCGAGCCCGGCGGTCGGCTCGTCGAGGAAGACCAGTTCGGGGCGGCCGACGACGGCCATGGCGAGCGCGAGGCGCTGCTGCTGGCCGCCGGAGAGGCGCCGGTAGGTGGTGCGGCCGCAGGATCCGAGGCCGAGGCGCTCGATCAGGGCGTCGACGTCGAGGGGGTGGGCGTGCAGCTTCGCCATGTGGCGGAGCATCTCGTCGGCGCGGGCGCCGGAGTAGACGCCGCCCGACTGGAGCATCACGCCGATCCGGGGGCGCAGCGCGGCCGCGTCGGCGACCGGGTCGAGCCCGAGGACGCGGACGGTGCCGCCGTCCGGCCGCCGGTATCCCTCGCAGGTCTCGATGGTGGTGGTCTTGCCGGCCCCGTTGGGGCCGAGGACGGCGGTGACGGTGCCGGCCCGCACGTCGAGGTCCAGGCCGTCGACGGCGGTCTTGCTTCCGTACCGCTTGACCAGGCCACGTACCTGGACGACGGACTCGTGTGACATGCCGGGAAGTCTAAGGACCTCTCGGGCGGGCACGGGCCGCGCCCCCGGTTTCCGGCCGCCGCCCGCCCGGCGGGTGAGCCGCGGCGCACGGGGAAGGGGCGGCGTATGCCCGTGTACATCGGCACCTCCGGATGGCAGTACCGGGACTGGCGCGGGGTCCTCTATCGCGAGGGGCTGCCGCAGCGGCTCTGGCTGGAGGAGTACGCGCGCTCGTTCGCGACGGTGGAGAACAACAACGCCTTCTACCGGCTGCCCGAGCGCCACACCTTCGCCGCGTGGCGGGAGCGGACGCCCGACGGCTTCGTCATGGCGGTGAAGGCCAGCCGCTTCCTGACCCACGTCAAGCGCCTGAAGGACCCCGAGGAGCCCGTGGCGCGGCTGATGGGGCGGGCCGACGCGCTGGGCGACCGGCTCGGCCCCGTCCTGCTCCAGCTGCCTCCGACGCTGCGCGCCGACGCGGGGGTCCTGGACGCGGTGCTCGCGTGCTTCCCGGCCGGGGTGCGGGTGGCGGTCGAGCCGCGGCACGCGTCGTGGTGGACGGACGAGGTCGCCGGGGTCCTGAGGGACCGGGGGGCCGCCCTGTGCTGGGCTGACCGCGGCTCGCGGCCGGTGACGCCGCTGTGGCGGACGGCGGACTGGGGGTACGTGCGCTTCCACGAGGGCCGTGCCCGGCCGTGGCCCCGATACGGCCGGCAGGCGCTCGTGACCTGGGCGGACCGGATCGCCGCGGCCTGGGTGGAGGGGGCGGACGTGTTCGCCTTCTTCAACAACGACCCGGGTGGCGCGGCCGTCCGGGACGCGGAAATCTTCGCGCGTCGGGTGCGGTCGCGAGGGCTGACTCCGGTCCGGCCGCGGGCCCGGGCCGACCCTGCGGCGGGCGCCCGGACCTCCGCTCATTCGTCCTACGAATGATCGTTCTCGCAGGTCAGGTAAGCCTTACCTGAGTGATGCACGGCACCGCGGTCGGTTCGGGCGCGGCTTGTCAGTCCCTGATTAATTACGCAACAATGGCGTTGTGAAAAACGTTGGCGCGGCTCCGGTGGAGGAACTCGCGACCCGAGAGCGTTCGACGCGCAACCGGGTCGCGCGGTCGATCCTGGACCACGGTCCCTCGACCGTCGCCGATCTGGCCGAGCGGCTCCGCCTCACCCAGGCCGCCGTCCGTCGCCACCTCGACTCGCTGGTCGCCGAGAACGTCGTCGAAGCCCGGGAGAAGCGGGTCTACGGGACCCGCGCCCGCGGTCGCCCGGCGAAGGTCTTCGCGCTCACCGACGGTGGCCGCGACGCCTTCGACCAGTCGTACGACTCCCTCGCCGTCGAGGCGCTCCGCTGGATCGAGCGCAACGCCGGAGGGGAGGCGGCCGTCGCGGCCTTCGCCCGCGACCGGATCGAGGCCCAGGCGGGCGCCTACCGCGAGGCCGTCGAATCGGCCGAGCCGGCGCAGCGGACCGAGGCGCTCGCCAAGGCCCTGAGTGCGGACGGGTACGCTGCCACTGCGCGGAACGCGCCGGTCGGCGAGCAGCTCTGCCAGCACCACTGCCCGGTCGCCCACGTCGCCGAGCAGTATCCCCAGCTGTGTGAGGCGGAGACGGAATTCTTCTCCCGCCTCCTGGGAACGCACGTCCAGCGTCTGGCCACCATCGCGCATGGTGACGGCGTCTGCACCACGTTCATCCCGCACGGCGCCCCACAGACCACCGCATCACCATCTGTCAGCACGGCCGGGAGGAACCCCGCATGACCACCGAGATCAGCCACCCCGAGCTCGAGGGCCTGGGTCGGTACGAGTACGGCTGGGCCGACTCCGACGCGGCCGGTGCCACCGCCAAGCGCGGACTCAACGAGGACGTCGTCCGCGACATCTCCTCCAAGAAGAACGAGCCCGAGTGGATGCTGAAGCTCCGTCTCAAGGGTCTGCGGCTCTTCGGCAAGAAGCCCATGCCGACCTGGGGCTCGGACCTCTCCGGCATCGACTTCGACAACATCAAGTACTTCGTGCGGTCCACCGAGAAGCAGGCCGAGTCCTGGGAGGACCTGCCGGAGGACATCAAGAACACGTACGACAAGCTCGGCATCCCGGAGGCGGAGAAGCAGCGCCTCGTCGCCGGTGTCGCGGCCCAGTACGAGTCCGAGGTCGTCTACCACCAGATCCGCGAGGACCTGGAGGAGCAGGGCGTCATCTTCGTCGACACCGACACCGCGCTGAAGGAGCACGAGGAACTCTTCCGCGAGTACTTCGGCACCGTCATCCCGGTCGGCGACAACAAGTTCGCCTCCCTGAACACCGCCGTCTGGTCCGGCGGCTCGTTCATCTACGTGCCGAAGGGCGTGCACGTCGAGATCCCGCTCCAGGCCTACTTCCGCATCAACACGGAGAACATGGGCCAGTTCGAGCGGACGCTGATCATCGTCGACGAGGACGCCTACGTCCACTACGTCGAGGGCTGCACCGCCCCGATCTACTCCTCGGACTCGCTGCACAGCGCCGTGGTCGAGATCATCGTCAAGAAGGGCGGCCGCTGCCGCTACACGACCATCCAGAACTGGTCGAACAACGTCTACAACCTGGTGACCAAGCGCGCCGTCGCCTACGAGGGCGCCACCATGGAGTGGGTCGACGGCAACATCGGCTCCAAGGTCACCATGAAGTACCCGGCCGTCTACCTGATGGGCGAGCACGCCAAGGGCGAGACCCTCTCCATCGCCTTCGCGGGCGAGGGCCAGCACCAGGACGCCGGCGCCAAGATGGTCCACATGGCCCCGAACACCTCCTCCAACATCGTCTCCAAGTCGGTGGCGCGAGGCGGCGGCCGCACCTCCTACCGCGGTCTCATCGAGATCGGCGAGGGTGCCCCCGGCGCCAAGTCCAACGTGCTCTGCGACGCGCTGCTCGTCGACACCATCTCCCGCTCGGACACGTACCCCTACGTGGACGTGCGCGAGGACGACGTCTCCATGGGCCACGAGGCCACCGTCTCCAAGGTCTCCGAGGACCAGCTCTTCTACCTCATGAGCCGCGGCCTCACCGAGTTCGAGGCGATGGCGATGATCGTTCGAGGCTTCGTCGAGCCGATCGCCAAGGAGCTGCCGATGGAGTACGCCCTGGAGCTCAACCGGCTGATCGAGCTGCAGATGGAAGGCGCGGTCGGCTAAGAGCCCGCCCCACCCACGCAGCGACTGATTTCTTTTACGCAGGAAGAGAGCAACACGACAGCCATGGCTGAGGCTCAGAACATCCCCGCGGGCTCGACCACCGCGGGCTCGATCGCGGTGGCCGCAGAGTCCACCGTCGCCACGCGCATGAGCGCGCCCCCGTCCTTCGATGTCGCGGACTTCCCCGTCCCGCACGGCCGTGAAGAGGAGTGGCGCTTCACGCCGCTGGCGCGCCTGCGCGGCCTCCACGACGGCACCGCGGTCGCCTCCGGCGAGGGCGTCAAGGTCGAGATCGAGGCCCCCGAGGGCGTCACCGTGGAGACCGTCGGCCGCGACGACGAGCGGCTCGGCAAGGCCGGCACGCCCGTCGACCGCGTCGCCGCCCAGGCGTACACGTCCTTCGAGAAGGCCTCGGTCGTCACCGTCGCCAAGGAGGCCGTCCTCACCGAGCCGATCCGCATCGCGGTGCACGGCGTCGGCGGGGTCGCCTTCGGCCACCAGGTGATCGAGCTCGGCGCCTTCGCCGAGGCCGTCGTGGTCATCGACCACACCGGCGACGCCGTCCTCGCCGCCAACGTCGACTACGTCCTCGGCGACGGCGCGAAGCTGACCGTCGTCTCCGTCCAGGACTGGGACGAGAACGCCGTCCACGTCGCCCAGCACAACGCGCTGGTCGGCCGCGACGCGTCCTTCAAGTCCGTCGTCGTCACCTTCGGCGGCGACGTCGTCCGCATCCACCCGCGCGTCTCCTACGCGGCTCCGGGCGGCGAGGCCGAGCTCTTCGGTCTGTACTTCACCGACGCCGGGCAGCACCAGGAGCACCGCCTCCTGGTGGACCACAACACCCCGCACTGCAAGTCCAACGTGGCCTACAAGGGCGCGCTGCAGGGCCAGGACGCGCACGCCGTCTGGATCGGCGACGTACTCATCCAGGCCGCCGCCGAGGGCACCGACACGTACGAGCTCAACCGGAACCTGGTCCTCACGGACGGCGCCCGGGTCGACTCCGTGCCGAACCTGGAGATCGAGACCGGCGAGATCGCCGGCGCCGGTCACGCCTCGGCCACCGGCCGCTTCGACGACGAGCAGCTCTTCTACCTGATGGCCCGCGGCATCCCGGAGACCGAGGCCCGCCGCCTCGTCGTCCGCGGCTTCTTCGCCGAGCTGGTCCAGCAGATCGGTCTGCCGGACGTCCAGGAGCGCCTCATCGCCAAGATCGAGGCCGAGCTGGGGGCCTCCGTCTGATGGCCTTCGTCCGAGTCTGCGCGCTGAGCGAGCTGGAGGCCGACACCCCGAAGCGGGTCGAGGTCGACGGCACGCCGATCTCCCTCGTGCACACCGAGGGCGAGGTGTTCGCGATCAACGACATCTGCTCGCACGCGAACGTCTCCCTCTCGGAGGGCGAAGTCGAGGACTGCGCCATCGAGTGCTGGCTGCACGGGTCGAGCTTCGACCTGCGCACCGGCAAGCCCTCCGGCCTTCCCGCGACGCGCCCCGTCCCCGTATACCCCGTACAGATCGAAGGGGACGATGTGCTCGTCTCCGTCACCCAGGAGTCCTGAGTCACCCATGGCTACGCTTGAAATCCACGACCTGCACGTCTCCGTCGAGGCGGAGAACGGCCCCCGCGAGATCCTCAAGGGCGTCGACCTGACCATCAAGCAGGGCGAGACCCACGCCGTCATGGGCCCCAACGGCTCCGGCAAGTCGACCCTGGCGTACTCGCTGGCCGGCCACCCGAAGTACACGGTCACCGGCGGCACCGTCACCCTCGACGGTGAGGACGTCCTGGAGATGTCGGTCGACGAGCGCGCCCGCGCCGGCGTCTTCCTGGCCATGCAGTACCCGGTCGAGGTCCCCGGCGTCTCGGTCTCCAACTTCCTGCGCACCTCCGCCACCGCGATCCGCGGCGAGGCCCCCAAGCTGCGCACCTGGGTGAAGGAGGTCAAGTCCGCGATGGAGCAGCTCCAGATGGACCCGGCCTTCGCCGAGCGCAACGTCAACGAGGGCTTCTCCGGCGGTGAGAAGAAGCGCCACGAGATCCTCCAGCTGGAGCTCCTCAAGCCGAAGATCGCGATCCTCGACGAGACCGACTCCGGCCTGGACGTCGACGCGCTCCGCCAGGTCTCCGAGGGTGTCAACCGCGTCCGCGAGACCGGTGAGGTCGGCACCCTGCTGATCACGCACTACACGCGGATCCTCCGCTACATCAAGCCCGACTTCGTGCACGTCTTCTCCGGTGGCCGCATCGTCGAGTCCGGCGGCGCCGAGCTCGCCGACAAGCTCGAGAACGAGGGCTACGAGGCCTACAGCACGAAGGGTGGCGCATCCGCGTGACATCTGCCCATCTGGGGCTCTCCGGCCTCCTCGACACCGAGGCGATCCGCAAGGACTTCCCGCTCCTGGATCGCGTGGTCCACGACGGCAAGAAGATCGTGTACCTCGACTCCGCGGCGACCTCGCAGAAGCCGCGGCAGGTCCTCGACGCGCTCAACACGTACTACGAGCGTCACAACGCCAACGTCCACCGCGGCGTCTACACGGTCGCCGAGGAGGCGACGGCGCTGTACGAAGGCGCCCGTGACAAGGTCGCGGCCTTCATCAACGCGCCGAGCCGCGACGAGGTGATCTTCACCAAGAACGCCTCGGAGTCGCTCAACCTCGTGGCCAACATGCTGGGCTGGGCCGACGAGCCCTACCGCGTGGACCACGAGACCGAGATCGCCATCACGGAGATGGAGCACCACTCCAACATCGTGCCGTGGCAGCTGCTCTCGCAGCGCACGGGCGCGAAGCTGAAGTGGTTCGGCCTCACCGACGACGGCCGTCTCGACCTCTCGAACATCGAAGAGGTCATCACCGAGAAGACCAAGATCGTCTCGTTCACGCTGGTCTCGAACCTGCTGGGCACGGTCAACCCGGTGGAGACGATCATCCGCCGCGCCCAGGAGGTCGGTGCGCTCGTCTGCATCGACGCCTCCCAGGCGGCCCCGCACATGGTCCTGGACGTGCAGGCGCTCCAGGCCGACTTCGTGGCCTTCACCGGCCACAAGATGTGCGGCCCGACCGGCATCGGCGTGCTGTGGGGACGGCAGGAGCTCCTGGAGGACCTCCCGCCCTTCCTCGGCGGTGGCGAGATGATCGAGACCGTCTCGATGCACTCCTCGACGTACGCTCCGGCGCCGCACAAGTTCGAGGCGGGTACGCCCCCGATCGCGCAGGCCGTCGGCCTCGGCGCGGCCGTGGACTACCTGTCGGCGATCGGCATGGAGAACATCGCGCGCCACGAGCACGCGATCACCGAGTACGCCGTCCGGCGCCTCCAGGAGGTTCCGGACCTGCGGATCATCGGCCCCACCACGGCCGAGGACCGCGGTGCGGCGATCTCCTTCACGCTGGGCGACATCCACCCGCACGACGTGGGCCAGGTCCTCGACGAGCAGGGCATCGCGGTCCGGGTCGGCCACCACTGCGCGCGGCCGGTCTGCCTGCGGTACGGAATTCCTGCGACCACGCGGGCGTCGTTCTACCTGTACTCCACTCCGGCCGAGGTCGACGCCCTGGTCGAGGGTCTGGAGCACGTACGGAACTTCTTCGGCTAGGGGACGGCTCGTGAAGCTGGATTCGATGTACCAGGACGTCATCCTGGACCACTACAAGCACCCGCACGGGCGCGGTCTTCGGGACGGCGACGCCGAGGTGCACCACGTCAACCCGACGTGCGGCGACGAGATCACGCTCCGCGTGAAGTACGACGGCTCGCGCATCGAGGACGTGTCGTACGAGGGCCAGGGCTGCTCGATCAGCCAGGCCTCGGCGTCCGTCCTCAACGAGCTGCTCGTCGGCAAGGAGCTGGCGGAGGCGCAGCGGATCCAGGGCACGTTCCTGGAGCTGATGCAGTCCAAGGGCCAGATCGAGCCCGACGACGCGATGGAGGAGATCCTGGAGGACGCGGTCGCGTTCGCCGGAGTCTCCAAGTACCCGGCCCGTGTGAAGTGCGCGCTGCTCAGCTGGATGGCGTGGAAGGACGCGACCGCCCAGGCGCTGGGCGACGCGGAGAGGAAGTCGGCATGACCGAGAACGCCGAGGCCACGATGAAGCCGGCCTCCGAGGAAGAAGTCCGCGAGGCGCTGTACGACGTCGTCGACCCCGAGCTGGGCATCGACGTCGTCAACCTGGGCCTGATCTACGGCATCCACATCGACGAGTCGAACATCGCGACGCTGGACATGACCCTGACGTCGGCGGCCTGCCCGCTGACCGATGTGATCGAGGACCAGGCGAAGTCCGCGACGGACGGCATCGTCAACGAGCTGAAGATCAACTGGGTCTGGATGCCCCCGTGGGGCCCGGACAAGATCACGGACGACGGTCGCGAGCAGCTGCGCGCGCTCGGCTTCAACGTCTGACCCGTTCGCGGGTGAACGGCCGTGCCCTTCGGGGCGCGGCCGTTTCGCGTGTCCGGAGACCGCTTCCCTGTCCGGAGACCGTTTCTAGAGGAGACCGGCCGCCCGGGCGAGTTCCGGGGCCAGGTTCTCCTTGCGGATGCGCTGGTCGACGTAGAGCAGTCCGGCGACGAGCGGGGGGAAGAGCGAGACGATTCCCTGGCTGACGAGCTGGCCGACGGCGAGGAAGCCGAAGAGGACGGCGAAGGCGGCGATGAGGGCGCCGGGGTCGTCGCCGGAGAAGTCGACGGCCGCCATGGGGCCCGTGATCAGCAGGGAGAGCAGCTGCTGGATCAGCCAGCTCGCGATGTTGGCCATCGCGCTGATGGCGAGCAGGCAGCCGAAGGTCCGCCACCAGAAGCCGCGGACCAGGTGCGAGGAGCGGCGCATCGAGGCGATGGCGCCCTGACCCTCCATCACCGCCGCCGCGGGGGCGAGGCTGAACTTCACCCAGATCCAGAGCGCGAACGGGGTGATGAGCAGGGCCGCGCCGATCGCGACCAGGGGCACGAGCAGCAGGCCGGTCACCGGGGTGCCGGTGGATTCGTCCGCGGCCACGAGCATCGCGGCGACCGTCGCGACGAAGGCCACGACGACGAGCGCCAGCGGGATCAGCACGGCCGCGCTCGTCAGCAGGACCGTGCCGAGGACGGCGGGCATCCGGGCCCAGGCGCGGCGCCAGATCCGGCCGAAGGTGGTGGGGCGGCCGAGGACCGCCTCCTGGAGCACGGCCGGACAGGCGGCCGCCACCACCGCGTTGGCGCAGACCATCGCGAGCAGGGCGGCGAGCCAGACGCAGACGAAGGCGACGATCAGCGGGCGGACGTCGTCCCACCGCGGTTCCTCACCCGCCGGCAGGTCGAACACGGCGGGGAAGAGGTCGCCGACGGCGGCGTACGCGATGCCCAGCGCCGCCCCGACGACGACCAGCGCGGCGCCGTAGACGGCCCCGGTCACGCCGAGCAGCTGCTTCCAGTGGCGGCCGAAGGCGGCGAAGGCTCCGGACAGGATGGCGCCGAAGGAGAGCGGCGCCAGGGGTATCACGCCGGGCTTCGGCGGGGGTGGCGGCGGCGGGTAACCGTAGCCGTAGGGCGGACCTGGGGGATACGTCATGCGGGACACCGTATCGGTGCGCGTTGCGTACGGCCGTACACAGCGTTGGGTACGCTCGTACACATGGGCTACGGACTGCTGGCGGGTGCCATCGTGGCGGAGATCCTCGCCACCACCTCGATGAAGTACAGCGACGGCTTCACCAGACTCTGGCCCTCGCTGGTCACCTGCGCGGGCTACGTGATCGCCTTCGCACTCCTGGCGCAGGCGCTCAAGACGCTCCAGGTCGGCACCGCGTACGCCATCTGGTCCGGCGTCGGCACCGCCGCCGTCGCCGCCATCGGCTTCCTCTTCCTCGGCGAGAGCCTCAACCCCGCCAAGATCGCCGGACTCGTCCTCATCATCGCCGGGGTCGCCGTCCTCAACCTCGGCGGGGCGCACTGATGGCCCGCACGCGGCGGTACGACCCCGAGCGGCGCGAGCGGATCGTGGACGCGGCCCTCCGGGTCGCCGGACGGTCCGGCCTCGCCGGTCTGAGCCACCGCACGGTGGCCGCCGAGGCCGACGTGCCGCTCGGCTCCACCACGTACCACTTCGGCTCCCTCGACGAACTCCTCGTCGCCGCACTGCGCAAGGCCAACGAGGGCTTCGGGCGGCTGCTGCGGGAGAGCCCCGGCATCGCCGGTGCGGACGGCGACCTCGCCGCCGCCCTCGCCCGGCTCCTCGGCGAGTGGCTGGGCGACGAACGCGCGCGCGTGGAGCTGGAATACGAGCTCTACCTCGCCGCGCTCCGCCGACCCGCGCTGCGCCCGGTCGCCGCCGAATGGGCCGATGGCGTCGCCGCGGCCCTGGCCCCGCGCACCGACCCGGTCACCGCCCGCGCCGTCGTCGCGCTCATGGACGGCATCGGCCTCCAAGTGCTGCTCACCGACGGCGCGTACGACGAGGCCTTCGCGCGCGAGATGCTGGCACGGGTCCTGAACGAAGACCCGAAAGACGTCCCGGGAGGTTCGTCGGAACCCCCTACACGCTCGACCGACACCTGAGACCGGTTGGCCCGGGCGGGGGCCCGCCGGTTAGGTTTTCCGTCATGACCACTGCTCCTCGCACCACCGGCGCCGTCGCCGCCGGCCTCGCCACCATCTCCGGCGACGGCACCGTTCTCGACACCTGGTTCCCCGCTCCCGAGCTGACCGACGCGCCCGGCCCCGCCGGCACCGGGCGGCTCACCCCCGACGAGGCCGTCAACGCCCTCGGCGAGGGCGCCGCCAAGGCCCTCGGCGTGGACGCCCGCCGGGGCGTCGAGGTGGTCGCCGTCCGCACCGTGATCGCCTCGCTCGACGACAAGCCGCTCGACGCCCACGACGCGTACCTGCGTCTGCACCTGCTCAGCCACCGCCTGGTCAAGCCGCACGGCCAGAGCCTGGACGGCGTCTTCGGCCTGCTGGCCAACGTCGCCTGGACCTCGCTCGGCCCGGTCGCCGTCGACGACATCGAGAAGGTGCGCCTCAACGCCCGCGCCGAGGGCCTGCACCTCCAGGTGACCTCGATCGACAAGTTCCCGCGCATGACCGACTACGTCGTGCCCGCCGGCGTCCGCATCGCCGACGCCGACCGCGTCCGCCTCGGCGCCCACCTCGCCGCCGGCACCACCGTCATGCACGAGGGCTTCGTCAACTTCAACGCCGGCACCCTCGGCACCTCCATGGTCGAGGGCCGGATCTCCGCCGGCGTCGTCGTCGGCAACGGCTCCGACATCGGCGGCGGCGCCTCCACCATGGGCACCCTCTCGGGCGGCGGCAACGTCGTCATCTCGATCGGCGAGCGCTGCCTGATCGGCGCCGAGGCGGGCGTCGGCATCGCGCTCGGCGACGAGTGCGTCGTCGAGGCCGGTCTGTACGTCACCGCCGGCACCCGGGTCAGCATGCCCGACGGCCAGATCGTCAAGGCCCGCGAGCTCTCCGGCGGCTCGAACATCCTCTTCCGCCGCAACTCGGTCACCGGCGCCGTCGAGGCCCGCCCGAACAACGCGGTCTGGGGCGGCCTGAACGAGATCCTCCACAGCCACAACTGACGCAGGTGACCCTGCGTCGACGAGGCCGTCAGGCACGACGCGGAATCACTGCACGCGGACAAGGCGACGAGTCGACATGAGGACGAAGTCGGCAGGACCTACACCACCGACTCCGCCTGAACCAGTGACTCGTACACCGCCCGCAGCCCGTCGACCGCCTCCCGGTCGGCGGGCTGCAGCGGTTCCCGCACCGGGCCGCCGAGCAGCGCCTTGGCGGTGACCGTGCCCGGCAGGCCCGCGTTCATCATCAGCTCGGCGAGCGGCAGGAGGCGGGCGTTGAGCCGGGCCGCCCCGGCGGTGTCGCCCGCGTCGAAGGCGTCGATCACCGCCCGCAGCTGACGCGGCGCCACGTTCGCCACCGTGCTGACGTAGCCCGCGCCGCCGACCGCGTACAACGGCAGGTTGAGCTCCTCGGAGCCCGAGTAGTACGCGAGCCCGCCCTCCGCGATCACCCGGGCCGAGCCGAGCAGGTCGTACGCGCAGTCCTTCACCGCCACGATCCGCGGGTGCGCGGCGAGCCGGAGCATCGTCGCGGGCTCGACGCGGGTACCGGTGCGGCCGGGGATGTCGTAGACCATCACCGGCAGGCCGGTCGCGTCCGCGACCTTCAGGAAGTGCGCCTCGACCGCCGCCTGGGGCGGGCGGCTGTAGTAAGGGGTGACGACGAGCAGCCCGTCCGCCCCGGCCCGTTCGGCCTGCCGGGCCAGTTCGACCGTGTGCCGGGTGTCGGAGGTGCCGACGCCCGCGACGACCGAAGGGCCGGGGCCGACCGCCGCCCGGACGGCCCGCACCAGCGCGGTCTTCTCCGCGTCGCTCGTGGTCGGGGACTCGCCGGTGGTCCCGTTGAGGACCAGCCCGTCGCAGCCCTCCGCGACGAGCCGGACGGCCAGCCCGGCCGCGGCGTCGAGGTCGAGCGCGCCGGAGGGGGCGAACGGGGTGATCATCGCGCAGAGGGCGCGGCCGAAAGGACGTGCAGGAGTCATCTGACAAGTCTGGGCACACCGGCCATGGAGGTCCACTTAGACCTTCTTGGTTCGAGGAGTAAGCACTACTGAACGGATGTCGCCGACGAAGCCCGGGCCAAGGAGCTCGCTGATCCGGCCTGATCCAAGACACCGCCTAGAGCACTCGTTTGAAGCCGTCGTGGCTGGGGGCGAAGCCCAGGGAGGCGTAGAAGCGGTGGGCGTCCGTCCGCCGCTTGTCGCTGGTCAGCTGGACGAGCGCGCAGCCGCGCTCCCTCGCACGCGCCACGGCCCGCTCCATCAGCTCCCGGCCGAGACCGCCGCCGCGCCGGTCGGCCCTGATCCGGACCGCCTCGATCAGGGCCCGCTCGGCGCCGCCCTTGCCGAGACCAGGGATGTACGTGGCCTGGAGGCAGCCCAGGACGAGACCGCCGTCCACGAGGACCAGCATCTCGTTGCGCGGGTCGCCCGCGATGTCGGCGAAGGCGCGTTCGTACGCGGGCGTGACGACGACCGAGCCGGGGTCCACCACCTTCTCCTCGTCGGCCAGCAGGGCGAGGACGGCGGGCAGTTCGGCGCGCGTGGCGGGGCGAAGGATCACGGCGCGCAGTCTCGCACGGCGAAGCCGGTTGACCTCAAGCGCGGTTGAGGGAGGACGGTGGATCGTGCCGGACCGAGCCGGACCGAGCGAAACCCGTCGAAGGAGAACGTCCGTATGAACGCCGTCGCACACCCCGACGCACGTCCCGACCTCCACCGCCCCGGAGTCGGCGCCGTCCTGGTCAGCACCTGGCGGGTCGGCACGCCCGAGCGCCAGCGCGCGGCCGTCGAGGCCGTCAGGACCGCCTGGGAGAGCCGCGAGTGGCCGGACCTCGGCCTGCTGTCGTACAGCGTCGCCGTCGGGACCGACGGGGACACGCTGCTGCACTACTCGCAGTGGACCGAGCAGCAGGCCTACGACGACTTCGTCCGCACCTACCGCGACGACCGGAACGCCGAGATCGACGCCGCCGTGCCCGGCATCGAGCGGGTGGAGCTCCGCCGCTACGCGCCGGTCCACCGTTCCGCCGGCGGGACGGGCGCGGGGGAGCCGCCCGGGATCGTCGTGGTCGTCGAGGGCGACTTCGAAGGGGCCGGCGAGGGGCGCCGGGAGGAGTGGGTGGACAGCGTGTTCAGCGCTCTGGAGGAGGACGCGGTGGCGCGGCCGGCGTACGGCGGGCTCAGCGCCCACTTCCATCTGTCCACCGACGGCGGGCGGGTCCTGAACTACGCAGAGTGGGAGAGCGAGCAGGCGCATCTGGACTGGCTCGCGGACGACGCCCGGCAGAGCGAGGCCTGGAGGCGGGTGCACGAGTACCCGGGACTCGTGGGCGGCCGGGTCGCGCGGTACACGCCCGCGCTCAGTCTGAGCGCGGGCGTGTGACCGGTCGGGCCGTCAGGGACGGAAGCGCAGGACCTGCGGGTCGTGGTCGCTGTCCTGGTCGGCGAACTCGGCGTTGATGTGCACGCTGTCGTACTCGAAGTGGTGCACGCCCGGGCTCGTCAGGATCTGGTCGAGGACCTGGCTGTTGCCCTGGTAGACGTACGAGTAGCGCTCGCTGAGGGGCAGCGACGTCACGGCCGGGTACAGCGCGCCGCCGTCGGTCAGCGCCTGCGTCGTCCCGGAGAACTCGAAGTCGTTGATGTCGCCGACGACGAGGACGTCCGCCTGCTTCTCCACCGCGACGATGTCCTTCACGAAGGCGTTGACGGCCTGCGCCTGGAGGAGTCGCTTCGCCTCGGAGGAACGGTTCGGCGGCTGGTGGTGCGAGACGATGGACTCGTCGCCGCCCTTCGAACCGAAGTGGTTGGCGATCACGAAGACCGTACGGCCGCGGAAGACGAACTCGCCCGCGAGCGGCTTGCGGCTGGCCTCCCAGGCGGCGTTCGCCGGGTCGATGCGGCCGGGGGAGAGGGTCAGCGCGGCGCGGCCCTTGGTGCCCGTCACGGCGGTGGCGGTGGTCGCGTCGCCGCCCGCGCGGTCCGTGAAGGAGACCCGCTCGGGGTTGAAGAGGAAGACCTGACGGATGTTGCCGCCGGGCTCGCCGCCGTCCTTGCCGTTCTGCGGGTCGACCGAGCGCCACTCGTACGCCGGGCCGCCGGCCGCCACGATCGCGTCGGTGAACTTCTTCACCGTCAGGTCGGCGGCGACCGTGCCGTCGTTCTTGGCGCCGTTGTTGTCCTGGATCTCCTCCAGGGCGACGATGTCGGGCGAGGCCAGGTTGTCGACGACCGCCTTGGCGAGCGCGTCGAACTTCTCCTGCGGGTCGGTCGGGTCGAGGTTCTCGACGTTGTACGTCGCCACGGCCAGCTCGTTCTTGTGCTGCTTGTCCGTGGACTCGCGCTCCAGGCCCTCGTCGACGACCGTGCCCAGGGTGCGGGCCGTCAGCGTGTATCCGCCGAACTGGTTGAAGTCGAGCGGGCCCTCGGTGGTGCCGGTCAGCCGGTCGCCGACGTTCGCCTTGGGGAACGGCTGCTGGGCGAGCGGGGTCAGCGACTGGATCTGGAGCCGACCGGTGTTCTGCGACTCGTACGAGCCGTAGACGGTGCCGCCGCGCCGGTTGTCGTTCTCCCAGGGCTTCACCGTCACCCAGAGCTCCGCGTACGCGTCGGTGGCGCCGACCACCCGCGAGGAGCCGATCCGGACGTTGGTGCCCTCCAGGGACTCGTAGTAGTCCAGGGCGTACGTCTCGGGGTCGAGCGTCAGGCCGTTGATCGAGCCGCCCGCGGCCGGGTCGCCCTCGGGGGTGTACTCGTCGGGGACCGACCAGGGCGAGATCGTGACGGGGGCCGGGACGGCGTTGCCCTTCGAGACGACCGTGACGACCGGCTTGGAGATCTGGGTCAGCGACTGGTTCCCGGACGTCAGGCCGCCGGGGACGTACTCCGTGACCGTGCCGTTCACGCTGACCGCGTCGCCGACGGCGACGGTCGGGACGGAGCTGGTGAAGACGAAGACGCCCTCACTGGTCGCCGGGTCCGCGTCGGCCTCGGGGTCCTGGATCCAGAAGCCGCGCGAGCCGTAGGTGCGGACGCCGGTGACGATGCCCGTGACGCCCGTGACCGGCTTGCCGACGAGAGGCGAGACGCGCGTCGTGCCCTGGATGTCGTGGATGCGGACGCCGGCGGCGGCGTCCTCGGCGGCGGCGCTCGCCGAGCTCGCGAGCAGACCGGCGGCGAGGGCGGCGGCGACGACGGCGGAGACCGCGGCGGATCTCGGTATGGAGGAAGACATCAGAGGACTCCGAGGGTGCTTGGACGATCGGCATAAAGATCTACGCGCGTCAATCTCTTGCGAGAGCGGTGGACTTGTCAAGAGTCGACGGGTGTACGAAGGCTGACGGATCCGTGAACCGGCGGACGGCACCCCGGATGCGTCTACGCTGAGGACCGCTCTTTGAGCCCATTCGCCTTCACCCACGCACGTGTCGAGGAGACCCCCCAGATGTCAGCGGAGCACCCCACCCTTCCCCCCGTTCGGCTCCGTGCGGACGCGGAGCTGGCGCGGGACGCCCTGGCCGCCCCCCTCCTCGTCCAGGCGGTACGGCTCGCCCGCTGGGCCGGGCCCGACACCCGGGTCGACGCCGGCGGCGAACTCCTCGACGAGCAGCTCCCCGAGGCCGTCGAGGTCCTGGGCCTCACCGGCGAGGAGGACGCCGGGATCCTGGCCGGTGACGCCTGGCGGCTCGCGGTCGACACCGGTCTCGTCGACGTCGAGGACGGCGAGGAGGACGCGGAGGGGGCGGCCGCCGGGCGCGCCGCCGCCGGCGAGAACCTGGCGCTCGTCACGGGCGGTTCGCCGCAGGACGTCCTCGCGCTCTGGCTGGACGGCTTCGACGCGGTCTTCGCCGACGCCGTCGCCCCCGTCCTCGACGACCTGGACGCGATCGTCGGCGAGGACGGCGAGATCGACTTCGAGGCGCTGGACTGGGACCCCGAGGTGGAGGCCGACTTCCTTGAGGGCGTCCTCGGCAACCTCTACCTGCTGACCGTCAGCGAGGGCGGGGCCGGGGAGGGCCCGGTGCCGCTGCCCGCGCTCGCCGCGTCCATGGTCGTCCCCGACGACATGGGCGAACCGACCGACGACGTCCTGGAGCAGGTCTCCGACGCGATGATGCGGCTCGACGAGCAGTTCCGGCTCCTGGAGCCGATCGGGCTCGTCGAGTACCAGCCCGTCGACGAGGCCCTGATGGCCGAGGAGGGCGAGGAGCCCGCCCCGCCGGTCGACGACGAGGACGTCTCCCGGTACGGCATGGTGCGGCTCACCCCGCTCGGCCTGTACGGCGTCCGGGCCCGCATGCTGGAGGCCGGGGTGGACGCGCCCGCCGTCGGCGACCTGGCCGGGAAGGGCGCCGACGCGCTCCTCGACGGAATCGCCGGCTACCCGGAGGGCGCTGCCCGCGAGGAGACCGCCGCCTGGCTGAACGGCCGCGACGCGCTCACCGCGGCCCGCGAACTGCTCGCCGCCGCCCGGGGCGCGGACGCGGGCTCCCCGCTCCGCCGCCTGCACTGCCAGCAGACGCTCTCCCTCGTGGGCGCCGAGGCGGAGCCCGCGGTGCGGGAGGTGCTCGACGACCCGGAACTCGGCGGCCTCGCACGGGTCTGGCTCGCCGAGCGGGGCGCGACGGACGTGCCCGCGCCCTCCGAGACGATGATCTTCTGGCTGGCCATCGACACGATCGCGGCCCAGCTCGGCGCCGACGGCGACCTGGAGGAGCTCCAGGAGCTGATCGAGGGGCTGACCGGGCGCCACAGCGGCTTCTTCGAGGCCGCCTGGCGGGTCGAGCACCCGGCGACCGCGGAGGTCCTGGAGGCGATGGGGCGCCTGCACCGGGACAAGGCGGTCGCCAAGGACGCCCGCAAGGCCGCCTTCAAGGCCCGCTCGCGGTCCGGCTCCTGACGCGGTGCCGGGTGCGCGGCGGCGGGACCGTCGCGCACCCGGCACCCGGCACCCGGCAAGCACCCGGCACCCGGCACCCGGCACCCGGCACCCGGCACCCGGACCCGGCAAGCACCCGCACCCGGCACCCGCCGCGGGAGGCGCGGCCGGTGTTCCCGTGGGGTGAGACGACCGAGGGGTGCTCCCGCGGGGTGAGGCGATCGACGGGTGCTCCCGTGGGGTGAGGCGCGCGGCCGGTGTTCCCGTGGCGTTCAGCCGCCGTTCGCCGGGGCGCGCAAGGGTGGCCCGCGAGATCAGGCCACCACAGGGAGACGCCACGCCATGCCCCTCAACCGCAGAGAGTTCACCAAGCAGTCCGCCGCCGCCGGCGCGGGCCTCGCCCTCACCGGTGTCGTCGGGGCTCTCGCCACCGCGCCCGAGGCGCTCGCCTCCGACGAGCCGGAGGCGCACGGTGCCGGCCACGGTCACGGCCACGGGCACGCGCTCGGATACGGGCCGCTCGAAGCCGACCCCGAGGGCGTACTCGCCCTGCCCGCCGGCTTCTCGTACCGCGTCGTCACCCACAGCGGCGTGACCCGGCTGGAGAGCGGTGAGTTCACCCCGTCCAACCACGACGGCACGGCCGCCTTCGCCGGCCCGCGCGGCACCACGTACCTGGTCAACAACCACGAGCTCAAGGGCCCCCGCGCCAAGTGGGCCCACCCCGTGCCGCTCGCCGAGGGCCTCGTCTACGACCCGGCCGCGGCCGGCGGCTGCACGGTCGTCGAGGTGCACCGCGACGGCACCGTCGCCGAGTGGGTCGGCGTCGCCGGCACCTCCACCAACTGCGCGGGCGGCCGCACCGCCTGGGGCACCTGGCTGACCGGCGAGGAGACCGAGGACCTGGCCGGCAAGAACGGCATGACCAAGGACCACGGCTACATCTTCGAGGTCGACCCGCGCGACCGCCGCGCCAACCTCGACCCGAAGCCGGTCAAGGCCTTCGGCCGCTACGCCCACGAGGCCGTCGTCGTCGACCCCAAGCGCGGCCACGCCTACCTCACCGAGGACGCTTCCGGCCCCAACGGGCTGCTCTTCCGCTGGGTGCCGCCGCAGGACTTCGAGCACGGCCGCGGGAAGCTCCGTACCCTCGCCGACGACGCCGGTGTGCTCCAGGCCTTCAAGTGCACCGACTCCGCGGGCCGGTTCGTGGACGACCTCTCCCGCGCCACCCGGATCGGCACCGTCTACGGCGTGGACTGGGTCGACGTCCCCGACCGCGACGGCCGCACCACCCCGGTCCGCAAGCAGTTCACGGACGGCCAGGTCACCCGCGCCCGCAAGCTGGAGGGCATGTGGTGGGCGGACGGCGGCACCTACGTCGTCTCCTCCTACGCGCGCGAGGAGAGCCCGGGCGCCGCGCACGACGGCCAGGTCTGGTTCTACGACCCCAAGCGCCGCACCCTCACCCTCAAGGTGCTGCTCGGGGTGAACGCGACCCCCGGCGAGGACGGCGCCTTCGACGGTCCCGACAACATCACGGTCTCGCCCTACGGCGGGCTCGTCATCGCCGAGGACGGCGAGGGCGTCCAGCACCTCTTCGGCGCCACGGACTCCGGCCGGACGTACCCGATCGCCCGGAACGACCTCAACGACAGCGAGTTCACGGGTGTGACCTTCTCGCCCGACGGTGACACGCTGTTCGCCAACATCCAGGACCCGGGCATCATGGTGGCGATCACCGGCCCCTGGCGCCGCCAGCCCCGCGGCTGAACACCCCAGGGCCGAAACCGATCCCTGGTCAGTGCCATGGGCTGACATCTAACATGTCAGCCCATGGACGCACTGCGGCCCGTGGGCCGGACCCTGCTGCGTGACCGGGCGTACGAGGCGCTGCGCGAGGCCATCGTGCGCGGCGAACTCGCGCCCGGCGCCCCGCTCAAGGACGCCGATCTCGCCGAACGGCTCGGGCTCTCGCGCGCACCCGTGCGCGAGGCCCTGGCCCGGCTCGGCGACGAGGGGCTCGTCGAGTCCAAGCCGCAGAGCTACACCCGCGTCACCCGGCCGGTCAGCCGGGTCGTCCGGGACGCCGCCTCGGTGGTGCGGGTCATGCACGAACTCGCCGCCAGGACCGGCGTACCGCTCCTCGGCCCCGAGGGCATCCGGGCCATGCGCGAGGCCAACGAGCGCTTCGCCGCCGCCGTCCGCGTCTCCGACGTGGAGGCCGCCCTGAGCGCCGACGACGAGCTGCACGAGGTCCTCGTCGTCGCCAGCGGCAACCACGCCGCGGCCGCCACGATCGCGCGGTACACCCCGCTCATCCGCCGCGTCGAGCGGAGGCTCTTCGGCGACGCCGGAAGCTGCGGTTCGGCCGAACTCCACGCCCGGCTCATCGAGGCGTGCGCCGCCGGGGACACGGAGGAGGCGGTCCGGGTCACCACGGAGATCTGGGCGGCCCTCGAACAGCTCGCCGACGACGCCATCGAGGTCGCCGAGGTCACCGGCATCCCCGCCCCCGCCCCCGTCCCCGCCGCCGTCCCCGTCCCACCGGCGGCCGTGAGCCCGGACCCGACGGCGAGCCCCGCGCCGGCTGCCGAGCGCCCCGCGCCGGCTGCCGAGGGCTTTGCGCCCGCCGAGCGCCCGGCGCCGCCCGCCGAGAGCCCCGAGCCCGGCGAGAGCCCCGAGCCCGTCGTGGGACCCGAGGCCGTCGTGGGGCCGGCCGAGGGACCCGTCGTGGGGCCCCGGCCCGACGGGCCGCCCGTACCGTCCGGACGTCCGTAGCGCGTCCCGGACCGCCGATCCGTCGCCGTCACCCACCGGGAGCCGCCTTGCCGATCACCGATTTCGACCGCTACCCGCTCCTCTTCGGGCCCTCGCCGGTCCATCCCCTGGAACGGCTGACGCACCACCTCGGGGGCGCCACGCTGTGGGCCAAGCGCGAGGACTGCAACTCGGGTGTGGCGTACGGCGGGAACAAGACGCGCAAGCTGGAGTACCTGGTCGCCGACGCCCTCGCGCAGGGCTGCGACACCCTCGTCTCCATCGGCGGCGTCCAGTCCAACCACACCCGCCAGGTCGCGGCCGTCGCCGCGCGGGCCGGCCTGAAGTGCGTCCTCGTCCAGGAGAGCTGGGTCGACTGGCCCGACGCGGTCTACGACAAGGTCGGCAACATCCTCATCAGCCGCCTGGCCGGCGCGGACGTGCGCCTGGTGAAGGCCGGTTTCGGCATCGGTTTCAAGGAGAGCTGGGAGCAGGCGCTGCGGGAGGTCGAGGAAGGCGGCGGGAAGCCGTACGCGATCCCGGCCGGCGCCTCCGACCACCCGCTCGGCGGCCTCGGCTTCGCGAACTGGGCGTACGAGGTGGCCGAGCAGGAGCGCGCGCTCGGCGTCTTCTTCGACACGGTCGTCGTCTGCTCGGTGACCGGCTCCACCCAGGCCGGCATGGTGGCGGGCTTCGCCGCGCTCGCCGAGGAGGGCGGCCGGCCCCGCCGGATCATCGGCGTCGACGCCTCCGCGAAGCCCGGCCCGACCCATGAGCAGATCACCCGGATCGCCCGGGACACCGCCGCCCTCATCGGCGTCGAGCGCGCGGTGACGGCGGCCGACGTCGAGCTGGACGAGCGCTACCACGGCGGGGTGTACGGCATCCCGGACGAGGCCACCCTCGACGCGATGCGGCTCGCCGCCCGCACCGAGGGCATGGTCACGGACCCCGTCTACGAGGGGAAGTCGATGGCGGGTCTGGTCGACCTGGTGGACCGGGGGGAGATCGGCCGGGACTCGACCGTGCTCTACGCCCACCTCGGCGGCCAGCCCGCCCTCAACGCCTACAGCGCCCTGTTCTCCTAGGTCCTGTCGGGAAAGGCCCGCCTGGCCCGCGGCGCCTGACGGGACCCGGCGGAGCGCCCGGGCCGGTCGCTCAGAGCGCCTGGGCGGCCGGCTGCACCATGCCGCGGACGGTACGGGACTTCACGAACTCGCCGATCGCCGTCATCTCCCACTCGCCGGAGAACTGCTTGATCAGCTTGGCCATCATGACGCCGGTCTGCGGCTCGGCGGTGGTGAGGTCGAAGCGGACCAGCTCCTCGCCGGTCGCCGCGTCGATCAGCCGGCAGTAGGCCTTGGCGACCTCGGTGAACTTCTGCCCGGAGAAGGAGTTGACCGTGAAGACCAGGCCGGTGGCGTCGGCGGGCAGACGGCCCAGGTCGACGACGATGACCTCGTCGTCGCCCGCGCCCTCGCCGGTGAGGTTGTCGCCGGAGTGCTTCACCGAGCCGCCCAGGATGGACAGCTTGCCGAAGTAGCAGCTGTCCAGGTGGTTGCGCTGCGGGCCGTACGCGATGACGGAGGCGTCCAGGTCGATGTCCTTGCCCCGGTAGGCGGGCTCCCAGCCGAGTCCCATCTTGACCTGGGACAGCAGCGGGCGGCCGCCCTTGACCAGGGACACCGTCTGGTTCTTCTGGAGGCTGACCCGCCCCTTGTCGAGGTTGATCTTGCCGGTGGAGACGGGGGCGGCGGGCGCGGCGGGCGCGGCCGGGGGAGCGGGCGGCGCCGGCGGGGCGGCGATCCGCGGGTCCACCGGGGCGGCCGGCGGCGCGGGCGGGACCGGCGGTGCGACGGCGGCCGGTGCCGGGGCGGCGGCCGGCTCCTCGTCCACCGAGACGCCGAAGTCGGTCGCGATGCCGGCCAGGCCGTTCGCGTACCCCTGGCCCACGGCGCGGGCCTTCCACGCGCCGTTGCGCAGGTAGATCTCGACGACCACCAGGGCCGTCTCGGTGGCCAGCTGCGGCGGCGTGAAGGTGGCGAGGACGCTGCCGTCGTCCGCATTGCGCAGGGTCGCCGTGGGCTCGATGCCCTGGAAGGTCTGGCCGGTGGCGTCGGGGCTCGCCGTGACGACGATCCGCTCGATGCCGGCCGGGAGGGCGCCGGTGTCCACCACGATGGCGTCGGGCGCGGTCCCGCCGCCGGAGCGGTAGGTGACGCCGGGCCCGGCGGGCTGGTTGTAGAAGATGAAGTCGTCGTCCGAGCGGACCTTGCCGTTGGCGCCGAGCAGCAGGCCCGAGACGTCGAGCCGCACCGGGGCGGCGACGTCCACCGCCACGCGCGCGGCGGTGAGAGGGATGTTCGAGCCGGGGGTCATAGCGGTCATGCCAGGGCTAACGATCCGGGTCCCTTTGCCGTTCCCTTACCCGCGCGCGGTTCGGCCACTCTGGTTACGCGGGTGGTTCCTGGCCTGCCGTTCGTTGCCGAAGCGGTACGCGCCCGTCCAGCGGGCCATGACCAGCTGGGCGTCGCCGGACTCGACCTCCGCGAGGAACTTCTCGGCGCGCCCGCCGCGCAGCACGCCGGCGGCGCGCCCCTGGTGGGTGAGGACGACCGTGCCGTCCCGGCGCTGCTCGTACGTGAATCCCTGAGGTCGTGGCATGCCGCGCATCCTGCCGTTCCCGGTCAGATCCGTCATATGAATATTCTTTCGGTCCATGGGTGCAGTGGGGGCCGCGGGTGCGGTGGGTGGGAGTTCGTTCCGTACGGGGGACGTGGACGAGGCGCGTGTGGAGCTGGACGCCCGCTACTACGCGAACCGGATGGACGTGGTCGACGGGGAGCGGCGGCCTTTCGCGGCCCGCTTCGACACCGTCGTGCTCGGGCCGCTGGTCATCGGCGACCTGAGCTGCGGCGCCGACGTGCGGATGAGCTTCGGCGAGCTCGGCGCCTACCACCTGAACGCGCCGTTGAGCGGGACGATGGAGATGCGCCAGGGCGGCGGTTCCGCGATCGTCGCGACGCCGGCCGAGGCGCTGCTGCTCGATCCGGCGGGGGACACGTACCTCGACCGCTGGAGCGGCGACTGCCGGACGTTGTCGGTGAAGGTGGGGGCGGCCGCGCTGCGCGACCGGCTGGCGCAGCTGACCGGCCGTCCGCCGGGCGGCCCGCTCGCCTTCGCGCCCCGCCTGGACATCACGCGCGGCCCCGGTCTGAGCTGGGTGCGCTTCGCCCGGCAGGTCGCGGCGGAGGCGCTCGCCGGGGACGGGCTCGCCCGGCACGAACTGGTGGCCCGGCCCTTGCAGGAGGCCCTGCTGAACGGGCTGCTCCTGGCCGCCGACCATCCCTGGCGCGAGGTCCTCGCCCACCCGGCGGAGCCGCGCCGTCCGGCGCCGGTGAAGCGGGCGATGGACGCGGTGCGGGAGCGCCCCGAGCACCCCTTCACCAGCACCGAGCTCGCGGCGCTGTCCCGGGTGAGCGTGCGGCGCCTCCAGGAGTCCTTCCGCGAGTACGTGGGGATGTCGCCGATGGCGTACGTGCGGGAGGTGCGCCTCGACCGGGTGCGGGAGGAGCTGCGGGCGGCGGCCCCGGACGAGGTGAGCGTGAGCGAGGTGGCCTGGCGCTGGGGTTTCGCCCACCAGGGGCGGTTCGCGGCGCGCTACCGGGAGAAGTTCGGGGAGTCGCCGTCCCGGACGCTGCGGGCCGCCGGCTGACTGCGGGCGGCCGGCTGGCCCGTGGTCCCCGGCCGGGGTCGGGGTTCCGACCGGGGTCGGGGGCCGGAGCCGGGGTTTCAAGCCAGAGTTCGGGTCGGGCCCCGGGCGTGCGCGGGGCGGGGTCGGGGGCGTGACGTGCGCCGGGCGTGCGCCGGGTGCTCGCCTCCGTGCGTCGACTCGTCGCGCATTCCGGACAGGGGCCGCGTTCCGCGGCTCGCGATGATCTTCGTCCAGGCCTACGGTGAGGAGGTCCGGTCTGCCAGCGCGCGCCGTGACCCGGGCCCCGGCCGGCTCCCCCGTATCAGTCCGGCCGGGTCCTGCGTACCACCGCACCCCCGTCCCCCCGGTACGCGCCCGGTGGACTCGCCCCCGGTCGCTCAGTGCGGCCAGCGGGGCGGGTCGACGCAGAAGTGGCCGCCCAGGTAGAGGTCGTCGGCGCTGCCCTCCGGTGGGACGCCCTTGTCGGCGACGAGCTTCTCCGCGTACGCCTCCGAGTCGTCCCGCGGTTCGAAGCCGAGCGCGCGGGCCGTGGTGAGGTCCCACCACGCGCGCGTGTTGGCGGAGGAGCCGTACACGACGGTGTGGGCCACGTCCGGGGCGGTGAGCGCGGCGTGCAGGAGGCGGGCGCAGTCGGCGGGGCTGAGCCACATCGAGAGCATCCGCACGGAGGTGGGCTCGGGGAAGCAGGAGCCGATGCGGACGGAGACCGTCTCCACGCCGTGCAGGTCCCAGTAGAGCTGGGCCAGGTCCTCGCCGAAGCACTTGGAGAGGCCGTAGAAGGTGTCGGGGCGGTGCGGGGTGTCCACCGGGACCAGGGGTTCGCCCTCGCGGGGACGCCGGGTGAAGCCGACGGCGTGGTTGCTGGAGGCGAAGACCACGCGCCGGACGCCCTCCTCGCGGGCGGCCTCGTAGAGGTGGTGGGTGCCGGCGATGTTGGCGGCCATGATCCTGTCGAAGTCGGCCTCCAGGGAGATGCCCGCGAGGTGCACGACCGCGTCGACGCCCCGGACCGCCTCGCGCAGCGCCGCGCGGTCCGCGAGGTCGGCGACGATCGCGTCCGGTTCCCCTGGCACCGGGACGGCGTCCAGGAGGCGGAGGTCGTAGCCGTACGGGGGCAGCAGCTCCCGCATCAGCGTGCCGACGCCCCCGGCGGCGCCGGTGAGCAGGACGGTGCGGGGTACGGACATGGAGCGGGTCTCCTCCGTCGAGTGCCATGCGGCTGAGTGTCGTTCACAACCATGGACACGCTAGGGAGCGGTCCGACGGAGCGTCAAGGGTCCGTGATGCGGCGGGCTTTCTCCTTGACCCTTGTTCCTGGCTGATCTAGCGTGCGTCACGGCATCGTTCAAGAATATGGATGACAGTCATAACTGTGCACAGCGTGTCTGTGTGCAACGGACTTCCCTGGGAGCGCCCGTGACCACTGCCCCGCTCGCCGGCCGGCTCGACGGCCTGCTCTTCTTCCCCGTCACCGCCTTCGCGCCGGACGGCTCCGTCGACCTCGACGCCTTCCGCGCCCACGTCCGCGCCGGGGTCGACGCGGGCGCCGCGGCCGTGTTCGCCTGCTGCGGCACCGGAGAGTTCCACGCCCTCACCCCAGAGGAGTTCCGGGACTGCGTCGCCGCCGCCGTCGAGGAGGCGGCCGGCCGCGTCCCGGTCGTCGCCGGCACCGGCTACGGCACCGCGCTCGCCATCCGCTACGCGCGCCTCGCCGAGGAGGCGGGCGCGGACGGACTCCTCGCCATGCCCCCGTACCTCGTCGTCGCCGACCAGGCCGGACTGCTCCGCCATTACACCGAACTCGCCGCCGCCACCCCGCTCGACGTCATCGTCTACCAGCGGGACAACGCGATCCTCACCCCCGCCACCGCCGTCGCACTCGCCCGCACCGACGGCGTCATCGGCCTCAAGGACGGCCACGGCGACCTCGGCCTCATGCAGCGGATCGTCAGCGCCGTCCGCGCCGAAGGCCTCGACCTGCTGTACTTCAACGGCCTGCCGACCGCCGAACTCACCGGCGCCGCCTACCGCGCCATCGGCGTCACCCTCTACTCCTCCGCCGTCTTCTGCTTCGCCCCCGACCTCGCCCTCGCCTTCCACCGCGCCCTCGCCGACGGCGACGACGCCACCGTCGACCTGCTCGTCGACGGCTTCTACCGGCCGCTCGTCGAACTCCGCGACCAGGGACGCGGCTACGCCGTCTCGCTCGTCAAGGCGGCGGTGCGCATGGGCGGCCTGGACGTCGGCGAGGTACGGCCGCCGCTGAGCGAGCCCGCACCCGGACACCTCCGGGAACTCGCCCTCCTCGTCGAGCGCGGCCGGGCCCTCCTCAAGGAGGCCGGAGCGTGAGGGCGGGCGCCTTCCTCTACCCCTGGGACGTCGACGGCGACCCCGCCGCGCCCGCCCTCCTCGCCGGACTCGGCCTCGCCCAGGTCACCCTCGCCGCCGCCTACCACTCCACCCGGGCGCTGAGCCCCCGGCACCCCGCCCACCGGATCGTCACCGCCGAGTACGCAGCCGTGCTCTACCCGCCGGACCCCGACCGCTGGAACGGCCGCGCGCCGCGCCCGTACCCGGCGGGGGAGTGGGCGTCCGGCGACGCGTACGGGCGGGCCGCCGACGCCCTCGCCGGCACCGGCCTCGACGTGCACAGCTGGGTCGTCCTCGCGCACAACTCCCGCCTCGGCGCCGAGCATCCGGAGACCTCCGTCGTCAACGCCTACGGCGACCGGTACCCCTGGGCCCCCTGTATCGCCCGCCCCGACGTCCACGCGCTCCTCGTCGACCTGGCGGCCGAGGCCGCCGTACGGCCCGGCGCGGCCGGCACCGAACTGGAGTCCTGCGGCTGGTACGGCCTCGCACACCTCCACGCCCACGACAAGACCGGCGGGATCGCCCTCGGCGACCGGGAGCAGTACCTGATGTCGCTCTGCTTCTGCCCCGCCTGCCGGCAGGGATACGGGGACGAGGGCGCCGACCCCGACGAGCTGGCGGCCGCCGTGCGCGCGGCCCTCGCGCCCGTCTGGGCCGGTGCGGGCCCGGCCGGCGGCCTCGGCGCCCTGGAGGCCCCGGCCCTGGCCTGGCGCGCCGGGACCGCCCGCACCTTCCAGGACGCCGCCGTGGCCGCCGTACGGGCCGCCGCCCCGCCCGGCTTCCGGATCCTGCTGCACGCCGACCCCGACCCGTACCGCTGCGGCGCCGACGCCGGCACCGACCCGGCGCACGTCCTCGGGCTCGCGGACGGCGTCGTCGCCCGCCCGCCGAAGGTCGCCGCCTTCGCCGCCCACGCCCGCCCGGAGACCGTCGTCGCCGCCAACCTCTCCGTCGTCACCGGCATGGGCGGCGCGCCCGGACACCTCGCCCGCGACGCCGGCGCGGCCCGTGACGCGGGCGCGACCGAACTACGGCTCTACCACGCCGGGCTGGCCTCGGACGAGGACCTGCACGCGGTCCGCACGGCGCTGCGGAAGCTCGGCTAGCCTCCGGCGGACCAGGGCCCCGCGACGATCGCCGACCGCCGCCAGGTGATCGGCTTCTACAGCAGGCCCTATTCGCTGTCCTGCTCCTCCAGCGTCGCCAGCAGGCGTTCCGTCGAGGCTCGGGTGTCCGCGACGTGGGCGCGCGCGAGCGTCTCGGCGCCGTGCTCGTCGCGGTCGCGGACCGCAGCGTAGAGCCGCTCGTGGGCCCCGCACATCGGTTCGCCGTCGGACTGGGCGGAGGTGAGCCGGAAGAGGCGGCGCAGGCGGGAGTCGAGCGGGGCCATGAGGTCCACCAGGAGCGGATTGCCGGAGAGTTCGACGATCCGCCGGTGGAAGTCCGCGTTGAGGGAGACCGCCTCGCGCAGGCGTCCGGACTCGGCCGCCTTCCGGGCGCGGGCCAGGAGGCCCTCCAGGTCGCGGAGTTGCGCGGGGGTGGCGTGCCGGGCGGCGAGGCGGGCGGCCAGGCCCTCCAGGTTCTCCCGCACGTCGAAGAGGTGGGCGGCGTCGCGGGGGCCGAAGTCCGCCACCACCGAGCCCCGGCGCGGCCGCACCGAGAGGAAGCCCTCCGATTCGAGCCGCTGCATCGCCTCGCGCACCGGCACCCGGGAGACCCGCAGCTCCTCGGCGATCTCCCGCTCCACGAGGCGCGTGCCCGCCGCGTACTCCGCCTCGATGATCCGCTCGCGCAGCTCCACGTACACGCGCTCGCGCAGGGACGGGTGGCTGTCCCCGAGGGCGGAGCTGCCGGCGGCGGGGCGGGGCGTGGTCATGGGGACGGCTCCAGTCGGGAGGTGCGCGGCGGTGGTCCTCCGATCTTCGCAGACCGGTTCGGGCGGCCGGTGAACAACAGGGCCGTAAGCCATTGCCTGGTATTCGGTATACCAGATACGTTGACGCCGCACCGCGGTCACCAGGGCGAACCCGCCTCGCCCCCGACCCGTACGAACCTCTCGAAGGAGCCACCATGAGCGAGGCCACCGCCCCGCCTCCGCCCCCTGTCCTCCTCGGCGCGGGCCTCCCCGACGGGCGCGTCGCCGACGTCCACCTCCGCGACGGCCGCGTGCACACCGTCGAGGACCACGTCCCCGGCCGCCCCACCCCGCCCGGCGCCCTCCACCTCGGCGGCGCGCTCCTGCTGCCCGCGCTCGTCGACGGTCACGCCCACCTCGACAAGACCCTCCTCGGCGCGCCCTGGCGCCCGCACCACGCCACCGCCACCCTGCGGGAGCAGATCGCCGCCGAGCGCGCCTCCCGCCGCACCGCCGAGGTGTCCGTCGCCGAGCGGGCCGCCTCCCTCGCCCGCCGGATGGTCTCCCTCGGCACCGGGCACGTCCGCTCGCACGTCGACGTGGACCCGGACACCGGCCTCGACCACCTGCACGCCCTCCTCCGCGTCCGCGAGGAGTTCCGCGACCGGCTCGGCATCCAGCTGGTGGCCTTCCCGCAGAGCGGCGTCGTCACCGCCCCGGGCGTCGCCGACCTCCTCGACGCGGCCCTCGCCGACGGCGCCGACCTCGTCGGCGGGCTCGACCCGGTGGGCTTCGACGGCGACGCCGCCGGCCAGCTCGACACCGTTTTCGGCCTCGCCGAGCGCCACGGCAAGGGCATCGACCTGCACCTCCACGACGGTGGCGTGACCGGCACCGCCCAGCTGCGGGACATCGCCGCCCGCACCGCCGCCCTCGGCCTCGGCGGCCAGGTCGCCGTCAGCCACGCCTACGCGCTCGGCGCCGTCGACGACACCGAACTCGACCGCACCTGCGCCGCCCTGGCCGCCGCCGGCGTCGCCGTCATGACCAACGGGCCCAGCGGCCCCGTGCCGCCCGTCCTCCGACTGCGCGAGCACGGCGTCCGGGTCTTCGCCGGCTCCGACAACATCCGCGACACCTGGTGGCCCTACGGCACCGCCGACATGCTCGAACGCGCCACGATCATCGGCCTCAGGGCCGGACTCATGACCGACCCCGAACTGCGCACCGCCGCCTCCCTCGTCACCGGCGAGGCCGCCGCCGCGCTCGGCCTCGACGACTACGGGATCACCCCCGGCGCCCGCGCCGACCTCGTCGCGGTCGCCGCCGGCTCCGTCCCCGAAGCCGTCGCCGCCCACCCCCGCCGGCTGCTCGTGCTGCACGCCGGCCGGATCGTCGGGCCCTTCGCCGACGACACGTACCCCGAGATCGTCCCGTCCGCCGGAGGAGCGAGATGAGCGCCGACACCACCGCCCGCACGACCCCGGCGACGGAGAAGCTCGCAGCCGGCCGGATCGGCACCTTCGACCTCGTCTTCTTCGTCGTGGCCGCCGCCGCGCCGCTCACCGTCCTCGCCGGTGTCGCCCCCTTCGCCATCGGCATCGGCGGCCCCGGAGCCCCGCTCGCCTACCTCGTCTCCGGCGCCCTGCTCGCCCTCTTCGCGGCCGGCTTCACCGCGATGAGCCTGCACGTCCGCAACGCCGGGGCGTTCTACGCGTACGTCGCCCGCGGCCTCGGCCACACCCTCGGCGTCGGCACCGCCTACGTCGCCGTCGTCTCGTACAACCTCGTCACCCCCGGAGTCGCCGCCGCCTTCGGCTACTTCGCCGCCGGTTCGATCCGGGACGCCACCGGCGCCGACGTGCCGTGGTGGCTGCTCTCCGGGCTCTGCGTCCTCGGCGTCGGCGTCCTCGGCTGGCTGAAGGTCACGCTCAGCGCCAAGGTCCTGGGCGTCGCCCTGGTCCTGGAGGTGCTGTCGCTCGTCGTCATGGACGCCGGCATCCTCGGCGAGCGCGGCACGGCCGCCCTCGACACCGCCTCCTTCGCCCCCGCCACGCTCGCCGCCGGCGGCGTCGCGGGCATGTTCGTCCTGGTCATCGGAGCCTTCACCGGCTTCGAGGCCACCGCGATCTTCGCCGAGGAGGTGCGCGAGCCGCGCCGGACCGTGCCCCGGGCCACCTTCATCGCCATCGGCTTCCTCGCCGTCTTCTACGCGGCCGGCTGCTGGCTGATCATGGGCGCCTTCGGAACGGACCGCGCCGTGGAGCTGGCCCGCGCCGCCGACGGACCCGAACTGACCTTCAGGGCCGCCGAGCTGTACGCCGGTCCCTGGCTCGCGGACGCCATGCACGGGCTCATCGTGGTCAGCGCCTTCGCCGCCGCCCTCGCCTTCCACAACGCCGCCGCCCGCTACCTCTACGCCCTCGGCCGCGAGGGCCTGCTGCCCCGCCGCCTGGGCCGGGTCTCCGGGAGGCACGGCTCGCCGGGCGGCGCCGTCGTCGCGCAGACCGCCTTCAACGCGGCGGTCGTCGCCGCCGGCGCGCTGCTCGCCGCCGACCCGTACGGCGAGGTCTTCCTCTGGACCAACAGCGTCGGCGTCCTCGGCATCATGGCCATGCAGGCCCTCGCCGCCCTCGCCGTCTGGTCCTACTTCCGCCGCGACCGGATGGGGCTCTCGGCCGCCCGGGTGGTCTGGGCGCCGCTCGTCTCCTGCGCGGGCCTCGTGGTCCTCACGGTCCTCGCCGTGCTCCACTTCGACCTCCTCACCGGCCGCACCGGCGCCGTGAACACCGCCCTGCTGGTGCCGCTGCCCCTGGTGCTCGCCGCCGGTCTCCTCGTCGCCCTCCGCATCCGGCGCACGGACCCGGAGCGGTACGCCTCGCTGACGACGGTGGACGTGGAACGCGAACGCGACTGAGGGCGTACGGGGGCGGGGCCCGGCCCCGCCCCGCACATCACGCACGCCGGACGGCCGTCCCAGGCCCCCGCCCGTACGTCACGCCATCCGGGGTCTCCTCGGATGCGTGCGGCAGCGACGCCCGTATTTGGTATACCACGACATTCCGAGGGGTCCGCCGCACGGCCCCTCACCAGGCCAGGTCCTCCAGTGCGTCCAGATCCGGCACCGCCGTCGCCTCCGGTTCCGCGTCGCCCGTGCCCACCCGTAGCTCGGCCCAGATCGTCTTGCCCCGCCGGGCGTACCGGGTGCCCCACCGCTCCGCGTACTGGGCGACCAGGTACAGCCCGCGCCCGCCCTCGTCCGTCGTCGCCGCGTGCCGCAGGTGCGGGGACGTACTGCTGCCGTCCGACACCTCGCAGATCAGGGACCGGTCGTGGAGCAGCCGGACCCGCACCGGATCCGCCCCGTACCGCACCGCGTTCGTGATCAGCTCGCTGAGCACCAGCTCCGCGGAGAAGGCCAGCCCGTCGAGCCCCCACTCCGCCAGCTTCGCCGCCGCCGCGTTCCGCACCGGCGACACGGCCGACGGGTCCCGCGGCACCTCCCACTCCGCGATCCGCTCCCGGTCCAGCAGCCGGGTCCGCGCCACGAGGAGCGCGATGTCGTCGCGCGGCGTCGGCGACAGGAGCGTCGCGAGGACGTCCGCGCAAATCTGCTCCGGACTCCGGTCCGGGCGGGCGAGCGTGGACCGCAGCAGCCCGATCCCCGCGTCCAGGTCCCGGCCCCGGTCCTCCAGGAGCCCGTCCGTGAACAGGACCAGCTTGCTCCCCTCCGGCAGCCGGAGCTGCGTCGCCTCGAACGGCACGTCGCCGAGCCCGAGCCCCAGCGGCAGCCCCGGCGACAGCTCGGGGAACTCGACCCGACCGTCCGGACCCACCAGCGCGGGCCCCGGATGCCCGGCGCTCGCCACCGTGCACAGCCCCGACGCCGGATCGTAGATCGCGTACAGACACGTCGCGCCGGTGATGCCCTCCTCGCGCCGCCGCCCCTCCGCGTCCGTCTCCTCCGGCTCGCGGTCGTCGATCCGGCCCGTCAGCTCGTCGAGATGGCCGAGGATCTCGTCCGGCGGCACGTCCAGGGTCGAGAAGTTGTGCACCGCCGTCCGCAGCCGCCCCATCGTCGCCGCCGCGTGCAGCCCGTGCCCCACCACGTCCCCCACCACGAGCGCCACCCGCGCCCCCGGCAGCGGGATCACGTCGAACCAGTCGCCGCCCACCCCCGCCTTCGCCGGAAGATAGCGGTACGCCACGTCCACCGCGCTCAGCTCCGGCAGCCCGCGCGGCAGCAGGCTCCGCTGGAGCGTCACCGCCATCGCGTGCTCCCGGGTGAACCGGCGCGCGTTGTCGATCGCCACCGCCGCCCGCGCCGCCAGCTCCTCGGCGAACGACAGGTCCTCCTCCCCGAACGGCTCCGGGGTGTCCGCCCGCCAGAAGTTCGCCATCCCGAGGACCACCCCGCGCGCCAGCAGCGGCACCGTGAGCAGCGAGTGCATCCCGTACGCCAGCGCCCGCGCCGCCCCCTCCGGGTCCTGCGCCCGCCAGCCCTCCGCCGACGCCAGCTCCGCCTGCACCACCGCGTGCCCCGCGTTCAGGGCCTTCGCCATCGGCGTGCTCGGCACGTCGAAGCGGATCGTGTCACCGACCGCCTGGAGCGGCTGGTCGGGCCGCAGCCCGCTCATCGCCGTCCGCCGCAGCTCCGTGGTCGCCGCCCCGGCCTCCGGCGGCTCCTCCCCGCGCAGCACCGGCTCCAGGAGCTCCACCGTGGCGAAGTCCGCGAACCGCGGCACCGCCACCTCCGCCAGCTCCTCCGCCGTCCGTACGACCTCCAGGGTCGTCCCGATCCGCACCCCCGCCTCGTACAGCAGCTGGAGCCGGCCGCGCGCCACCGCCGCCCGGCCCGTCAGCGCGGCCAGCTCGGTGGTGTCCCGCATCGTCATCACACACCCGGACTCCGCGCCGCTCGCGACGGTCGGCCGCACGCTCACCGCGAGCAGCCGGTCGCCCGCCCGGTGCACCTCGTCCGTCGCCGACCGGCCCGACTCCAGGAGCTCGACCGTACGGGGATCGAGACCGAGCTCCGAGACGTGCCGCCGCTCCGCGTCCGGACCGAGCCCCAGCAGCCGGCGGGCCTCGTCGTTGGCGAGCAGGAGCCGGCGGTCCGCGCCCACGATCAGCACCCCTTCGCGGACCGCGTGCAGCACCGCCTCGTGGTGCTCCTTCATCCGGGTCATCTCCGCCGGCCCGAGACCGTGCGTCTGCCGCCGCAGCCGCCGGCTCACCAGCGCCGCCCCGCCCACCGCCAGCGCGAGCGCGCCGCCCGCCGCGGCCACCAGCAGCGGCAGCCGCCCCTGCACCGCGTGCGTGATGCTCTCCACCTCGATGCCGCTGCTGACCATGCCGACGACCCGGCCCTGCTCGTCCACCACCGGGACCACGGCCCGCACCGCGTCGTTCGGCGCGCCCCGGAACAGCTCGGTGAACGACTTGCCGTCCACCGCGGCCCGCGTCAGGTCCCCGGTCGCCTTCCGGCCGATCAGCTCCGGCTGCGAGTCGGTGTACCGCACCCCGGACGGGCTCAGGACCGCGATGAAGTCGACGCCCGTGGCCCGCCGGGTCGCCTCCGCCCGGTTCTGGAGCGCCGCCGTCGGGTCGGGCGAGGTCAGCGCCGCGTCGATGCCCGGGGCGTGCGCGAAGGCCTCCGCGACGGCGAGCGAGCGGATCCGGGCGTCCCGCTCGGTGTCCTGTTGGGCCTGGTGGAACGTCACGAACACCGCCGCCGCGATCACCAGGAGCGCGATCAGCGCCTCCAGGGCGAACACCTGCCCGGCGAGGCTCCGCAGCCCCGTCGTCCGCTCGCCCGGCGCCCGTCCGGGTGCCCCGCCCCGCCCCCGGTTCCTCCGCCGGCCCGCACCGGAGCCGTTCCGGGCCTTCATCCCGTGCTCCGCGCGATGAGGAGCGCCACGTCATCCGGCGCACCCGGCCGGCGCAGCGCCTGCAGCAGCAGGTCGCAGGTCTCCTCCAGGGGCCCGCGCGCCTTGTCGAGCAGGTCCACCAGCAGCGCGAGCCGCTCGTCGATCCCCTCGTCGCGGGTCTCGATCAGACCGTCCGTGTACAGCACCAGCCGGTCCCCGGGCCGGAACGGCACCCTCGCCGTGTGGAACGCGCCGCCGCCGACCCCCAGCGGCACTCCGGTCGACAGCCGCACCAGCTCGGCCGGCCCGTCCGCCGGGACCCGGACGGGCGGCAGATGGCCCGCGTTCGCGATCCGGCACCGGTCGCGGACCGGGTCGTGGACGGCGAACAGGCAGGTCGCGATGTAGTGCTCGAGGCCCGCCGTGATCCGGTCCAGATGCCGCAGCACCTGCGCGGGGGACAGGTCGAGGTCGGCGAAGGCGCAGGTGGCGGTGCGCAGCCGGCCCATCGTCGCCGCCGCGTCGATCCCGCTGCCCATCACGTCCCCGACGACGAGCGCCGTCTTGTCGTCCGGCAGCTGGATCACGTCGTACCAGTCGCCGCCGACCTCGCTGGACGCCTGCGCCGGCTGGTACCGGGCCGCGATCTCCAGCCCCGGCAGGTCCGGCGGCGCGCCCGGCAGCAGACTGCGCTGGAGCGTCACCGCCGAGTTCCGCACGCTCTGGTACCAGCGCGCGTTGTCGATGCTCACCGCGGCCCGCGCCGCCAGCTCCGTCGCGAGCAGCACGTCGTCGCCGTCGAAGGGCAGCGCGTTCCGGTCCCGCTTCAGGTCGAGCGCCCCGAGCACCTCGCCGCGCGCGATCAGCGGGACCGCCAGGTACGAGTGCACCCCGGCCCGCGCGAGCAGCTCCGCCGCCTGCGGGCTGCGGGCGATCCGGGACAGGTCCCCCGGGCCGACGTGCTCCACCAGGACCGGCAGCCCGGTGTGCACGCACCGGGTGACCAGCCGGTCCGCCCCGTACATGGCGACCGCCCCGGGCGGGTCGGCGGCCGGCAGCGCCTCCGTCCGGCCCGCGGCCTTCACCGCGAGCGCGCGGAACAGCTCGGGCCCCTCCTCGGGCGCGCCCGGCCTGCGCAGCGCGAGGACCGAGTCGAGGACGTCGACGGCGGCGATGTCCGCCAGCTCCGGCACCACCACCTCGGCCAGCTCGTCGGCGGTCCGCTCCACCTCCAGGGTGGTGCCCACCCGGGCCGAGGCGTCCGCGATGAGCGCGAGCCGCCGCCGGGACCGGTCCGCCGCCGCGTCCGCCCGGTGCCGCTCGGTCACGTCGATCACCGACACCGCGACCCCCAGGACCCGGCCCTCGGTCCCCTCCAGGCGGGAGAGCGACACCGACCAGGCGTGGTCGAGGTCCGGGTCGGCGGGGGTCCTGCCCGTGGTGGCGTGGTCGAGCACCGGCTCGCCGGTGGCGAGCACGGTGCGCAGCGCCGCCTCGAGCCCTCCGGTGTCGAGCATCGGCAGCATGTCGCCGATCCGCCGCCCCACGTGCAGCGCGGCCGGGATGCCGTTGATCCGTTCGAGGGCCGGGTTGACCAGGATGTACCGCAGCTCGGTGTCGAGCAGGGCGAGGCCGATCGGCGACTGGGTGACGAGCCGGTCGGAGAGGGCGAGCTCGGTCTCGACCCGCTCGACGGCGGAGCGGTCGGCGGCGATCCCGAGCGCGTAGAGCGATCCCCGGTCGTCGGTGAGCCGCATGTTCCGGAACTCCACCTGCCGGTCGGTTCCGTCCTTGTGCCGTACGGGGAAGGTGCCCGACCAGGTCGTGCCGCCGCGCAGCACCTCGCCGAAGAGGCGCATCGCTTCCTCACGGTGCTCGGGGCCGACGATCAGCCGGGCCACGTACCGGCCGAGCGCCTCGTCCGCCCGGAAACCGAAGAGGTCCTCCGCCTGGGGGCTCCACAGCACGATCCGGCCCCGCGCGTCCACCACGACGGCCGCCACCCCCAGGACGTCAAGGAGTCCCTTGCCGTCCAGGGGCACGCCGACCGGCCCCGTCGTCCCCGGGAACGAACCGGCCGTCACCCTGCCCTCCTCCCGCCGGGCCCGCACGCCTCCCTCCATGCTCCCCGTCCCCCGGTCCGGCCGCGCGCCGAGCCCGCGCGGCGAGGCCCGCGGCCCATCCCAGGCCCGTCAGCGCGAGCAGCGGCAGCAGGACCCGGACGTCGACGACCGCGACCAGGCCGGCGCCGAGCGCCAGGGCCACCGCGTTGGGGGCGAGGACGAGGGTGTGCGCGGTCGCGGCGACCCGCCCCACGGCGTCCGCGGGGGCCTCCCGCTGCACGGCCGTCACCACGGCGACGAGCACCCACGGAAGCCCGACGCCGATCACCGCGCTCGCCGCCAGGGCGGTCGCCGCGTACGGCAGTGCCCGCACTCCCACCGCCAGCGCGAACAGCGCCAGGCCGGCGGCGGCGAGCGTCCGCTCCGGGACCCGGCGGAGCAGCGGGCCGGTGACCAGGCCCGCGAGGACCGACCCCGCGCCCTGGACCGCGTACAGCACACCGGCGTACGCGGGCGCGTGCCCGAGGCCCCGGTCGACCACGGCGTAGATCGCGGCCCCGTTCACCCCGGCGAGCAGCATCGTGACCGCGCCCGTCGCCACCAGCGGCCGCAGCACCGGCGACGCCCGCAGCAGCCGGACGCCCTCGGCCGTCTCGCGCCACCAGTGGCGGGCGGCGGGACGCTCGGGCCGGGGCTCGCGCACCGGCATCAGCGCGAACACCCCCGCCGCGACCGCGAAGCTCGCCGCGTCGAGGAGGGCGACGGGGCCGCCCCCGTACCGGGCGAAGAGCCCCGCCGCCACCAGCGGCGCGATCAGCTTCATCGACTCGTTCGCGGTCATCCGCAGCCCGTTGAACGTGCCGAGCCGACCCTCGTCGAGCACCGTCGCCACCAGCGCCTGCTCCGCCGCCTCGTGCACCGCGCCCTGCGCCCCGTAGAGGACGAGCACCGCGAACAGCAGCCACACCCGGTCCGCCGACTCCACCCACAGGAGCAGCGGCAGCAGGACCGCCATCGCCGCGTTCAGGACGACCAGGAGGGGCCTGCGCCGCACCCGGTCCGCGAGCGTGCCGAGCAGCGGCCCGAGGAGCACCGGCGCCCAGAGGGCGAAGGCGGTCAGTGCCGCCAGACTGTCCGAGCCCGTCAGGGACTTCACCCAGATCCCGGAGACCAGCCACATCGCCGTCGTCCCGAATCCGGACACGACCACACCTGTCAGATACCAACGCATGCCCGCAGCCTGACCTCTGAGGAGGCCCCCGCGGATCGGTCGACTGCCCTAGAACAGCCCTGCAGAACAGCCTTGGAGAACGGCCCTGGAAACGGCTCTGGAGACGGCTCTGGAGGACTCCGTAACGCGGACGACACCTGAACGGGCCGCCCGGTGGGCACAATCCAGCCAGCCGTCCCCGAGGAGAGTCATGTCAGAGCTCAGAACCGGCGTCCCGAGCGCCTCCGCCGACCGGTACTTCCGCATCAGTGAGCGGGGGTCGACGCTCGGCCGTGAGATACGCGGCGGCTTCGCCACGTTCTTCACGATGGCGTACATCCTGGTCCTCAACCCGATCATCCTCGGCAGCGCCCAGGACAAGTACGGCCACCACCTCGACCCGGCCCAACTCGTCACCGTCACCGCCCTGGTGGCGGCCGTCATGACGGTGATCATGGGCGTCGGCGGCAACCTCCCGCTCGCCATCGCCGCCGGACTCGGCCTCAACGCCGTCGTCGCCTTCCAGCTCGCGCCCCTGATGAGCTGGCCCGACGCGATGGGGCTCGTCGTCATCGAAGGCCTGCTGATCTGCGCCCTCGTCGTCACCGGGCTGCGCGAGGCCGTCATGCACGCCATCCCGCAGCCGCTCAAGCAGGCCATCAGCGTCGGCATCGGCCTCTTCATCGCCTTCATCGGCTTCGTCGACGCCGGCTTCGTCACCCGCATCCCGGGCGAGACCGGATCCGTCCCCGTGCAGCTCGGCGCGAGCGGCCACCTCTCCGGCTGGCCCGTCCTCGTCTTCTGCCTGGGCCTGCTGCTGACCGTCGCCCTCATGGCCCGCAAGGTGAAGGGCGCGATCCTCCTCTCCATCGTCGTCACGACCGTCGTCGCCGTGGTGGTGAACGAACTGGCCGACGTCCCCGCGCGGGAGTGGGGCCTGACGGTCCCCGCCGTCCCCGACGACCTGGTCGCCGCCCCCGACTTCGGCCTGGTCGGCGCCTTCAGCCTCTTCGGCGCCTTCGGGCAGATCGGGGTGGTCACCCTCGTCCTGCTCGTCTTCACGCTGCTGCTCAGCGACTTCTTCGACACCATGGGCACGGTCGTCGGCGTCTCCAGCGAGGCCGGACTGCTCGACGAGGACGGCAAGGTCCCGAACCTCGGCCGGATCCTCCTCATCGACGGCGCCGCGGCCGTCGCGGGCGGCGCCGCCTCCGCCTCCTCGAACACCTCGTACATCGAGTCCGCCGCGGGCGTCGGCGAGGGCGCCCGCACCGGTTTCGCCTCCGTGGTCACCGGGGGCCTGTTCGCCCTCGCCCTCTTCCTCACCCCGCTCGCCACCGTCGTCCCCGCCCAGGCGGCCGCTCCGGCCCTGGTCGTGGTCGGCTTCCTGCTGATGACGCAGGTCAGGTACATCGACTGGTCGGACCAGGAGGTCGCGATCCCGGCCTTCCTGACGATCGTCGTCATGCCGTTCACGTACTCCATCACCAACGGCATCGGCGCGGGCTTCCTCGCCTACGTGGTGATCAAGGCCGTGCTCGGCAAGGCGCGCGAGGTGCACTGGCTGCTGTGGGGGACGGCCGCGCTGTTCGCCGTCTACTTCGCCATCGAGCCGATCGAGTGGCTCCTCGGCGTGAAGTAGCCGCGGACGACGCGGGTCACCGGTCGCCGACCCGCCGGTCGTACCGCAGCGCGGCTCCCGTCACCACCGCGCCGAGCCCCTCCCACAGGCCCACGCCGAGGAAGCCGGAGGGGGCGCGGCCGGAGACGACCGCGAGGGTGAAGACCGCGCACGTGAGGAGACGGAAGGGGACCGTCCACCGGAAGAAGGGCTTCCAGTCGGCGAGGGCGGCCAGCACGTAGTACACGCCCATGTTGAGCGCCGCCATGGAGGAGGCCGTCAGGAAGACCAGGGTGTGGTCCCCGTTCGCGCGTCCGCCCTCGGGCACCGGCTCGAAGCCCATGACGGTGAGCAGGGCGTCCGGGGCGACCAGGCCCACCACCCCGAGCGCGGCGGCGAGCACGCCGAAGACCGCCATGGTCCAGCCGGACAGGGAACGGGGCAGGCGCACGGCGGTCCTCCGTGGGACGGGAGCAGGGGCACGTCCCGCGATGCGAATGCGCACTCGGATCGCGGGGTGTGCCCCTGCATATCGTGTGACGGCGTCCGGCGGCCAATCGGCCCCCGTCCCCCGTCACTTCAGCGCCGCCGCCATCATCTTCCGCGCCACCGGAGCCGCCAGGCCGTTGCCGCTGACCTCGGAGCGGGCGGCGCCCGAGTCCTCGATCATCACCGCGACGGCGACCTGCTTCCCGGTGGACGGGTCCTTGGCGTAGGAGGTGAACCAGGCGTACGGCGTCTTGCTGTTGTTCTCGCCGTGCTGCGCCGTGCCGGTCTTGCCGCCGACCTCGGCCCCGGCCACGGCCGCGTTGCTGCCCGTGCCCTTCTCGACCACGGTCACCATCGCGCTGCGCAGCTGCTCGGCCGTCGAGGACGAGACGATCCGCCGGGTGTCCCCGTCCTTGTACGAGGTCAGCGCGTCGCCGTCGGAGTCGACGACCTCCGACACCATGTGCGGGGCCGCGAGGAGACCGTCGTTGGCGATGGCGGCCGACACCATGGCCATCTGGAGCGGGGTGGCCGTGACGTCGAACTGCCCGATGCCGGTCAGCGCCGTCTGGGCCGCGTCCATGCCGGAGGGGTACAAGCTGGCGTAGGCGCGGACCGGTACGTCGAGCGCGTCGTCGTTGAAGCCGAACTTCTCCGCCATCGCCTTCACCTTGTCCTGCCCCAGGTCGGCCGCCATCTTGGCGAAGACGTTGTTGCAGGAGTAGCGGAGCGCGGTGCGGATCGTCGCGTTCTCGCAGGGCGCGGAGGCGTTCTCGTTGTTCAGCACCCTCCGGGTGCCCGGCAGCGTGTACGGGTCGGGGCTCTCCGTCGCCGTGTCCACCGAGCCGTAGAGCCCGTCCTCGAGGGCCGCCGCCGCGACGACCAGCTTGAACGTCGACCCGGGCGGCAGCGGCTGCCGCAGGGCCCGGTTGACCATCGGCTTGTCCTCGTCGGCGGTCAGCGCCTTCCAGGCGTCCCCGTCCGTCGTCCCGGCGATCTTCGACGGGTCGTAGGACGGGGTGGACGCCATGGCGAGGATCCGGCCGGTCACCGGGTCGACGGCGACGGCCGCGCCCTTCTTGCTCCCCAGCGCCCGGTAGGCGGCCTTCTGCACGTCCGGGTCGATCGTGGTGACGACCGTGCCCGGCGCCTGCTGCTTGCGGGTGACGGCGTCCAGCGGGTTCTTCAGCCGGTCGTCGGTGCCGTCGAGGACGCCGGAGTAGATGCCCTCGAGCTGGGTGGCGCCGTACGCCTGCGAGCTGTAGCCCGTGACCGCCGCGTACAGCTCGCCGTCCGTGTAGGTGCGCTGGTAGGCGAGGTCCTCTCCCTTCGTCTTCTTCGAGCCGGTGACCGGCGAGCCGGCCACGACGATGTTGCCGAGCGGCTGCGCGTACTGCGCGATGGTCTTCCGCCGGTTCTTCGAGTCGTCCGCGAGCGCCTTGCCTTCGTACGCCTGCACCCAGGTGGCCCGGCCCAGCAGGGCCAGCACCAGGATCAGCACGAAGACCGACGTGTGCCTGATCGTCTTGTTCATCGCACCTGTGGGGACGAACGAACCGGTGACGGACGTTCCGGATGTGCCCCGTTTCTCAGCGAACCTTCATGTCGGGGTCGGCGGCCGGCCCCGAGCCCGCCGCCGCGGAGCCGCCACCGAGCCGGGTGGAACGGCCCCGGCGCCGGTGTGTGATCATGCGGAGGCCCTGGGGAGGGGCACGAGACGCGCGGGGTGGGGAGTCGGTCGTGGGCAAGGGCGGGGAGCACGGCGGTCCGGACGTGCCGGACGAGGTGTGGGAGCAGTTCCTGCGGACCGCGGCCGACGGTACGGCGGACGCCCCGAAGGAGCCGTCGGCGCGGGCCCGCGAGGTGGCGGCCCGGCTCAGCGCGCGGCCCGAGGCGCCGCCGGCGTGGCGCGCACACCCGACCGTGCGCCCCCGACGGAGGAAGGGCTGGTACGTGGCGGGGCTCGTGGCCTCGCTCGCCCTCCTCGTCGTGGCCGTGGACCCGGGAGGGTTCGTCGGATGGTCGTCCGGTGACGACGGCGCGGCCGCGCGGCCCCTGGCTCAGGAGACGGAGCGGCCGGAGCAGGCGCCTCCCGCGGAGGCGGGCGGGCGGGCCACGCTCGCCGAACCGTTCCGGGGGTCTCCCGCGGCCCGCTGGGCGGACGGCACGGCCGGCATCAGCGTGCCCGCCGCCCGGGCGACCGGGTGGATGACGAAGGAGGAGGTCGCACGGGCGCTCACGCGGACCCGCGACTTCCTCGCCGCCGCCAGCCTGGACCCGGCGGTGCTGCGGGGCGGACACCCGGACAAGGCGATCGCCCTGATCAACCCGCACCAGACGGACGTGAGGTCCTACGTGTCGACCGCGCTGCGCACACCGGGCCCGGACCACGACCCGCTGCTGCTCTTCAGCCGCTTCGACCCGGCGCGGGCCCGCCTCGTCGGCGACGCGGTCAGGACCCGGGGGCGCCTCACCTATCGGGAGGGCCGGCGCGGAGCCCTGGAGGTGACGGCCGACGTCACCTACGTCTACCCGACCGCCCCGGCGGGCGGCGGCGACGAGGTCGTGCGCGTGATCGTGCGGCGGGCGACCGTGGTGAGCTGGGACGACCCGGCGAAGGTGAAGACCGAGAAGGGGACCCTCACCCTGCTCTCCCACCGGGCCGAGACGACCAACGGCGGTTGCGGCGATCCCACCGGCTATCTCCGGCCGGTGTTCGGCGGCGGCGGAACGGACACCGCCGGGAACGACCGGACGGTCGACCCCTACGACCGCACGCGGCCGATGGCCGACGCCCACGACGGCTGCCGGCACGCCACGAGGTCCTGACCCCTCACCCCGTCCGCACGAACCCCGACTCGTACGCCAGGATCACCGCCTGGGTGCGGTCGCGGGCGCCGAGTTTCGCCAGGACCCCCGCGACGTGCGTCTTCACGGTGGCGGGGCCGACGCCGATGCGCTCGGCGATCTCGGCGTTCGTGAGGCCGGTCGCCACCAGCCGCAGGACCCCGGCCTCCCGCTCGGTGAGGCGGGCGACCCAGGGCGGGGCGGCCGGCGGACGGCGGCGGGCGTGTTCGGCGGCCAGGCCGCGGACGGCGGCCGGATAGAGCAGCGAGTCGCTGCGGGCGACCAGGCGGACCGCGCTCACCAGCTCCTCCGCCGCCGCCCGCTTCAGCAGGAAGCCGGCGGCGCCGACGCGCAGCGCGTCGTACACGTAGGAGTCGTTCTCGAAGGTGGTGACCACGACGATCCGGGGTGCCCGGGCCATTCCGGCGAGGATCTGCTCGGTGGCCCGGATGCCGTCGATCTCCGGCATGCGGACGTCCATCAGGACGACGTCCGGCTCCTCGGCCCGCACCACCGACACCGCCTCGGCGCCGGTGGCCGCCTCGCCGACGACCTGGAGATCGGGCTCCGCGTCGAGGATCACCCGCAGGGCGGTCCGCACCATCCGCTCGTCGTCGGCGAGCACGACCCTGATCGGGGCGCTCACCGGGGGATCCTGACCGCGAGGCGCCAGACGCCGTCCACCGGGCCCGCCTCGGCGGTGCCGCCGAGCAGCCGGGCCCGCTCGCCGACCCCGCGCAGGCCGCGCCCGCCGTGCGGGCGGGCGACCGGGGGCCGCTCGGGCAAGGGGTTCTCCATGGTGATCTCCCACTCCTCGGTCCGTGCGTCGAGCCGTACGGCGACGGGCTCGCCGTCCGCGTGCCGGGCCGCGTTGGTCAGCCCTTCCTGGACGATCCGGTACGCCTCGCGGGACAGCGCCTCCGGTACGGGGCCCAGGTCCCCGGCGACGGTCAGGGTCACGCGCGGTCCCGCGCCCCGCACCAGGGCCTCCAGGGAGTCGAGCCCGGGCCCCGGCCCGGGCCGCTCCGCCTCCCCGTCGTCCCGCAGGACCCCCAGGACCCAGTCCAGCTCCCCGACCGTGCGCCGGGTGGTCTCCTCGATGGCGGTCAGCGCCTCCCGTACGAACTCCAGGTCGGCCCGGTCGCCGTCCAGGACCCGGCGGGCCGCGCCCGCCTGGAGGGTGACCGCGCTCAGCGCGTGGCCGACCGAGTCGTGCAGCTCCCGGGCGAGGCGGTTGCGGGACTCGGCCACCGCCGCGCGGCGCTCGGCCGCCGCGAGCCGGTCCGCCGGGCTCGGCCCGAGCAGCCGGGGCGCCTGCCGGGCGAGCAGGGTCCCGGTGGCGGCGGCCCCGGCGGCCAGCGCGAGCAGCATGAGCAGCCCGGCCGGGAGCCCCGCCCACACCCACCCGGGCCGGTCGAGCCCCCAGGTCCGGCCGAGTTCGGACTCCCGGAGCGCCGGTGAGAACGGCAGCGCCATCACCGCCGCCGCGAACGGCGGCAGCGCCAGGCTCGCCCCGCTCACCAGCGCGCCGGCGCCCAGGTGCAGGCTGAACCAGCCGGCCGTCCTGGCCTTCGCCGCCCGGCCCTGCGCCGGGCCGTCGGCGAACCGGTCGGCGGGCACCCCGCACAGCGCCCGCGCGGCCGCCACCGACATCGGCCGGGCCAGCGGGAAGAGGGCGGTGACGGCGGCGAGCGGCAGCCCCACCGCGTACGCCCCGAACTGCACCCGGAGGTCCCCGGTGAACAGGCCGCCGCCGCCGAGCAGCGGCGCCGCGACGAGCGAGCCGACCATCCAGAAGGGCATGAACAGGGCGCCGCCCAGGATCAGATGGAGCCAGCGCAGTCTGGCCCGCTGCCCGAACAGGGCCGCGACCGGTCTCACGCCGCGGCGCTCCGCCGCCGCAGGAACAGCACCACGCACGCGGCGAGAAGGAACCCGGTGATCATGTCGCCAGCGTAGGACAGCTGTACGAGCTCGGGGACGCGCTTGGTCGGATCGGGGTCCGGCAGCAGCGCGACGAGCGACAGGTAGGCGCCCCAGCAACCCGCGGCGCCCGAGGCCGTCCAGGCCGCCGCCAGCGTGGTGCGGACCCGGAGCCGGGCGGGTCGGCGCAGCACGAGGAAGAGGGTGAAGGCGACGACGACGAGGAGGAAGGCGAGCCGCTCGGCCTCCAAGACGTAGAAGTCGGAGTCGCGTTCGGCGACGCGCCGGGCGGACAGGCCCGTGGTCGAGCCGGTCGCCCACAGCAGGTGGAGGGAGGCGGGCAGCAGCGCGACCACCGCGCCGGCCGCGGCGAGGGCCCGCGCCCCGGACCCGGACGCGCGGGCGGGCAGCTCGCCGAGCCGGCCTCGCCAGACGTGGCCCCAGCGGTCCCTGGCGTACAGGGCGAAGAGGGTGCCCAGGGCGAGGCCCTGGAGGATGAAGCCGCCGTAGACGACGCCGAAGACCCAGTCGTCCAGGAAGGGTTCGCTCGGCGCGGCGGCCTTCTCGTCGCCGGTGACGAGGGCGACCGCGAGCTGCACCGGGTAGCCGGTCATGATCGGGGTGAGCAGTCCGGTCGCCGCCCACATGGGGAGGGCGAGCAGCCAGGCGGGGACGCGCCGGCCCCAGTCCTGGGTGAGCAGCAGGGCGAGGACGACGACGAGGACGTCGGCGACCACCGAGACCGAGTTGGCGACGGCCATCATCTGCCGGTGCTCCAGGAGCGCGCTCCCGGCCGGGATGCCGATCTCGCTGCCCGCCACCCAGGCGACCTTGAGCGCGATGTACGGGAGGCAGGCGAGGATCGCGAGGGCGCGCAGCGAACGGCGGAGGGCGCCGGGGCGGTGGTCGGCGGCGGGTGCGGGGGCGGGGAGGTGAGCGGTCCGTGTCATGGCTCCACGCTCCCGTGCGGGCCGGGGGTCCCACCTCCTGCCCCATGGTGAACCGCCTCCGCCGCACGGGGGAGGGGCGCTCGTCCCCGGGCCCCGTCCCCGCGGGCCGTCGAGCTCCCGTTCCGGGGTGTCCGGCGACGGGAATTGACCGCCCTTTTCGATGATCAATTGACCTCTGCCAGTGGGTCAATGGCGCTCTAGAGTAGTGATCATGAACGAGAACGCGACCTTCGCCCCGCTCCTGACCCGCGCCGCCACCGCCGAGACCACCGCCGACCCGAGCAGTGTGATGACCCTGCTCGCCGACTCCGACACCACCGGCGGACAGCTCACCAGCTACCGCTCCTCGTTCGCGAAGGGCGCGGTCGGGGCCCCGGCGCACTTCCACACCAAGGCCTCCGAGATGTTCTTCGTGCTCGGCGGCTCGCTCCAGGTCCTGGTCGGCGAGGAGCTGACCGTCCTGGAGCAGGGCGACTTCCTCCTCGTCCCGCCGCACACCCCGCACGCCTTCGCGGCGGCGCCCGGCGCCGAGGCCGACGTGCTCTTCGCCTTCACGCCCGGCATGGCCCGCTTCGACTACCTGCGCCTCCTCGGCCGGGTCATGCGCGGCGAGGCGAGCTTCGAGGAGATCAAGGCGTCCTCGGAGCAGTACGACAACCACTACGTCGACAGCCCGGTCTGGCAGCAGGCCCTCGCCGACCGCGCGTGATCAGAGGCGGCGGGTCGCGAGCGCCAGCCGGTCCCGTGCGTCGAACAGGGCGTCCTTGATCATCTGCTCGTGGGCCGGGGTGAGCCGCGCCACCGGCACCGAGCAGCTGATCGCGTCCCGGGCCGGGGTCCGGTACGGGATCGCGACGCCGAAGCAGCGCAGGCCGAGGGTGTTCTCCTCGCGGTCCACCGCGTAGCCCTGCTCGCGGATGGCGTGCAGTTCCTCGATGAGCCGCTCGCGGTCGGTGATCGTGTGCTCGGTCAGCGCCGGCAGGGTCTCCGGCAGCAGCTTGCGCACCTGCTCGTCGCTGTGGGTGGCGAGCAGCGCCTTGCCGAGCGACGTCGAGTGCGCGGGCAGCCTGCGCCCGACCCGGGTGAACGGCCGCAGGTAGTGCTGGGACTGGCGGGTCGCCAGGTAGACCACGTTGGTGCCGTCGAGCCGTGCCAGGTGGATGGTCTCGGTGGTGTCGTCGGAGAGCCGGTCCAGCGTGGGCCGGGAGGCGGCCACCACCTCGTCGCCGTCGATGTACGAGGTGCCCACGAGCAGCGCCCGCACCCCGATGCCGTACCGGGTGCCGGTGGAGTCCGTCTCCACCCAGCCGAGCTCGACCAGGGTCCGCAGCAGCATGTACAGGCTGGACTTGGGGTAGCCGACGGCCTCCTGGACGGCGGCGAGCGAATGCATCCCGGGGCGCCCGGCGAAGTACTCGAGCAGCTCCACGGTCCGCACGGCGGACTTCACCTGTGCCCCACCCGCGTCGGCAGTCGCCATGACCCTCGCCCCTTTTCCGTTGTCCGGCCGCCCACCCCGCCGCCCACCGGCCGTCCCGGCCGATCGGAGCCCTTGTGGAGACGCCCGGGCCGTCAATAGAGTCCCGCCCAGATGTGTTCATCTACGGGAACTGTGTTCAGAATAGCGAACAGGGGCGTGGCGGTGGCGGCAGAACCAGTGTGGAGTGTGGACCCCCGGACGGGGAAGCCGCGCGAGCAGGTTGCGGTGGAGGCCACAAAGGAGGAGGTCGACCGGGCGGTCCGGGCCACGCACGCCGCCCGCGAAGCGCTCGCCGACCGCACGGCGCGGGCCGCCTTCCTCCGTACCGCCGCCGACCTCCTCGACGGGGCGGGCGACCAGATCGCCGAGGCCGCCGACGCCGAGACCGCCCTCGGGCCCGTCCGCCTGACCGGCGAACTCGCCCGCACCACAGCCCAGTTGAGGGCGTTCGCCGACGTCGTCGAGGAAGGCTCCTTCCTCGACGTGCGGATCGACCTCCCCGACCCCGGAGCCACCCCGCCCCGGCCCGACATGCGCCGCTGGAAGATCCCGCTCGGCGTCGTCGCCGTCTACGCCGCCAGCAACTTCCCGCTCGCCTTCTCCGTCCCCGGCGGCGACACCGCGAGCGCCCTCGCGGCCGGCTGCCCCGTCGTGGTCAAGGCCCACCCCGACCACCCGGCCACCTCCGAACTCTGCGCCACCCTGCTGCGCCGGGCCGCCGCCAAGGCCGGCCTCCCCGAGGACGTCCTCGTCCTCGTCCACGGCTTCGACGCGGGCGTCGAACTCGTCCGCCACCCGCTCGTCGCGGCGGCCGGCTTCACCGGTTCGATCCGGGGCGGCCGCGCCCTCTTCGACGCGGCCGTCGCCCGCCCCGTCCCCATCCCCTTCCACGGCGAACTCGGCTCCCTCAACCCGGTCGTGATCACCCCGGCCGCCGCCGGGGAGCGGGCCGAGGAGATCGGCGGCGGCCTGGCCGGCTCCATGACCCTGGGCGCGGGCCAGTTCTGCACCAAGCCCGGCTTCGTCCTGGCCCCCCGCGGCGCCGACGGCGACCGCTTCCTCGCCGCGCTCACCGCCGCGGTCAGCGAGACCGAACCGGCCGTGATGCTCGACCACCGGATGCGGGCCGCCTTCGTCTCCGGCGTCGCCGAACGGGCCGCGCTCGGCGGGGTGCGCACCACCGTCACGCCCGGCGCGGGCGGCGAGCACACCGTCAGCGCCGGCGTCCTCGACGTCGACGCCGACCGGCTCGCCGAAGACGGCCACCACCTCCTCCTGGAGGAGTGCTTCGGACCCGTCACCGTCGTCGCCCGCTACTCCTCCCGCGAGGAGGTCAGCGCCGTCCTCGGCCTGCTGCCGGGCAACCTCACCGCCACCCTGCACATCGCCACGGACGACGCCGGGGACCCCGACGCCGCCCCGCTGCTCGCCGAACTCACCCCGCTGGCGGGCCGCGTCCTCGTCAACGGCTGGCCCACCGGCGTCGCCGTCGCGCCCGCCCAGCACCACGGCGGCCCCTACCCGGCCACCACCTCCACCAGCACCTCCGTCGGCGCGACCGCCATCGAGCGCTGGCTGCGCCCGGTCACCTACCAGTCGACCCCCGGCCACCTCCTCCCGCCGGAACTCCGCGACGACAACCCGCTGGGCGTGCCGAGGCGCTGAGTCCGGTCCCGGAGGCCCGGCCCGATCGGCAGGACAGGACCTACGAGGGGACGCGCACCACGATCTTCCCGACGTGCGTGTTCGACTCCATCAGCCGATGGCCGTCGGCGATCCGCTCCAGACCCTCCAGGGTCTCGGCGATCACCGGCGCCAGCGAGCCGTCGCGCAGCCCCGAGCCGATGAATCCGGCCGCGCGGCGGCGCCCCTCCTCGGTCCTGGCCAGGGCGCCGTTGGCGTACGCGTGCGTGGTCAGCGGCCAGTTCGACGACAGCTCGGCCGGGCGCGGGTCCAGCCAGCCGTACAGCACGGCGGTGCCGCCGGTCCGCAGCGCGTCGCCGAGCCGGGCGAAACCGGGGCCGCCGACCGGGTCGAAGGCCAGCTCCGCGCCCGCCCCGCCGGTGATCCGCCGCACCTCCGCGACCAGGTCCTCCGTGTCGGTGGCGATCACGTGCGGCGCCCCGAGCTCCAGGAGCCGCTTCCGCTTGCCCTCGCCGCGCGTGACGGCGATCGGCACCGCCCCGATCCGCAGCGCCGACTGGATCGCGGCCGTCCCCACCCCGCTCGACGCCGCCGTGATCACCACGTGGTCGCCGGGGCGCAGCCCGCCGGTCAGCACCATCCCGCCGTACGCGGTGAAGTACGTCAGCCACACCGCGGCCGCCGTCACCGCGTCCACCCCCTCGGGCCGGGCCACCACGTACTCCTCCGGCAGCACCACCCGCTCCGCGTACACCCCGTACCGCCCGAAGTCGAAGTCGGCCGCCGCCATCACCGGGTCGCCCGGGGCGTAGGCGGTGACCCCGGCGCCGACCGCCTCGACCACCCCCGCCGCCTCGTAGCCGAGCCGTGAACCCGGCAGGGTCGCCGGGTAGTAGTAGGTGCCCGCGCGGAACAGCGCCTCGGCGCGGTTGAGTCCGATCGCCTCGACCCGTACGAGCACCTCCCCGGGCCCGGGGTCCGGCAGCGGCACCTCCTCCACCGTCAGCACCTCGGGTCCGCCGGTCTCGTGGAAGAGAACCGCCCTGGTCGTCCTGCCTGTTGCCGTGGTCGTCATGCACTCGACCGTAGGAGAGCGGCACGAGACGATCCATGTCCCCATGACTCCCGGACATGTCCGATCGTCTCGGACCCGCAGCCGTGGAGTACGGAGTACGGTGCCGGGATGGACGTACTGAGCGATGCCATCGCCGCCATGCGCACCGGACGGCCCCACTCCTCCCGCACGGTCCGCTTCGCCCCCTGGGGGATCCGCTTCCCCGCGAGCGAGGGCGCCGGGTTCCACGTCGTCCTCCAGGGCGCCGCCTGGCTGCTGCCCCCGGCCGGCGGCGCCCCCGTCCGGCTCGGCCCCGGCGACGTCGTCCTGCTGCCCCACGGCACCGGCCACGGCCTCGCCGACCGGCCGGACACCCCGCTCGTCGACGCCCTGCCCGCCCCCGACGGCTCCTGGCCCACCCCGCCCGACCGGGGCCCGATCGGCGCCGAGGAGACGCTGCTCCTCTGCGGCGCCTACCAGCTCAGCCGGCCCCGCGCCCACCCGCTGCTCACCGAACTGCCCCCGTACGTCCACCTGCCCGCGCGGGTCGGCGCCCACCCCCGCCTGCGGGCCGCCGTCGACCTGCTCGGCGCCGAACTCGCCGAGCCCCTGCCCGGATCCGACGCCATCGTCCCCGCCCTCCTCGACACCCTGCTCCTCTACCTGCTCCGCACCTGGTGGCTCGCCGAACGCGCCGACCGCTCCACCGGCTGGTCCGCCGCCCTCGGCGACCCGGCGGTCGCCGGCGCCCTCCGAGCCCTCCACGACGACCCCGCGCGAGCGTGGACGGTCGAGGAACTCGGCGCCCTCACCGGACTCTCCCGGGCCCCCTTCGCCCGCCGCTTCACCGCCCTCGTCGGCCGCGCCCCCCTCGCCTACCTCACCTGGTGGCGCATGACCACGGCCGGCCGCCTCCTCCGCTCCGACGACCTCCCGCTCCGCGTCGTGGCCCAACGCTCCGGCTACTCCTCGGAGTTCGCCTTCGCCAAGGCCTTCAAGCGCGAGTACGGCGTGGCACCGGGGCAGTACCGCAAGGGCGCGTGACCCGCCGCCCGGGCCACCACGGGGGGGCGCGGGCACCCGCGCCCGGTCAGCCCCGGCGGCCGGGCAGGCGCAGCGACGCCAGGGTCGTCATGGTCAGCAGGGCGGCACTGACGAGGAGGCCGGTCCGCAGCGCCGTCGTGAGGTCCCGGGCCGCGAGGGACCCGAACACCGCGACGGCGAGGCCGCCCGCCGTCTGCCGGATCGCGTTCAGAAGCCCCGCCGCCGTGCCCGCGCGCTCCGCGGGGACGGCCTCCATCATCGAGGCGATCAGCGGCGGCAGGGAGAAGCCCGCGCCGAGGGCCAGCGGCACCAGCAGCAGGGCCTGGGCCGCCCGGGAGGAGTCCGCGTCCACGGTGAGCAGGCCGAGCAGACCGGCCACCGCGACGACCTGGCCCACCACGATCGGCACCTTCGCCCCGTACCGCGCCGCCACCCTCGCCGAGAGGACGTTCACCCCGGCGAGGAGCCCCGTCATCGGCAGGAACATCAGCCCCGCGCCGAGCGCCGACAGGCCGAGGACCTGCTGGAAGAACAGGCTGAACACGAACACCATGCCGTAGAAGGCCACGCTGTTCGCCGCGCCCGCCGTCACCGCCACCGTCACCGTCGTGTTCCGGAACAGCCCGAGGGGCACCATCGGGTGCTTCCGCCGCGCCTCGATCAGGAGGAACGCGGCGAACGAGACCACCGCGACCCCCAGCGCCCACCACGCCTCCGGGCCGCCCTCGACGGCGGCGAAGGTCAGCGCCCCGAGCGCCGCCGCCGCCGTCACCTGCCCCGGCAGGTCGAGCGGAGCCGGCCGCCGCTCCGAGCGGGCCACACGGGCCAGCAGGACGAGGGCGGCGAGCCCGAGGGGGAGGTTGACGAAGAACACGCCGCGCCAGCTCCACGCCGTCGTCAGCGCCCCGCCCGCGACCGGGCCGAGCGCCACCGCGACCGTGCCACCCGCCGCCCACAGCGACACCGCGCGGGCCCGCCGCCCCGGATCGCCGTAGGCCTCCCGTACGAGGGCCAGCGAGGCAGGCAGCATCACGGCCGCCGCCACGCCCTGCACCGCACGGGCTCCGAGCAGCGCCGGAAGCCCGGGGGCGATGCCGCAGGCGGCCGAGGCGAGGGTGAAGAGCACGACCCCCGCCCCGTACGCCCGGCTCGCCCCGACCCGGTCCGCGAGTGCCCCGCTGGAGAGCAGCAGCGCGGCGAAGGCCAGGGTGTACGAGTCGACCACCCACGGGAGGCCGGACATCCCGGCCCGCAGGTCGGCGCCGATCGCGGGCAGCGCCACGTTGACGACCGAGGTGTCGAGGGTGATGAGCGCGAACCCGAGCATCGCGGCGGTCAGCGCGGGGCCGGGGGAGTGCTCGGGAGGGGCGGTGAGGGGGCGGGGGACGGGAGGCGCGGTGCGGACTGGGGAGGACATGCGCCCAGCTTCGTGACCGGCGGGGACGTACAGTAGTGGCCCGAATGCCATATGCCCGGAGGTTCTGGCCATGACCGTCGAGTCCCGCGCCCGGGGCGTCCGGCGCGTCGCCGTGATCGCCGCCCCGCCCGTCTCGATGTTCAACCTGGCCATCCCCGAGATGCTCTTCGGCAAGGTCGAGATCGACGGCCGGCCCGGGTACGAGACGGTCATCTGCACCCCCGACCCGGGGCCGGTCACCACCACGGGCGGCCTCGACCTGGTCGTTCCGCACGGCCTCGACGCCGTGGCCGGCGCCGACACCGTCGTCCTCGCGGGCAGCGGGGCCTCCACCGACACCGACCCCCGCATCCTGGACGCGCTGCGCCGCGCCGCCGCCGCGGGCAAGCGGATCGCCTCCCTCTGCACCGGCGCCTTCGCGCTGGCCGAGGCCGGACTGCGGCAGCAGCTCGCCGACCGGCACCCGGCCGTCGACCTCCAGGACGACGTGCTGTTCGTCCAGGACGGGCCCGTCCTCACCTCCTCCGGGTACGCGGCGGGCATCGACCTCTGCCTGCACGTCATCCGCACCGACCACGGCGCCGCCGTCGCCAACACGGTGGCCCGGCTCGCCCTCGTCGCACCCGTACGGCCCGGCGGCCAGGCCCAGTTCACCCAGACCCCGCTGCCGCCCGAGCGCGGGGTCTCGTTCGCCGACACGCGCGCGTGGGCGATGGCGCACCTCGACGAACCGCTCGGCCTCACCGACCTCGCCCGGCATGCCGGGGTCTCCGTCCGCACCCTCTCGCGCCGCTTCCACGCCGAGACCGGCGTCAGCCCGCTCCAGTGGCTGCTGCACCAGCGCGTCGAGCGGGCGAAGGAGCTTCTGGAGACCACTCCGCTCGCCATGGACCAGGTGGCCCGCGCCAGCGGCCTCGGCACCGCGGACTCCCTGCGCGGTCACCTCCTGCGCCGCACCGGCCTCACCCCGAGCGCCTACCGCTCCTCGTTCAACCAGCTCACGGGAGCTTGAGCCATGTGACCGAGCCCGGGCCGTCCGGCCGAGCCGATCCGTCTGTCGAGCCCGGGCCGTCCGGCCGAGCCGATCCGTCTGTCGAGCCGGGCCGCCACCGTCCGGCGGGCGACGCGACCCGGAACCGGCGTCGTGTCCTCCGCGTCCTGAGAGGGCGTGATCAGACTCGCCACCGCGAACGACCTCGACGCCGTCGTCGCGCTCCACACCGAAGCCCGTGCCACCTACTACCGAGGCCACGTCCCCGACGCCGACTTCGAGGGCCCCGAGGAGCTGGCGCGCTCCCGGGCGGCCTGGGCGGCGGCCGTCGACGGCGGCCGGGTGCTGTGCGCCGAGCGGGACGGCCGGGTCGTCGGCGTCGCCGCGTCCGGCGTCAGGGACGGCGTCATGACCCTCTCCCAGCTCCACGTCCTGCCCTCCCGCTGGCGCGGCGGCGTCGGCGCCGCACTCCACGCCGCCTGCGTCGACGCCTGGCGCGAGGCCGGGGCGACCAGCGCCCGCCTGGAGGTCTTCGAGAAGAACGAGCGCGCCCAGGCCTTCTACGCCGCCCAGGGCTGGACCCCGGACCCGGACCGCCCGCGCGACGGCGACCACCTGGTGCTCCGGCTCACACTGGGGCCGGACGCGGAATGAGGGAGGCCGGCCGGGGCGTTCGACCGTACGGAACACCCCACCGGCAACCCTCGGAGAGAAGTCACATGCGCGTCGAGATCTGGAGCGACATCGCCTGCCCCTGGTGCTACATCGGCAAGGCCCGCTTCGAGAAGGGGCTCGCGGCCTTCGCCCACCGCGGCGACGTCGAGGTCGTGCACCGTTCCTTCGAGCTCGACCCGAACAGCCCCAAGGGCGACCGGGCGCCCGTCCTCGACATGCTGGCCAGGAAGTACGGCCGCACCCTCGACGAGGCCCGCGCCATGGAGGCGCACGTCGCCTCCAACGCGCACTCCGAGGGCCTCGGCTACCTGACCGAGGGCCGCGACCACGGCAACACCTTCGACATCCACCGGCTGCTCCACCTCGCCAAGGCGCACGGCCGCCAGAGCGAGCTGCTCGACCTGGCCTACCGCGCCAACTTCGCCGAGGAGCGCTCCGTCTTCGACGCCGAGACCCTGGTGGCGCTCGGCGTCGAGGCCGGTCTCGACGAGACCGAGGTGCGGGCCGTCCTCGCCGACGAGTCCGCCTACGCCGACGCCGTACGGGAGGACGAGCGCGAGGCCGCCGAACTCGGCGCCAACGGCGTGCCGTTCTTCGTCCTCGACCGCCGCTACGGCATCTCCGGCGGCCAGCCCGCCGAGGTCTTCACCCAGGCCCTCGAACAGGCCTGGCAGGGCCGGGCGCTCCAGCCGGTCGGCGGCGCCGACGCGGAGGTCTGCGGACCGGACGGCGCCTGCGAGGTTCCCCAGGCCTGACGGCCCGGCGGCCTGACCTGCGGGGCTCTGACCTGCGGGGATAAGCGCGGCTTGGATGTCCCCACGGTCGATTCGCGATTGACGGGTGATCGTGGGGAATCCAGGGTGGGGACATGGATTCCCTTGACCAGCCGCTCGGCGGCGCCGAGTTCGCGCCCAAGAAGACGTACCTGAACACCTCCGCCTGCGGCCTGCTGCCGCGGCGGACCGTCGAGGCCGTCACGCTGCTCGCCGAGGAGACCGCCGACGGCTCCCCCGACGGCGCCGGCAGCTTCGACATCGTCGACGAGGCCAGGGCGAACTTCGCCCGGCTCGCCCACGTCTCCCCCGAGCGGGTGGCCGTCGGCAGCTCGGTCGCCGTGCACTGCGGGATGATCGCCCAGTCGATGCCCGCGGGCGCGGAGATCCTCTTCCCCGAGGACGACTTCTCCTCCGTCCTCACCCCGTTCACCATCCGCGGCGACCTGAAGACCCGGTTCGTGCCCCTGGAGCGGCTCGCCGAGTCCGTCGGCCCCGGGACCGCGCTCGTCGCGTTCTCCGCCGTGCAGTCGGCGGACGGGCGTACGGCCGACCTGGCGGCGGTGCGGGAGGCGGCGGCCGCCCACGGCGCCCGCACGCTTCTGGACGCCACCCAGTCCGCCGGCTGGCTGCCGCTGTACGCGGGGGACTGGGACTACACGGTCACCGGCGGCTACAAGTACCTGCTGTGCCCGCGCGGCGCGTCCTTCCTCACCGTCACCGAGGAAGCGCAGGACTCGGTCCTCCCCATCCACGCCAACTGGGTCACGGGCGAGGAGCTGTGGGTGAACAGCTACGGCCCGGTCCGCGAACTGGCCCGCTCCGCGCGCCGCTTCGACGAGCCCGCGGCGTTCCTCTCGTACCACGGGGCGGCCCGCTCGCTCGCCCTCCTGGAGGAGATCGGCATCGAGCGGATCGAGGCCCACGACAAGGGGCTCGCGGCCCGCTTCCGCTCCGGGCTCCTCGACCTCGGCCACGCGCCCGTCATGGACGACTCGACGGTCGTCGCCATCCCCGGCCTCGGCGACCGCGCCGAAGCGCTGCGGGCGGCCGGCGTCCTGCTCTCGTCCCGCGCGGGCAACCTGCGGGCCTCCTTCCACCTGTACAACACCACGGCGGACGTGGACCGCGCCCTGGACGTCCTGGCGGGCTGAGCGAGCCCACCACGACGGCCGCCACCGGCCCGGCGTCAGGGGGGACGGGGCGTGGTGATGCCCGGTGCGGCGTCGGAGGCCGGAGCGCGGGGAGGTGTCGGCCCTGCGCCACCGGGCAGGTCGAGCCTCCGCCCGGCCCGGTGTCAGCAGACGGGTCAGGCCTCCGCCCCGCCCGGTGTCAGCAGACAGGCCAGGCCTCCGCCCCGCCCGGCGTCAGCAGACGGCGCCCGGTGCGGGCGGGCAGGCGGCTTCCTCGCCCGCTTCCTCGGCCAGGCTGTCGCCGACGAGGCCGAGCAGGCGGGCGAGCTCCGCGCGGTCGGCCGGGGCGAGCCCGGCCAGCGTGCGCTCCTCCAGGTCCGTCCAGGCGCCCTCGACCCCGGCGCGCAGGGCCGTGCCCTGTTCCGTCGCCTCGACCAGGACCGCGCGCCGGTCGGCGGGGTCCGGGCTGCGGCGGACGTATCCGCACTGCTCCAGGCGCTGGAGCATCTTCGTCACCGTCGAGGGGTCGAGGCCGAGCGACTGGATGAGCTCCGACTGGCGGACCGCCCCGCAGTCCCACAGGCGCATCATCATCAGCTCCTGGCCCGGGTAGAGGCCGAGGTCCCGCAGCCGTCGGCCCATGGCGATCCGGTGCAGCCGCGCCACCCACGCCAGGGTGTGGCTGACCGTCCCGCCGCACGCGGCGGCGGGCCGCGGCTCGGCGGACGGGGCGGTACAGACGGGGTCGGTTCCTGACATCACGGGCTCCTCGGGACGGCTCTCGCCCCCAAGATTACCTTGGTCCGCAGATTCTCTTGGTTGGCCAAGTAAATGGGTTACAGTGACATCGGCCCGATTAGTTGGCCGACCACATATTCTTGTGAGGGACAGTCGTGACCACTGCATGGGACCCCATCGACCTCGCCGGCACCCGCCTCGCCAACCGCATCGCGATGGCCCCCATGACCCGCAGCCGCGCCAACGGCCAGGACGGCACCCCCACGGCGGCCGTCGCCGAGTACTACGCCCAGCGCGCCTCCGCCGGACTGATCATCACCGAGGGCGTCCAGCCCGTCCCCGAAGGCCAGGGCTACCCCAACACCCCCGGACTGCACACCCGCGAGCAGATCGCCGCCTGGCGCGAGGTCACCAGCGCCGTCCACGAGCGCGGCGGACGGATCTTCGCCCAGCTGATGCACTCCGGTCGCATCGGCCACCCCGACCTGCTCGACGGCGACCTCCACCCCGTCGGCCCCTCGCCCGTCGCCGCCGCCGGCCAGGTCTACACCCACGAGGGCCCCAAGGACTTCGTCACCCCGCGCGAGCTCACCGGCGACCAGGTCCGCGAGGCCGTCGCCGGCTTCGCCTCCGCCGCCCGCAACGCCGTCGAGGCCGGCTTCGACGGCGTCGAGATCCACGGCGCCAACGGCTACCTGATCCAGCAGTTCCTCGCCTCCGGCTCCAACCACCGCACCGACGAGTGGGGCGGCCCCGTCGAGAACCGCATCCGCTTCGCCGTCGAGGTCGTCAGGGCCGTCGCCGCCGAGATCGGCCCCGAGCGCACCGGCCTGCGCATCTCCCCGGCCAACACGCTCAACGACATCAGCGAGACCGACACCGAAGAGCTCTACACCGCCCTGCTCACCGCCATCGAGCCCGTCGGCATCGCCTACCTCCACGTCCTGGAGACCGCCCCCGAGCGCCGCCCGCTCGTCCTCGACCTGCGCAAGCGGTTCGCCGGCACCTTCATCCTCAACCCGGCCACCGAGGGCGAGACCGACGCCGCGTCCCTCGCCCTGATCGAGGACGGCACCACCGACCTCGTCGCGTACGGCCGGCTCTTCATCGCCAACCCCGACCTGCCCGCCCGCCTGCGGGCCGACGGCCCCTACAACACCCTGGACAGCGCCACCATGTACGCCGGCGGCCCCCAGGGCTACATCGACTACCCCGCCCTCTGAAGCCGGACACGCGGAAGGGGACGGCGGCCCGGCACCGGACCCCGCCCCCTTCCGCGTACGGCCGGGACCCTGCCTACCGCGTACGGCCGGGACCCTGCCTAGCTCCAGGCCTCCGTGACCGCCCGGCGCGCGCCCTCCAGGTCCACCGTGCGGCCCGACTCGCCGAGCGCCGCGCCGAGTGCGGCGAGCGAGGACTGCACGGCGCCCGGGGTCGCGTCCACGCCGTAGTGGTTGACCCGGATCATCTCCTTGGCCAGCGCCCCGCCGCCGGCGATCAGCGGCAGCGACGGGTCGGCCGCCAGGGCCTTCGCCACCAGCTCGGAAGCGTCGAGACCGGCCGGGACGCGCAGCGTCGTCGCCACCGGGGCCGCGTCCCGCGCCTCGTACACGTACGGCTCGAGACCGCCGCCCAGCGCCAGCGCGCCCGCCCGGGTCGCGGCCGCCGCCGAGGCGTGCCGCGCCATCAGCGCGTCCAGACCCTCCGCCTCGATCCGCTCCACACAGGCCTCGAGGGCCAGCATTTCCAGCTGCGCCGGCGCGTGCAGCAGCGCCTTGCGGCCGCCGTCGATCCAGCGCTCCTTCCAGTCCAGGAGGGAGAGGTACGAGCGGCGCGGGGCCGCCGGGTTGGCGGCGAACCGCTCCCAGGCCCGCGCGCTCACCGACACCGCGGACACGCCCGCGGGCCCGCCCATCGCCTTCTGCGCGCCGATGATGCACATGTCCACGCCCCAGGCGTCCGGCAGCACCGGCTCCGCGCCGATCGACGCCACCGCGTCCAGGTAGAACAGCGCGCCGTGCGCCCGCACGACCTCGCCGATCTCCGCCACCGGGTTCGTGTTCCCGGTCGCCGCCTCCGCGTGCACCAGCGACACGAAGTCGATCTCCGGATGCTCGGCGAGCGCCCGCTCCACCTGCTCCGCCGTCACCGCCGTGTGGAACGGCACCTCCAGGTCGACCACCGTCGCCCCGCAGTCCCGCAGCCAGTTCCCGAAGGTCTGCCCGTACGGACCGGTGACGATGTTCAGCGCCGTCGAACCGGCCCGCGCCCCGCTCCGGATGCACCCCTCCAGGGGCAGCAGCGCCTCGCCCTGGGCGATCACCACGTCCTGCTCCGTGGAGAGCAGCGCGGCCACCCGCCGCTCGATCGACGCGAACCGCGCGGCGGTCAGCGGGGCCAGATCCAGGAGCGGATGTGTCACGGTCACGAGGGTTCCTTCTTCGGTGGCGCATGCGTGTCGCATACATCGGTTCGGACTCGGGCCAGCCTAGGGGGTGTCCGGGTCCGCACTGCGCCGGACAGGGCCCGATCGCGCCCGCGGGCGCGTGCGTGGCGCAGCGCCCGGCCGGGCGGCCCGTGCCGTCCGGCCCGTGTCGTCACGACGGTGTGCGGAACATGTCACAAGGCGCGTACCGCCGGGCTCCGCCGCTTCCCCCGGAGCCCCACCGGTGGGATGTTGCGGGCCGGAGCGGCACCGCGGGGAGCCGCCGGGAGGAATCGGGGTGGACGCCATGGTCCGGAGGACCGAAAGCACCGACAGAACGCTGCTGCGCCGGGCGGTGGTGGCCGCCGCGGCGCTCGCCCTCGCCGCACCGCTGACCGTCGGCGCCTCGGGAGACGCGGGAGCGGCGGCGGGGGCGTGGGCGGTCTCGGCCCGCCCCATCGTCTTCGCCCGCTACGACGCGGCGGCGCCCGTCGAGGACCTGTACGCGATGGCCCCGGGCGGCGGCAAGCCCGTCAAGCTCACCCACACCCCCGCGGTCAGCGACGTGATGCCCAACTGGTCCCCGGACGGCAAGCGGGTGGCGTTCCTCCGCTACGGCTCCGGCGGCGCCATCGACGGGATCTGGACGATGAACGGCGCGGGCGGCGACCTGAAGTCCGTGCCCGGCACCGCCGGCGCCTCCGAACCGGCCTGGTCGCCGGACGGCAAGCGGATCGCCTACTCCCTGCCGGTCGGCACCGAGCGCGAGATCTACGTGGCGGACGCCGACGGCACCCCCGCCACGCGGCTCACCCACACCGCGGCGGACGAGTTCCATCCGACGTGGTCCCCGGACGGCACGCGCCTCGCGTTCAGCAGCGTGGACGCGGCCGGAAACAGCAGGCTGATCCGGCTCCAGCTGTCCACCCTGGCCCAGACGCCGATCACCGCACCGGGCTCGAAGGACTGGACGCCCGACTGGTCGCGCGGCAACAGGATCGTCTTCAGCCGCGTGGACGCCACCGGCTTCGCCCACCTCTACGTCGTCGCCCCCGACGGCACGGGACCGCACCCCATCACCTCGGCCCGCGCCAACGACAAGTACCCGTCCTGGTCGCCTGACGGCAGGCGGCTGGTGTTCACCCGGGGCGGCACCGACGACGAGGACCCCGAGCACCTCTTCCTCGTCGGGGCCGACGGCACCGGGCTCACCCAGCTCACCAAGACCGACTCGCACGACCTGGAGGCCGACTGGCGCCCGTGACGGGCCCGGCGCCCGCGCCGCGGACGTGACGGACATCGCCGCCCGGGTCCCGGGCGGCGGCTCGTAGAGTGCAGGCATGAGCGATCACGCGGTGCTGCACGTGAAGGGGCGGGTGCTCGTCGGCCCGGAGGACGTACGCGACGAACTGTGGTGCGTCGGCGGGCGGATCACCTTCGACCGGCCCGCCGCCGAGGCGGTGACCGTGGAGGGCTGGGCGCTGCCCGGACTGGTCGACGCCCACTGCCACGTCGGCCTCGACCGGCACGGCCCCGTCGACGACGCCACCAGCGAGAAGCAGGCACTCACCGACCGGGACGCGGGCACCCTGCTGATCCGGGACGCCGGCTCGCCCTCGGACACCCGCTGGATCGACGACCGCGAGGACCTGCCGAAGATCATCCGCGCCGGCCGGCACATCGCCCGCACCCGCCGCTACATCCGCAACTACGCCCACGAGATCGAGCCCGCCGACCTCGTCGCGTACGTCGGGAGGGAGGCCCGCCGCGGCGACGGCTGGGTCAAGCTCGTCGGCGACTGGATCGACCGCGAGGCCGGCGACCTCACCGCCTGCTGGCCGCGCGCCGAGGTCGAGGCGGCCATCGCGGAGGCGCACCGGCTCGGCGCCCGGGTCACCGCGCACTGCTTCGCCGAGGACTCGCTCAGGGACCTCGTCGAGGCGGGCATCGACTGCATCGAGCACGCCACGGGCCTCACCGAGGACACCATCCCGCTCTTCGCCGAGCGGGGCGTCGCCATCGTGCCGACCCTGGTCAACATCGCGACCTTCCCGCACCTCGCCGACGGCGGCCAGGAGAAGTTCCCCCGCTGGTCGGCCCATATGCGCAGGCTGCACGAGCGGCGGTACGACACCGTCCGCGCCGCCTTCGACGCGGGCGTCCCCGTCTTCGTCGGCACCGACGCGGGCGGCTCCCTCGCCCACGGGCTCGTCGCCGAGGAGGTCGAGGAACTGACCCGGGCCGGCATCCCGCCGGTCGACGCGCTCGCGGCCACCGCCTGGCGGGCCAGGGCCTGGCTGGGCCGACCCGCCCTGGAGGAGGGCGCCCCGGCCGACCTCGTCGTCTACGGCGAGGACCCGCGCGCGGACGTCCGCGTCCTCGCGGCGCCGCGGCGGGTCGTCGTCAACGGCCGGGTGGTCGGCTGACCGGCCGGCCCGTCAGCGGGTGAGGAAGGCGAGCCGGGCCTTCTTCTCCGGGATGAAGACCTCCGGCAGGTCCACCTCGGGCAGCACGACCACCGGGCCCGGCTCGAAGCCGGCCCGGACCATCCGGGCGACCGCCTTCTCGTTGGCCGCGTCCGGGTCGACCACGATCCGGGTGCGGTCGCGCAGGGCGAAGTCGATCAGCACGCCGAGCAGCCGGCCCGAGAACCCGGCCTCGGGCGCGGCGCTGGGCGCGAGGAGCAGGTGGACGCCGATGTCGCCGGGCAGCACCTCGTAGCACTCGCCGACCCGGTCGGCCGCGGGGTCGTACGTCTGGAAGACGGCGACCGGCACGTCGTCCCGGCTGACCAGGTAGCCGTGGTGGGTGGTGAGCGAGTCGAGGTGCGCGTAGGTCTCCCGGACCTGCTCGACGCTCGTGCCGCCCATGCCCCAGAAGCGGGCCCGGTCCTCGTTCACCCAGCCGTGGATGAGCGGGGCGTCCCGGTCGGGGTCGACGGGGGCGATGCGGACGGTGCCGAAGCCTTCGACGGTCCGGTCGTACACGGCGGTGGTCATGCTGATTCCTTTTCGGTGGCGTCGGTGGGGTCGGTGGCGTCGGTGGCGTCGGTGGTGTCGGTGGCGTCGGCCGTGGCGGTCGCTCCGGACGCCTCGGTCCCGTCGGTTCCGTCGGTCTCTTCGGTGAGCCGGTCCCAGTCGGTGACGACGGGGGCGAGTTCGCCCCGCAGCCACAGGGGGAGCTGGTCCTGGTGGTGGGGGTCGCCGGGGACGCCGGATGCGCCGAACGGCACGATCCAGCGGCTCCGTTCGCGGTCGCCGAGGTCCCAGACGTACCGGGCGGCGGACGCGCGGGCACTGCGGTCGGTCCACCCGGGCACGCTGGACGTGGACAGCACGCAGTCGTGGTCGCCGCCGAGCCCCGGCCACCGGTCGTCGTCGGCGTCGGGCAGCGCCTGCCAGGGCGCGAGCCGGTGGGTCGTGCCCCAGGCCGCGGGCGGCGTACCCGCCCCGACCTCGTCGAGCGCCTCGCGCACGATCCGGTCGACGTCCGCGGCCGGCACGGGACCTGCCGTGAGCAGGGTCTCCAGGGCGTAGGCGACCCGCGGGCCGAGCGCCAGCCAGGGCCGGAACACCTCGGGGTACGGGGCGGGTCCGCGCAGCGCGGCGAACGCCTCGTGGCCGGCCAGTCGGCGCACGACGGCCCCGCGCACGGCGGCGTAGAGCCCGGCGCCGGTGCTCTCGGCGTCCATCCGCCGGTCCCAGCCGAGCAGCCGCTCACGGACGGCCGCGGCGGCGGGGGAGAGGCCGTCGCCGTTCCCCGCCACCTTCGCCAGGAGCCGGGCCGCCGAGGGGTTGTCGGTGTCCGCGTGGACGGCGGCCGTCGTCTCCGGGGTCCAGGACGCCGAGGCGTCGAGCAGCTCGGCGATCCGGGCCGCCCGGTGCGGCGGCGCGAACTCGACGCCCAGCGGCGCGGCGAGCCCCCGGGCGTTGGCCATCACCGCGTGGCCGCGCACCTCGGCGCGGGGCAGCGGGGCGGGCGCGGCGGCCCAGGCGTGCGCCGGGTCCCAGGCGGGCACGACGCGCAGGGAGTTGGCGCGGTCCCGCACGGGCACGTGGCCGGCGACCCGGTGGAGGAGTCCGCCCGCGGTGTCGGCGGCCTGGACGACGTTCACCGGCTCGACCCAGCCGTCGAGGGCCGCGTCCACGTCGGCGACGGTCCGGGCCCGCAGCAGCGCGGGCAGCACCCCGAAGCCGAGCTCTCCGGTGACCCGGGGCGGGTACCGCAGTGCGACCGCCTCCCAGCCGGAGGCGGGGTCTCCGTCGGCGGGCCCGCCGTCCACGCCGATGATCACCGGGCCCCGGTCGGTCTCGATCACCTCGATCTCGACCGGTTCCGCGTCCGCGACCTCGATCGTCTCGGTGTGCGCGGCGGCGGGGCGGCGGCCCTCGGGGCCGACGGCCTCCACGGTCCCGTCGGGGAGCCGGTGGAGCCGCTCGCGGTACAGGTCCTGGTAGTCGGCCATCGCGTTGGTGATGGCCCAGGCCACGGGTCCGGTGTGGCCGAAGTGGGCGAGGCCAGGGACGCCGGGCACGGCGAGGCCGACCACGTCGTACGCGGGGCAGGAGAGCCGGATCTGCTGGTAGACGCCAGGGGCCTCGATGAACCGGTGCGGATCTCCGGCGACCAGGGCCGCCCCGCTCGCGGTGCGTTCGCCGGCCACCACCCAGCCGTTGGATCCCGCGGTGCCGGGGCCGTCCGTCGCGAAGAGCTCCGTCCACTCCTCGCCGAGCCGCCGGGCGACCTCGTCCCGCCACAGCTTGGTGGGGAAGCCGGCGAAGAGGATGTGGGTGGAGAGCCAGACGGCGAGCGGGGTCCAGGGCTCCCACCGGCCGGGCGCGAGTCCGGTCGCCGCGAACTCGGGTGCGCGCCGGGCCCCTTCCGCGAGGCCGTCGTTGACCCCGGCCACGTACGCGCGTACCCAGGCCGCCGTCTCCGCGTCGGTGCGGTCGAGCCGCTCGAAGCAGCGGCGGGCGGTGTCGGCGAGCCGGGCCTGCCGGACGAAGGTGTCCCAGGCGATCTCGGCAGCGCCCAGGAAGGCGGCGGTGGTGCCCTGGGCCCGGTGCCGTTCGACCTCCAGCTGCCAGGCGCGGTCGCGGGCGGTGGTCCGCCCCTGGGCGAAGGCGAGTTCGTCCGGGTCGGCGGCGCGCAGATGGGGGACGCCCCAGGCGTCCCGGTAGACCTCGATGCTCACGGAGACCCCGATCCCGTCCATGTCCGCGCAGATTTCTTAGGTAAGGCTGTCCTAAATTAATCTACAGGAGCGGCAGGTGGGCCACGTGCACCGGGTTGACGATCCGTGACGTGAGGGCGCCGTGCGTCGTTCTCACCCAATCCGCGCGCACCACCCCGTGCGAAAGACGCGGGACGTGCGGGAACGGTTGTGTCCAAAAGAATCGAAAATGAACACGGAAACCCCCCTTTGGAGTGAACTCACGTCAGGCGACTGTCGGTTCACTCTCCGTGCGTAAAGATTCCGGTGTCTCAAGTCGCCGAGGCCGCGCCGACCCACCGTCCCCGTGGTGAGCGGCCGGCGACGCCATGTCTCCTGTGGGGGTTCCACCATCTTGAACAGCAACACCTTCCGCATGCCCGCACGCCGTACCGCCGCCGCCGCGACCGTCGCCGCGCTGACCGTCGGCCCGGTGCTCCTCGCCGCCCCCGCGGCGCACGCCACGGGCGGCGAAGGGCGTGCCACCGCCGTCGTCCTGCGGACCGGCCTCGACGTCTCCCTCCTCGGCAAGACGGTCGACGTGCCCGTCCGTGCCTCCCTCAACGAGGTCAAGGCGCCGCGGACGGAGAGCGAGACCGCGCTCTCCGTGAAGGTGCAGGGGGCCGAGGGCGGGAAGCCGATCGACATCCTCGCCGCCGACGTCGCCACCTCGAAGGCCACCGTGGACGAGGACAAGGCCGAGGGGTACGTGAACCTGGTCAAGGCCCGGGTCCACGTCCCCGGCATCCCCGCGCTCTCCCTCATCGAGGTCGAGAAGGTCACCTCCAAGGCGCTGTGCGAGACGGGCAGGAAGCCGGTCGCCGAGTCCAACGTCCTCGGCCACGTCACCGTCTTCGGCAAGAAGACCACCCTGTCCACCGGCGGCCGGACCCACGTCAGCGTCCCCGGCGTCGGCGACGTGACCCTCGACCTCTCCCGTACGTCCACGACCTCCCGCACCGCGGCCGCCACCGCGCTCGAACTCAAGGTGGAGGTCGACCCGCTGAAGCTCGGCGTGGCCGAGGTCAACGGCACCGTCACCCTCGCCGAGGCCACGTGCGAGACGCCCGAGGGCGCCGCCCCGACGCAGAAGCCCACCGAGCGGCCGACGGAGCAGCCCAGCGAGCGGCCCTCCGAGCAGCCCACCCAGCAGCCCTCCGCGAAGCCCAGCGACGCGGGCGGCATCAAGACGAACAACGGCGGCACCACGCCCACCGAGAACCTCGCCGAGACCGGCGGCAGCTCCACCACCCCGTACCTCGCGGCCGGAGCCCTCGCCCTCCTCGTGGCGGGCGGCGGCGCCCTCGCGCTGACCCGCTCGCGCGCCCGCTCGCGCGACTGACGGCCCGAGGGGGAGGCGCCGGGGGGTGCCGGGGGAAGGAAAGGGGTTGGGGGAGGGCGACGGCGTCGCCCTCCCCCAACCCCTTCGTCCGTACCCTCAGCCGCCGATCAGGAGCGCCTGGTCCAAGGCCTGGAGGAAACGGTTCGTCGTCGCCCGGTCCCGCACCGCGAGCCGCAGCCAGTTCCGGTCGAGCCCCGGGAAAGTGTCGCCCCGGCGGGCCGCGAACCCCAGCGACCGCAGCGTCTCCCGTACCGTGTCCGCCCGGTCGATCCGGATCAGCACGAAGGGGCCCTCGGACCCCGCCACCGTCCGCACCTCGTCGAACTCCGCGAGACCGGCGAGCAGATGGGCCCGCTCCACCCCGATCCGGTGCGCCGCGTGCTCGGCCTCCGCGAGCGCCGCCCGCGACATGCACGCCTCCGCCGCCACCAGGGCCGGCGTCGACACCGGCCACAGCGGCTGCACCCGCTCCAGGGCCGCGACCGTCTCCGGCTCCGCGAGCACATAGCCGATTCGCAGCCCGGCGAGCCCCCAGGTCTTGGTCAGGCTCCGCAGCACCACGAGGCCCGGCACGTCGGTCCGACCGGCCAGCGACTCCCGCTCGCCCGGCACCGCGTCGATGAACGCCTCGTCCACCACCAGCGTCCGCCCCGGCCGGGCGAGCGCCGCGATCGACGCGGCCGGATGCAGCACGGAGGTCGGGTTCGTGGGGTTCCCGATCACCACCAGGTCCGCGTCCTCGGGCACCGCGGCCGGATCCAGCCGGAAGCCGTCCACCTCGCGCAGCACCACCCGGTCCACCTCGTGCCCGGCGTCCCGCAGCGCCGCCTCCGGCTCGGTGAACTGCGGGTGGACCACCACCGGCCGCCGCACTTCCAGCGCCCGCGCCAGCAGCACGAACGCCTCCGCCGCGCCGGCCGTGAGCAGCACCCGGTTCGACGGCAGGTCGTGCCGTTCGGCGACCGCCGCCCGCGCCGCCCGGCCGTCGGGGTAGGCCGCGAGGCCGGTCAGCGAATCGGCGATGCGCTCCCGCAGCCAGTCCGGCGGGGTGTTCGTCCGGACGTTGACCGCCAGATCGATCAGTTTCTCGTCCCTGACCTCGACGTCACCGTGGTGGCGCAGGTCGTGGGCGTCGGTATCCGTGTGGGTGTCCATGGCCGCCGTCGTGTGGGGGGTGGGGATGGTGGGGGGTGAGCCAGGCTCGCCAGCGATGTACCCGTGAGCCGAGGGCAACAACCGTACGCCTGGGGCATCTTCGTTCGGATGAAACGGGGCAGAAACGGCAATCGCGCAGGTCACCCGACGCGACTTCCGCTTCGACACGAGCAGCACGGCCCCGCCGCCACCGACCGGTAAGGTCCCCGGCCCCGCACCCGACTCCGTACCCCCGCCCGCGACCGGGCCCGCGCCCGGCTCCCCACCCGACCCCGACTCGGGGACCGCGCCCGACTCCGCCCCTCTGCCCCTGCCCGGCCCCGCGCCCGCCGCCAGCAGTGCGGCCGCCTCCGCCACCGACGCCGTGCCCGTCGCGGCCAGCGGCAGCGCCGACGGATGCGGTACGGACACGGTGGCCAGCACCTCCGCGGGGAAGCCGCGCACGGGCACGCCGAGCGCCGCCGCGGCCGCCACGATCCCCGGCTCCGCAGCCCGCGCGTCCAGCGTCCCGAGCGACCGGACCCGGGCACGCGTCAGCCCCGCCTCCCGCAGCACGGCGTCCACCAGGGCGAGGACCTCGTCCACCGGGACGCCCGGCCGGGCCCCGACACCGAGGTGCGCGGACGCCGCCGGATCGGATAGCAAAGGCCCATGGCTGTAGTCGTCGCGCTCGGCGCGTTCCTCATGACGCTCTTCGGCGGCTGGGTCGCGCAGCGCGTCACCGACCGCCGCCACCTCGTCCTCGGCCTGGCCGGCGGACTCATGCTCGGCGTCGTCGGGCTCGACCTGCTGCCGGAGGCCCTGGAAGCCGCGGGCGACGAGATCTTCGGAGTGCCGGAGGCCCTGCTGCTGTTCGTGGGCGGCTTCCTCCTCGCCCATGTGATGGAGCGTCTCCTCGCCGTCCGCAGCGCGGCGCACGGCGTCGGCCCGCACGACAGGGTCCCGCAGGTCGGCCTCACCGCCGCCGCCGCGATGGTCGGCCACAGCCTCATGGACGGCATCGCCCTCGGCGCCGCCTTCCAGGTCGGCGGCGGCATGGGCGCCACCGTCGCCCTCGCCGTCATCACCCACGACTTCGCCGACGGCTTCAACACGTACACGATCACGAGCCTCTACGGGAACGCCCGCCGCAAGGCCGTCGCCATGCTCGTCGCGGACGCCGTCGCCCCGCTCCTCGGCGCCGCCTCCACCCTGCTGTTCACCCTTCCGGAGGAACTCCTCGGCAGCTATCTCGGGTTCTTCGGCGGCGCCCTGCTCTACCTCGCCGCGGCCGAGATCCTGCCCGAGGCCCACCACGAACACCCCGCCCGCTCCACCCTGCTGTGCACGGTGGGGGGCGTGGCCTTCATCTGGCTCGTGGTGGGCCTCTCCGGCGGCTGATCTCACCCGCAGTGCTCCACGAACCGGGCGGCGACCTCCGGGGACCCCGCCCAGTGCGTGTGCACGTAACTCGCGTGCACCCCGCCCTGCACGAACCCCTCCACACGCCGCTCCGGCTGCCGCAGACCCCACGCCGCCAGCGCACCCGCACCCGGCTCGATCACGGTCCGGTGGAACTCGTGCCCCCGCATCCGCGCCCCGGCCGGGGCGACCACGCTGTCGTTCACCGCGACGGCGTCCCGGTACCCGAGCGTCAGCCGCTCCGACATCCGCGCGTCCGCGTCGAGCACCCCGCACATCGGCGTGCCGTCGAGCGACCGCGCCAGGTACAGCAGCCCGGCGCACTCCGCCGCGATCGGCGCCCCGGACGCGGCCAGTTCGGCGACGGCCTTCCGCAGCGGCTCGTTGGCCGACAGCTCGGAGCCGTACATCTCGGGGAACCCGCCGCCTATGACGAGCCCGCTCGTCCCCTCGGGGAGGGCCTCGTCCCGCAGCGGATCGAAGGTCACGACCTCCGCCCCGGCGGCGGTGAGCAGCTCCGTGTGCTCCGCGTACGAGAACGTGAACGCGGCGCCACCGGCGACGGCGATCCGCCGCGGCGGGCAGTCGCCCCGCGGGGCGGTACGGGTGGGCTCCACGGGACCACCGGCGTGCGGCCGTTCCCCGACCTCCGCCGACCACGGCTCCTCGTACAGCTCCGGAGCCGACCGCGCCAGCGCCAGCAGCGCCTCCAGGTCGCACCCCGCCCGCACCTGCTCCGCCTGCGCCGCCACCGCGGCCACCGCGGCGGCCTGCCGCTCGGCCACCGGGACCAGACCGAGGTGCCGCGACGGCGTCGCCACCGCCGGCGCCCGCCGGAGGACGCCGAGCACCGGCACCCCCGACTCCCCGAGCGCCTCCCGCAGCAGATGCTCGTGCCGGTCCGTCGCGACCTTGTTGAGGATCACCCCGCCGATCCGCACCTCCGGATCCCACGACGCGAACCCGTGCACGAGCGCCGCCACCGACCGCGACTGCGACGACGCGTCGACGACGAGCACCACCGGCGCCTTGAGGAGCTTCGCCACCTGCGCGGTGGACGCCAGCTCGCCCTGGTCGGCGGCACCGTCGTACAGGCCCATCACCCCCTCGACCACGGCCAGGTCGCAGCCGCGCGCCCCGTGCAGGAAGAGCGGCGCGATCCGCCCCGTACCGCACATGTACGCGTCGAGGTTGCGGCCCGGCCGGCCGGTGGCCAGGGCGTGGTAGCCGGGGTCGATGTAGTCGGGGCCGACCTTGTGCGGGGAGACGGCCAGGCCACGGCCGGCGAACGCGGCCATGAGGCCGGTCGCGACCGTGGTCTTGCCCGCGCCCGAGGAGGGCGCGGCGATGACGAGACGTGCTACCACTCGATGCCCCGCTGGCCCTTCTGACCGGCGTCCATGGGGTGCTTGACCTTGGACATGTCGGTGACGAGATCGGCGAAGTCGAGCAGCTCCTGCGGCGCGTTGCGGCCGGTGATGACGACGTGCTGGTGGCCCGGACGGTCGCGGAGCACCTCGACGACCTCCTTGACGTCTATCCAGCCCCAGTGCAGGAGGTAGGCGAACTCGTCGAGGACGTAGAACTTGTACTTCTCCTCGGCGAGGTCCCGCTTGACCTGCTCCCAGCCCTCGCGGGCCTTCTCCTCGTGGGACTGCTCGCCGTCGGCGACCTCGCGCTGGATCCAGGACCAGCCCTCGCCCATCTTGTTCCAGGTGACCGTGCCGCCCTTGCCGGTCTCGCCGAGCGCCTTGAGGGCGTTCTCCTCGCCGACCTTCCACTTGGCGGACTTGACGAACTGGAACACCCCGATCGGCCAGCCCTGGTTCCAGGCGCGCAGCGCCATGCCGAAGGCGGCGGTCGACTTCCCCTTGCCGACGCCCGTGTGCACCATCACGAGTGCGCGGTTGCGGCGCTGACGGGTGGTGAGACCGTCGTCGGGTACGACGGTCGGCTGTCCCTGCGGCATTAAGCGGCCCTCCATGCGGTCTGCGTTGTCTGTCCTGCTGCCTGTACGTCTCTGACGAGGCCGGCGATCGAGTCGGCGCGCAGCTCGTCCAAGGTCACGGCGGTGCCGCCGAGTTCGCGGGCGAGCTGCCCGGCGAGCCCGAGGCGCACCGGTCCGGTCTCGCAGTCCACGACCACGCTCGCCGTGCCGTCGGCGGCGTGCAGCCGCGCGGCCCGGGCGGCGAGCGCCACCGGATCGCCGGCCGCCCTTCCGCCGGTGGCCCGGCCGTCGGTCACGACGACGAGCAGCGGCCGGCGCGAGGGGTCCCGCAGCCGCTCGACCCGCAGCACGTCATGGGCCTTGAGCAGCCCGGCCGAGAGCGGCGTGCGGCCACCCGTCGGCAGCTGTTCGAGGCGGGCGGCCGCCGCGTCCACGGACGAGGTCGGCGGCAGCGCGACCTCGGCGTCCCGGCCCCGGAAGGTGACCAGGCCGACCTTGTCGCGCCGCTGGTAGGCGTCGAGCAGCAGCGAGAGGACCGCGCCCTTGACCGCGCTCATCCGCTGCCGCGCCGCCATCGAACCGGAGGCGTCCACGGCGAAGAGCACCAGGTTCCCCTCCCGCCCCTCCCGAACCGCCTGCCGCAGGTCGTCCCGGCGGACCACGAGACCCGGACCTGACCGCCCGCGCGCCCGCTGGTGCGGCGCGGCGGCCCGCACGGTCGCCGCCAGGTGCAGCTTGGTCAGCGCGCCCCGCGGCCGGGTCGAGCCGGTGGTACGGCCGTGCTCGGTGCGGGCGCGGGAACGGCGCCCGGCCGCACCCTCGCCGAGGCCGGGCACGCTCAGCATCCTCGTACGGAACGGCTCCGCGGCCTTCACCGCGGCCCGCTCACCGGACGCGGCACCCGAACCCTGCGGCGCGGGCGCCGGCTCGGGCGCCGGCGCGTCTCCGGCCGCCGGCGCGTCCTCCGGCGCCGGTACGTCCTCGGGCGCGGGCCCCTCGCCCTGCGGAGGGATGCCGCCGCCCTCGGGGCCGCCGCCGGGACCCCCGTCACCGGGCCCTCCGTCGCCGGGACCGTCGGGCTCCGGGTCCTCGTCGGGCTCCTCGCCCTTGAACTGCTCAAGGGTCTCGTCGAGCTTGTCCTCGTCGAGGCCCGGCGCGTCGAACGGCGAGCGCCGCCGCCGGTGGGGGAGGGCGAGCAGCGCGGCCTGCCGCACGTCCTCCGAGGTCACCTCGGTCCGCCCCGCCCACGCGGCGAGCGCGCTCGCCGTCCTGGCCATCACGATGTCGGCGCGCATGCCGTCCACCTCGAACGCGGCGCAGGTCGCGGCGATCTGGAGCAGCACCGCGTCCCCGAGCGCCACGCTCGGCAGCAACGTCCGCGCGGCGACGATCCGTTCGCGCAGCGCGCTCTCCTCGCCCGCCCACCGCGCCGCGAAACCGGCCGCGTCGTCCTCGAACGCCAGCCGGCGCCGTACGACCTCCACCCGCTCCTCGGGCACCCGGGAGGCCGCGACCTCCACGGTCAGCCCGAACCGGTCGAGCAACTGCGGCCGCAGTTCCCCCTCCTCGGGGTTCATCGTCCCCACCAGCAGGAAGCGCGCCGCGTGCCGCACGGAGACGCCCTCGCGCTCGACGTGCGAGGCGCCCATGGCGGCGGCGTCGAGGAGATGGTCGATCAGGTGATCGCTCAGCAGGTTGACCTCGTCGACGTAGAGGATCCCCCGGTGCGCGGCGGCGAGCAGCCCCGGCTCGAAGGCCTTCACACCGTCGGCGAGCGCCTTCTCGATGTCGAGCGCTCCGACGAGCCGGTCCTCGGAGGCGCCGACGGGCAGTTCGACCATGCGCGCGGGACGGGAGGTCCCGGTCGCGTCGCCGTGCGGACCGTCCGGGCACGCGGGGTCGGGCGCGCCCGGGTCGCAGCTGAACCGGCAGCCGGCGACCACCGGCACCTCCGGCAGCAGTTCGGCGAGCGCCCGCACCGCGGTGGACTTCGCGGTGCCCTTCTCGCCCCGCACGAGGACACCGCCCACGGAGGGGCTGACCGCGTTCAGCAGCAGCGCGAGCCGTAGGTCGTCCATGCCGACGACGGCCGTGAACGGGTAGCGGGTGCTCATCGGGCGGTCACTCCTTCGAGAGGTACGGAAGTCGGGGCGGGGTGCGCGCTCACGGCGCGCCCGGCGGCACGAACGGCAGCCCCGCCGGGGCTCCCTCCTCGATGAGCCGGAGGAGCGCGTCGGTGTCGGCGTGCTCCTCGATCAGGTCGCCGAGCCGGTCGAGCTGTTCCTCGCGGAGGGTGTGGAACGACGTGTCGGGGGCGGGGACGAACCGGCGTCCCGCGGCCGCCGCGACCTCGCGCAGGAACGCCCGGCGGAAGCCGTCGCTCTCCAGCGAGCCGTGCCAGTGGGTGCCCCAGACGGAGCCGACGCGACAGCCGTCGAGGAACGGGTCCCCGCCGAGCACCTCGGCCACGCCGTGGTGGATCTCGTACCCCTCGACGCGCTCGCCGAGCGCCTCGCCGACCGGCCGGGCGAGGGTCTTCTCGACGCCGAACCGCACCCGTACGGGGAGCAGCCCGAGTCCGTCGACCACGCCGGCCTTCGACTCGACGTCGTCCTCGATGCGCTCGCCGAGCGCCTGGAAGCCGCCGCAGATGCCGAGCACCGGCCGGCCCTCGGCCGCGCGCCGGGCCAGCTCGCCGGCGAGCCCCCGCTCGCGCAGCCACGCCAGCGCCTTGACCGTCCCCCGGGTGCCGGGCACGACGACCAGGTCGGCGTCGACGAGCTCCTCCGGGCGGTCCACGAACCGGACGACGACACCGGGCTCGGCGGCCAGCGCGTCGACGTCGGTGAAGTTGGACATCAGCGGTACGGCGCAGACGGCGACCCGCAGCACGTCGGCGCCGACCGGCGGCGCGACGACGGACTCGCGGACGGTGCCGCGCAGCGAGACCCGGAGGCCGTCCTCCTCGTCGATGCCGAGCCCGTGGGCGTACGGCAGGACGCCGAACGTCCGGCGCCCGGTGAGGCCGTGCAGCATGTCGAGGCCGGGTTCCAGCAGGGTGACGTCGCCCCGGAACTTGTTCACCAGGTATCCGGCGACGAGGGACTGGTCCTCGGGGCTCAGCAGCGCCGTCGTGCCGAAGAACTGGGCGAAGACGCCGCCCCGGTCGATGTCGCCGACGACGACCACGGGCAGCTTCGCGGCCCGCGCGATGCCCATGTTCACGATGTCCGTGCGCCGCAGGTTGATCTCGGCCGGACTGCCCGCCCCTTCGCAGATCACGGCGTCGTACATGCCCCGGAGTTCCTCCAGGCACGCGAGGACGGGCTCGAAGAGTTCCTTCTGCCGGCCGCCGTGGTAGCCGCGGGCGCTCAGTTCGCCGACCGGCTTGCCCATGAGGACGACCTGGCTGGAGCGGTCGCTGCCGGGCTTGAGCAGCACCGGGTTCATCAGGGCGGTCGGCTCCACCCGGGCCGCCTGCGCCTGCATGGCCTGGGCGCGGCCTATCTCGGCGCCCTCCCTCGTGACGAAGGAGTTGAGGGACATGTTCTGTCCCTTGAACGGTGCGACCCTGATGCCCTGCCGGACCAGCCAGCGGCAGATGCCGGCCGTCACGACGCTCTTACCGGCGTCCGACGTGGTCCCGGCGACGAGCAGTCCGCCACCCCTCATGCGTTCCTCCGCTTCAGCGCGCTCACGATCAGCCGGCCGCCCACGCAGGCGGCCAGGGTCAGTCCGGTGATCCGGCGGGACAGCCGGACCGCCCGCTCGATGTCGGCGACCTCGACGGCCCGCCCCTCCCCGTTGAGCACGGGCCGGTGCTCGACCCGCCCGCCGTACGCGAGGGTGCCGCCGAGCCGCACGCCGAGCGCGCCCGCGAAGGAGGCCTCGACCGGGCCCGCGTTGGGGCTGGGGTGCTTCGCCGCGTCCGCCCGCCAGGCCCGTACGGCTCCGCGCGGATCGCCGCCGGCGACGGTCGCGAGGGCGGCGGTGAGCCGGGCCCCAGGCCAGCCGGCCACGTCGTCGAGCCGGGCCGAGGCCCAGCCGAAGCGGCGGTGGCGGGGGGACTTGTGCCCGACCATCGCGTCGAGGGTGTTGACGGCGCGGAAGCCGACGAGCCCCGGCACGCCCGCGACGGCGCCCCAGAAGAGGGCGCCGACCACGGCGTCGGAGGTGTTCTCGGCGACGGACTCGACGACCGCGCGGGCCATCGCGGGACCGTCGAGGGAGTGCGGGTCGCGGCCGCAGAGGTGGGGCAGCCGCTCGCGGGCCCCCTCCAGGTCCCCGGCGGCGAGCGCGCCTCCGATGGTGCGGGCCTCTCGCCCCAGGGTCGTGCCGCCGACGACGGCCCAGACGGTCGCCGCGGTCAGGGCGACGGAGGCGGCGCGGTTGCCGCGTACGGTCCGGGCGGCGAGGGCGCCGGCGGCCGCGGTGGTGCCGGCGCAGACGGCGGTGTGCAGGGCGCCCCAACCGCGGTGGTCGCGCCACAGGGCCCGTTCGACGCCGGCCGCGGCCCGGCCGAACACGGCGACGGGATGTCCGCGTCGGGGATCGCCGACGAGCCGGTCGACGACGAGGCCGAGGGCCGCACCGTACGCGAAGACACCGGTGGCTCGGGAAACGCTGCGGCTGCAGCCGGGCATGGCGCTATGTCCTCACTCAGGGTCCGCGCCCTGGATCGACGTGACGGGCGGCGCGAGTTCCTGGCTCCCGGACCCTGCGGATCCGGTCACAGTGGCGGGACCGCGCCGGATTCGCACCGGGCTTCCTCTGCTGCCGCCGTAATGGCCTCGGCAGTCCACCACGGCCCGAGAACACCCGTCAACTCACCCTTGACCTGCGTCGCGTCACTGTGCGAAGCACCACAAACACGACGGCCGGGCGGTCCGCACCCAAGGTGCGGACCGCCCGGCCGAGGTACCCGGGACCGTCAGGCGACGATCAGGTAGATGCCGTACGCCACGGCCGCGAGGCAGAGGCCGAAGCAGGCGTAGGCGCCGGTGCGGGCCAGGGTGGCGGAGCCGCCCTGGGCGGCGGCCTGCTCCTGCTTGGAGAGGCCGATGACGCCGAGGGTGAAGAGGCCCACCAGGGCGACGGTCGCCACGAGGCTGACTCCGAAGACGGAGCCGAGAGCTGCCCAGTCGATCTTCATGTCGTTGGTTCCTTACACCGCTGCGGCGGGGGCCTGGGGAGCGGCCGGGTCGATGGGAGCCGGCGCGGGGATGGTGGTCTTGAGGTCCTCGTCCGCGACGGCGGCGACGGAGCCGGCCGGCGGCGGGGTGACGGCCGCGATGGCGGTGGTCACGACACCGTCCGCCTGGGCCTCGTCCTCGACGTCGTTGACGTTGGTGTGGTCGACGACCTGGCGGCGGGAGACGAGCCAGATGCCGAGGCAGGAGGCGACCAGGAAGGCCGCGACGAGGTAGACGCCCCAGTCGCCCTGGCGGGCGACGTACTCGGCTCCGGCGGCGACCAGGCCGGCGGCCGGCAGGGTCAGGCCCCAGGCCACGAACATGCGGGTGGCGGTCGACCAGCGGACGACGCCGCCCTTGCGGCCCAGACCCGCGCCCATGACGGCACCGGAGACGGAGTGCGTGGTCGAGAGGGAGAAGCCCAGGTGGGAGGAGGCCAGGATGACCGTGGCCGCGCTGGTCTGGGCGGCGAAGCCCTGCTGCGGCTTGAGGTCGGTGAGGCCCTTGCCCATGGTGCGGATGATGCGCCAGCCACCGAGGTAGGTGCCGAGGGCGATGGCCGCACCGGCGGAGACGATGACCCAGACCGGCGGGTTGGAGCCGGGGGCGAGGGTGCCGCCGGCGACCAGGGCGAGGGTGATGATGCCCATCGTCTTCTGGGCGTCGTTGGTGCCGTGGGCGAGGGAGACGAGACCGGCGGACGCGATCTGGCCGACCCGGTAGCCCTTGGCGGTGTGCTGCTCCTCGGTCTTCGCGCCGATCCTGTACGTCAGCTTCGTGCCCAGCATCGCGGCGATGCCCGCGACGACCGGGGCGGCGACGGCCGGGATGAGGACCTTGGTGACGACGACCTCGCCGTTGACACCGCTGAGGCCGATGGAGGCGATGGTCGCGCCGATGAGGCCGCCCATGAGGGCATGGGAGGAGCTGGACGGCAGTCCGACCAGCCACGTCACCAGGTTCCAGAGGATCGCGCCGACGAGCGCGGCGAGGATCACTTCGGGCTGGATGCCCTCCTCGTTCACCAGGCCCTTGGAGATCGTCTTGGCGACCTCCACGGACAGGAACGCTCCGACGAGGTTCAGCACGGCGGACATGGCCACCGCCGTCTTGGGCTTGAGCGCACCGGTCGAGATGGTCGTGGCCATCGCGTTGGCGGTGTCGTGGAAACCGTTCGTGAAATCGAACACGAGAGCTGTCACGACCACAATGGCGAGCAGCAGCGTGATGTGTTCCATTTACCCAGGCAATCGTTTGACGTCAGTGGCTCGTTGAACGTAGGCAACCTGGGTGAACGGAAGATGAACTGGGGCGGGCGGCGTGGTGTCCCTATCCGGTGTCAAGAGATTCCGCTTAGCTCCCGGACCGGGGTCCTGTCCACGATGCGGTCGCCCTGCGACCCCTGGTAATCCAGGCGGTTCCCGGGCACATGCGACCTGCCCCGGTTCCTCCCCCACCACCCCGTTCCGCTCCCTGGACCGGACCATCCGACCGGGGGACCCCGTCGAGGAGACCCATGTCACCCCCAGGGGGAGTGCGGGCGCACCGGTCCGGAGCCCCCGACCGGGTCCGTCCGGTGGCAGGCCGCCGCCGCCCTGCCGACACTGGGAGCGTGCGCCCGGCTACAGCGACGGCAGCGGCCGTCACCACCCTGATCGGTGTCGGCGCGGCCGCGGTAGCGGCCGGCCGGTACGCCAGCGACGTCGCCCTCAAGGTGCCGTCAGGACGTCCCCTGCCCGGGGACCCCCGACTGACCGTGCACGCCACGGGCCCCGAACGGATCACCCTCACCCGCAGCCTCGCCTCGCTGCGCCCCGGCACGTACGGACTGGAGGCCCCCGGCCTGCACGCCGTCGTCGGCCCCGTCCTCGACCGCGTCCCGCACACCGCCGACACCGTCGTCCGGCGTCTGGAACGCGTCGAGCTCGGCACCCCGGGGCCCGGCGCCCGCGTCCGCCTCACCCCCCAGCTGCACCGCGGCACCCCGGCCGCCGCCCTCGGCCTCCCGTACGAGGACGTCGAGATCCCCGGCGAACTCGGCCCCCTGCCCGCCTGGCTCGTCCCCGGCCCGCGCACCATCTGGGTGATCGCCCTGCACGGCCTCGGCACCACCCGCGAGCACCCGCTGAACGTCGTCCCCTTCTTCAACCGGCGCAAGATCCCCGTCCTCGTCCCCACCTACCGCGGCGACGAGGGCGCGCCCCCGTCCCCGGACGGCCTCGCCCACCTCGGCGACTCCGAGTGGCGGGACGTCGACGCCGCCATCCGCTACGCCGTCCGCCGCGGCGCCGCCCAGGTCGTCCTGCACGGCTGGGGGACCGGCGCATCGATGGCCCTGCGCGCCGCCGCCGAGTCCGGGGTGCGCGACCGGATCGCCGGCCTCGTCCTCGACTCGCCGGTCCTCGACTGGGAGGCCACCCTCCGCAACCTCGCCGCGGCCCGGCACGTCCCCGGCCCGCTGCTCCCGCTCGCCGTCCGCGCCGCCCAGGGCAGGACCGGCCCGCACGGCGACCGCATCCGGGCCGCCTCAGCGCCGGACGCCCTGCGGGTCCCGGTCCTCCTCGTGCACGGCCCCGACGACACCATCGCCCCCTGGGAGTCGTCGGTCGAGCTCGCCGCCCGCCGCCCCGACCTGGTCAGTCTGCGGACCGTCCGACAGGCCCCGCACGCGGCCATGTGGAACGCCGACCCGGTCCACTACGAGGAGTCCCTGCGCCGCTTCCTCACCCCGCTGCTCTGACGGCGGCCCGCGCGACGCCCCCGAGGAGCCGCCCCGGGCCGCGGTTCGGGGGCCGTTCTGACGGGGCTGCGGATTCCGATTGGGCTTTCGGGCCGTCAGCGGGAAGACTGCCCCCGTGACGTCTCGAAAGCCCGATGAACCATTGGCGCGCAACTCCAGACTCCGACTCGTCCGCCCGCGGGCCCTGGCCACCGCCCGACGGGCCGTGACGACCCGGCGCACCCGGCCGGCGCCGCGGCCGCCCGAGGGCACTCCGCCCCGCGCGGAACTCGCCCGCCAGGCCCGGCAGGTCCTCGCCGACGCCGTACGGCTCGCCCGCTGGGCCGCCGTCGAGCACGGGGCCGACATCGCCGCCCGCACCGGCTCCGGGCCCGTGCCCGCACCGGAACGGGCCGCGGCCGCACTGGACCTGACGGCCGACCGGATCCGGGCCGGCTGGGACCGTGCCCGGCTCGCCGGCCTCGTCGAACTGCACGGCGACACCGTCCGCCCCGGCTGGCGGCTGCACGCCTGGGACCGCGACGACTCCGCCGTACTGCGCGGCTGGGTCGCCCTCTTCGACGCCTGGTCCCTGGTCCACCCGGCCCCCGAAGGGGTCGCGCCGAGCGCCGTCGCCGAGGTCGTCGAGGCCGTCCCGCAGGTGCTCTCGCTGCTCCAGCTCTCCCAGGGCCCGGTGCTCGTCCCGGTCCTCCTCGACCTCCTCGGCCAGCGGGTCGAGGAGCTCCGCGAGGAGCGCTGCGAGGTACCCGCGGCCGAACCGGCTCCCGAGGCGGGGACGGCCACCCCCGGCACCGACGGACTCCCCGCCCTCCTCGACTGGGCGCTGGAGGGCCTGGCCGCCGTCGGCGCGCTCACCCTCGACCTCGGCGCGGAGGGACGTCACGCCACCCTGACCCCGCTCGGCAACTGGGCGGTCTGGGTCAAACTGGAGCAGATCTGCGTCGCCGCGCAGAGCCCCGCGGGCAACATCGAGCAGTCCGCCGAGGACATGCTCCGCGGCTGCGCCCGGCTCACCCCGGGCCCGGCCCGCGACGAGTACCGCGCCTGGCTCGCGGCCCGGACCCTGTCCAGCGCGGTGACCGAACTCCTCGCCGTCGCCCGCGGCGAGGACGCCCTGCTGCGCGGGCTCGCGTTCGAGGCGCTCCGGGTCGTCGGAGCCCCCGCCGAGGCCGAGGTCCGGGCCACCGTCGCCGAGCCCTCGCTGCGCCCGTACGCGCTGCTCTGGCTCGCGGAGTACGACGGCGCGGACCCGGACGACGCCCAGGAGGTGCTGACCCGCGAGGAGGCGACCTGGCTCTGGGTGGACACAGCGGCGGCCGTCGCCGACCACGGTGAGAGCGCGCTGCTCGTCCGCCACCTCGAGTCCGCGGTGCAGGGCACGGTCCCGGCGCTGCTCGACGAGGTCAGGGCCGTCGGCCACCCCCGTACCGTGCAGGTCCTGGTGGCCCTCGCCGCCGCCCACCCGGACCCGGCGCTGGCCAAGGCCGTCCGCAGGGCCGCCTTCCAGGTGCACACCGGAGGAGCCTGAGCCGGGGCCGTCCGGGGCGGTCAGCCCGTCGTCGCGCCGGGGGCGTACGTACCGAAGCTCCACACGTTGCCCTCGGCGTCCCGGGCCGTGTAGTCCCGGGAGCCGTACTCCTGGTCCGCGGGCGGCATGACGATCTCGATGCCCTGGGCCACCGCACGGGCGTGGTGCTCGTCCACGTCGGCCACGCGCACGTACACCGCGACGGGGCCGGCGCCGGCCATGAGCTTGTCGAACTCGGTGCCGCTGCCCTTGCTGCCGAGCATCAGCATGCCGTTCCCGTACGCGAGCTCGGCGTGCACCACACGGCCGTCCTCGCCTTCGTAGACGGCGTGCTCGGAGAAGCCGAAGCCCTCCGTGAGCTGCTTGATCGCCGCCTTCGCGTCCTCGTACCGCAGGGCCGGACAGATGTCGGGTGTGTCAGCCATCCCGATCGTTTCCTCTCGCGCAGCCGAATGTGACCTGGATCTCAGTCTCGCAGCCGCCGCCGACAAGTCAGCGGAAGGTGTTGCACTGGGCCATGTCGCCGGTCCGGTAGCCCTGGTAGAACCACTGCTGCCGCTGGGCCGCCGAGCCGTGCGTCCAGTTCTCCGGCGTCACCCGGCCCTGGAACCGCTCCTGGATCCGGTCGTCGCCCACCGCGGCCGCCGCGTCCAGGCCGTCCCGGATGTCGTCGTCGGTGAGCCGGGTCAGCAGCGGCCGGCCCGTCCTCTCGTCAGGGGTGGTCGTCGCGTGGCGCGCCCAGACGCCGGCGTAGCAGTCGGCCTGGAGCTCGACCCGTACGGCGTTGGAGTTCGCGCCGGTCCGCCCGTCCTGGGCGCGGCTGAGGGTCCCCATCAGGTTCTGGATGTGGTGGCCGTACTCGTGGGCGACCACGTACGCCTGGGCGAAGGGGCCGCCGCTCGACCCGAACGTCGTGCGCAGCTCGTCGAAGAAGCCCAGGTCCAGATAGACCTGCCGGTCGCCGGGGCAGTAGAAGGGCCCCACCGCGGAGGTCGCCGAGCCGCACGCGGTCCCGACCCGCTGGGCGAACATCACGGTGGCGGCGGCGCCGTAGGTGCCGCCGCGGCGCGCGTACTCGGTCCGCCAGTAGTCCTGGAGGCTGTTGACCACGGCGACGATCCGGCAGTCCTCGCGGGTGTTGGCGTCGGAGCCCTTCCGGCAGGTCCGGCTCACCTGGGTCGCGGACGAGGAGCTCGCGACCGGCTCGTCGCCGCCGCCGGAGAGCCCCAGCTGGTCGGGGCCCACGCCGAAGAGGACGCCCAGGACCAGCGCGATGAGCCCGATGACGCCGCCGCCGACGGTCGCCTTGCCGCCGGGGATGCGGCTGCCGCGGACGTCCCGTACCTCCGAGGTGTCCAGGTCGGCGTCGTCGTCGAACTGCACGGTCCACCACCCTCCGCGTCACCGCCGCGGCAGTGGCCGCCGCCCTTCGCCGAGTATCGGACGATCTCGACCGCATCGCCCCTTTTGAAGGGCATCAGCGGTAATGCGAGGAAGGTCCAAGGGTGCTCCCGTGCCCCACATGGCCGAAAACCAGTTGCAGAAGCCCGTTAGACTGGCTGTATGGCCATTCTCCCCTGGGTGCATTAGCGGCGCTGAAGCCCGCCACCAGTCGTCCTTCCGCCGTTTCCCACCGCCCTGGAGTCTGTCCGTGATCACCGCTTCCGGCATCGAGCTGCGCGCCGGCGCCCGCGTCCTCATCGAATCCGCTTCCTTCCGCATCGCCAAGGGCGACCGCATCGGCCTCGTCGGCCGCAACGGAGCGGGCAAGACCACCCTCACCAAGTGCCTCGCGGGCGAGGGCCAGCCCGCCGCCGGCGCCATCGCCCGCTCCGGCGAGGTCGGCTACCTCCCGCAGGACCCGCGCACCGGCGACCTCGACGTCCTGGCCCGCGACCGGATCCTCTCCGCCCGCGGCCTCGACACGCTCCTCAAGAAGATGCGGGCGAACGAGGAGCGCATCGCGACCGGCTCCGGCGCCACCCGCGACAAGGCGATGCGGCAGTACGAGCGCCAGGAGACCGAGTTCCTCACCAAGGGCGGTTACGCGGCCGAGGCCGAGGCCTCCACCATCGCCGCCGCCCTCGGCCTGCCCGACCGGGTCATGGGCCAGCCGCTGCACACCCTCTCCGGTGGTCAGCGCCGCCGCGTCGAGCTCGCCCGGATCCTCTTCTCGGACGCCGACACGCTCCTGCTCGACGAGCCCACGAACCACCTCGACGCCGACTCCATCATCTGGCTCCGGGACTACCTGAAGACCTACCGCGGCGGCTTCATCGTCATCTCCCACGACGTCGACCTCGTCGAGACCGTGGTCAACAAGGTCTTCTACCTGGACGCCAACCGCTCCACGATCGACGTCTACAACATGGGCTGGAAGCTCTACCAGCAGCAGCGCGAGGCCGACGAGAAGCGCCGCAAGCGCGAGCGCCAGAACGCCGAGAAGAAGGCCGCCGCCCTCAACTCGCAGGCCGACAAGATGCGCGCCAAGGCCACCAAGACCGTCGCCGCGCAGAACATGGCCAAGCGCGCCGAGCGGCTGCTCTCCGGCCTGGAGGCCGTCCGCGCCTCCGACAAGGTCGCCAAGCTCCGCTTCCCGGACCCGGCGCCGTGCGGCAAGACCCCGCTGACCGCCGAGGGGCTCTCCAAGTCGTACGGCTCGCTGGAGATCTTCACCGACGTGGACCTGGCCATCGACAAGGGCTCCCGCGTCGTCATCCTCGGCCTCAACGGCGCGGGCAAGACGACCCTGCTGCGCCTCCTCGGCGGCGTGGAGAAGCCCGACACGGGCGAGGTCACCCCCGGCCACGGACTGAAGCTCGGCTACTACGCCCAGGAGCACGAGACGCTCGACCCCGAGCGGACCGTCCTGGAGAACATGCGCTCGGCCGCGCCCGACCTCGACCTGGTGGACGTCCGCAAGACGCTCGGCTCGTTCCTCTTCTCCGGCGACGACGTCGACAAGCCGGCCGGGGTGCTCTCCGGCGGCGAGAAGACCCGTCTCGCGCTCGCGACCCTGGTCGTCTCCTCGGCGAACGTGCTGCTCCTCGACGAGCCGACCAACAACCTGGACCCGGCCAGCCGCGAGGAGATCCTCGGCGCCCTGCGGACGTACAAGGGCGCCGTCGTCCTCGTCACCCACGACGAGGGCGCCGTCGAGGCGCTCGACCCGGAGCGGATCATCCTGCTCCCGGACGGCGTCGAGGACCTCTGGGGCGCCGACTACGCGGACCTGGTGTCCCTGGCCTGACCCGGCACACGGCTCCGGATGCGTCCGAAGGGGTGCTTCCGGAGCCCGGAGTGATCATGCGGGGCTGGATCATTCGGCTCATCGGTGATCCTTCATCTGAGTGAGGGTCTCTGGTACATCCCGGCGCGGTGCTCTGCCGAATCCTTCCGGCAGGCCCGCGCCGCACGTGTGTTCCCCCTCTGCCGCTGACCTGGTACTTCCCATGCCGACCGGTACGGACGTGGCGTTTCGTTCCTGCGGAATCAGAGGTTCCGTCTGTGATGACGCCGTACTCCTCCGCAAACCCGGCGGCACGGACCTTGTCGAATGGGTGGCCAGGAGCGCGGGGAGGGGTGATCATGAGAAGTCCAGAGCGCACTTCCCATGAGGAGGCACGGGTGGCCGAGACTCTGAAGAAGGGCAGCCGGGTGACCGGCGCCGCGCGCGACAAGCTCGCGGCAGACCTGAAGAAGAAGTACGACTCCGGTGCGAGCATCCGGGCGCTGGCCGAGGAAACGGGCCGCTCCTACGGATTCGTCCACCGGATGCTCAGCGAGTCCGGAGTCACGCTGCGTGGACGCGGCGGAGCGACACGGGGCAAGAAGGCGGCCTCGGTCTGACGTAGGGGCGGCTCGACCGGGCCACCGGGTCTCTCGGTGGCCACCCGGTCGGCCCTGCGTTCGGCCGGGTGGTTACTGTGCAGTCACTTAGCATCCCCATGCAGTGCCGCACAGGAACCGGAGGCGCCCCATGTCCACGCTCGAAGACTCCGAGCCCGTATTCGACAAGGACGGTGTACGGCTCACCGTCGAAGACGCCGTTGCCACGGTGACCCTGACCAACCCGGCGAAGCGCAACGCTCAGTCTCCCGCTCTGTGGCGGGCGTTGACGGAAGCCGGCCGGTCACTGCCGGGCAGCGTGCGGGTCGTCGTCCTGCGCGGTGAGGGCAAGTCCTTCTCCGCCGGGCTCGACCGGCAGGCGTTCACGCCGGAAGGCTTCGACGGAGAGCCGTCCTTCCTCGATCTCGCGCGCGGTTCCGACGCGGACCTCGACGCGGTCATCGCCGAGTACCAGGAGGCGTTCACCTGGTGGCGCCGCAGCGACCTCGTGTCGATCGCGGCCGTGCAGGGCCACGCCATCGGCGCGGGCTTCCAGCTCGCCCTCGCCTGCGACCTGCGGGTCGTCGCCGAGGACGTGCAGTTCGCCATGCGCGAGACCAGCCTGGGCCTCGTCCCGGACCTGACCGGGACGCACCCGCTCGTCTCGCTCGTCGGCTACGCCCGCGCGCTCGAGATCTGCGCCACCGGCCGCTCCGTCCACGCGGAGGAGGCCGAGCGCATCGGTCTCGCCAACCTGTCCGTGCCCGCCGACGAGCTCGACGCGGCCGTACGGGACCTCAGCGCCGCCCTGCTCGCGGCGCCCCGCGACGCGGTCACCGAGACCAAGGCACTGCTCCAGGGCGTCTCCGGCCGCTCCTACGAGGAGCAGCGTGCCGCCGAGCGCGCCGCCCAGGCCCGCCGCCTGCGCGACCTGGCGGGGATCGGCGACTGACGGCACGCGCGCGTCTCAGCGCAGCTCCGACACCAGCACCGTGACCGCGGTCGCCCCACCGGCGACCGCGGTCACGGCGTTCCGGACGGCGCGGGCGACGTGCAGCGGGTGCCGGCCCGCCGTGACGGCCAGTTCGATCCGCACGTCGCCGCCCGGACCCCGGCGCACCGGCGGGCCCAGGGCGTCCGTCACCCCGGCGACGCCTTCGACGCGCAGGGCCGCGAGGGCCACCGGGTCGTCCGTCGCCGGTGAGGGCCGCCCCGGCGGGGGAGCGGCGGGACCGGCCGCGGCCGGCGCGGTGTCGAGAAGGGCCGTCACCCGAAGGTCCACCCCCGCCACCGGCAGCCCGAGCCCGTCCTCCGCCGCCACCAGCAGGACCGACCGCAGCTCCTCGGCCACCTCCGGCAGCGGGCGGCCCGCCACTGCCGCGAAGTCGGCGGTGATCCGCAGCGGACCCGGCGGCAGCCCGCCCGGCGGCACCGGAAGCGAGTCAAGGTCCTCCGTCTCGGGGTCCGGCCCGGCGTCCGGGTCGGACCCGACCCGCAGCCTGCCGGGCGCCACCCCCCGTACGGCCGAAGCGGCCCGGTCGAGAACCGTCCGTGCCGCCCGCTCCGTGATCCACACGCCGTCCGCCGCCGCCCCCAAGGGCAGCAGCCTGCCCGGAGCGAGCCGATCCCGTACCGCCGCGGTCCAACCATCAGTCGTCGTCATTCCCCCAGCCTGCCGCATCCCCGGGGCGGATCGGGGCAAGCGCCCTTAGTGTGGGCGAGGAACCCCGAACTACCACGGAAGGGGCGAAACATCATGGCTGATGCCAATACCCCCACGAACCCCGGGACCGACGAACCGCGCCGCGCCAACGTGACCAAGCGCGGCGGCGGTGCCCCGGCCTCCCGGGGCCGGACGACGATCGCCGACGGCGTCGTCGAGAAGATCGCCGGCCTCGCCGCCCGCGACGTCGTCGGCGTCCACGCGATGGGCAGCGGACTCTCCCGCACCTTCGGCGCCGTACGCGACCGGGTCCCCGGTGGAGGCGGCGGCAAGGCGAGCGTCACCCGCGGCGTGAAGGCCGAGGTCGGCGAGGTCCAGACCGCACTCGACCTGGAGATCGTCATCGACTACGGCGTCTCCATCGCCGACGTCGCCGGCGAGGTCAGGGAGAACGTCATCGCCGCAGTGGAGCGGATGACCGGCCTCGAGGTCGTCGAGGTCAACATCGCGGTCAGCGACGTGAAGCTGCCCGAGGAAGAGGACGAAGAGCCGGAGTCCCGGCTCCAGTAGCCGCAGCCGCTCAGGCGGCACGGAAGGGGCGCAGGATGAGCATGGCGGTGGTCGGCCTAGTGGCCGGCATGGCCCTCGGCTTCGCCGGATACTTCGGCGGCTTCGGGGCGTTTCTCCTGGTCGCGGCGTTGGGAGCGGTCGGCTTCGTGGCCGGTCGGTTCCTCGACGGCGACCTCGAACCAGGCGACCTCTTCCGGGGTCGCGATCGCGGCGAACGGCGGCGGTGACGCGGGGTGGTGACGGACCTGGCGAGGGACCGGGGGGCGACGAAGATCGCCGACCGGGTCGTCGCGAAGATCGCCGCCCAGGCGGCCAAGGAAGCCCTGGACGCCGTGCCCGAGGGCGGCTCGAGGCCGCACGCCTCGGTCGTCGTCCACCGGGACGTGGCCCGGGTCTCGGTCAGTCTCGACCTCGACTACCCCTCGGACGTCGGCCGCCAGTGCGGCGCCGTCCGGGGCCGGGTCCGCACGCGCGTGGAGTCGCTCGCCGGCATGGAGGTCCATGAGGTCACCGTCCACGTCGAGCGCCTCCACTCCGCGCTCACCCGCCAGGCCGCGCACCGGGACCGTCTCTCATGACGGCGACCCCGGGGCCGCCCCCGGTCGGCGAAACCGGGGGCGCCGGGAGCCCCGAAGCCCCCGGTGCCGTACCCGTCCTCGCGGACGCCACCGCCGAGCCGGTCCGCCGCTTCTGGGCGGTGCGCCGCATCCCCGCCGGGCTGCTGGCGGCGGTCGTCCTCGGCGGGGCGGGGCTGCTCCTGTACGACGTGGCCGCCGTGCGGGCCGACCATCCCGCGATGGCCTGGCGGCGGGAGCTCGCCGACGCCCTGGCGACCCGGCCGCTGGACAGTACGTGGGTCGTCGTCGGCGCCGCGGTCGCCGTCGTGCTCGGCGTCTGGCTGCTCGTCCTGGCCGTCACCCCCGGGCTGCGCGCCGTGCTCCCCATGCGCCGCGAGCACGCCGACGTACGGGCGGGTCTCGACCGCGAGGTCGCGGCCCTGACCCTGCGCGACCGGGCGATGGAGGTCTCCGGCGTGCAGTCGGTCCAGGCGCGCGTCGGCCGGTCCAAGGCCGTCGTCCGGGCGGTCTCGCACTTCAGGGCGCTCGACGAGGTCCGCGCCGACATCGAGGCGGTCCTCGCCACCGGCATCGACGAACTCGGCCTCGCCCACCCGCCGGCGCTGACGGTACGGGTGGCCCGGCCGCGCAAGAAGGGATGAGCCGATGAGGTCCCACGACCACGAGGGGAGCCACCGGTGAGGGTCGTCCTCCGGCGCGTCAACCGCGTCCTGCTCGGGCTCGCCGGGCTGCTCCTCGTCCTCGGCGGCGGGGCGGTCCTCGCCGCCGCCCTCGACCTGTCCGTGCCGTCCTGGTGGCCCTGGTCCGGCCCCTCCGACGTGCTGCTCACGGCATCCCAACGGCAGCACTGGCGCGACGAGGGCTGGTGGTGGCCGGTGGTCATCGCCGTCCTCGGGATCGTCGTGCTGCTCGCCCTGTGGTGGCTGCTCGCCCAGTTCCGGCGCGCCCGGCTCTCCGAGGTCCTCGTCGACACCGGCGACGGGGAGGTGGCGATCCTGCGCGGCCGGACCCTGGAGAGCGTCCTGGAGGCGGACGCCACCGCCCAGGAGGGCGTGGCCAAGGCCCGGATCTCCCTCACCGGCCGCCGCACCGCCCCCCACACCCGCGTCGCCCTCCAGCTGGAGCCGTACGCCTCCCCGGGCGCCGCGCTGACCACCCTCAGCGCCCGAGCCCTCGCCCACGCCCGTACGGCGACGGGCCTGCCCGCCCTGCCCACCGAGGCGCGCCTGCGGGCGGTCAAGCACCGGGCCCGCCGCGTCACCTGACGGACGGGCGGCACGAACCAGGCCCGTGAGAACCAGCCCCGCACCGACCAGGGCCCTGCCCCAACCGGGGCCCGACGCGAACCAGGCCCGCACGAACCAGGCCCGCACGGGCCGGATCGTGCGGGCCTGGTTCGTACGGCTGGCGGCGGCTCAGAAGCCCCTGCGCGCCCCGCCGTCCACCGGGAGCATCAGCCCGGTCAGGTACGAGGCGGCCGGCGACAGCAGGAAGGCCGCCGTACGCCCGAACTCCTCCGGGGTGCCGTAGCGGCGCAGCGGGATCCTGGCCTCGTTCGCCGCACGGGACGCGTCCGCGTCGCCGGAGAGCGCGTCGAGCGAGCGGACCCGGTCCGTGTCGATCCGGCTTGGCAGCAGGCCGATCACCCGGATGCCGCGCGGCCCCACGTCGTTGGCGAGGGACTTGGCGAAACCGGCGAGACCGGGGCGCAGTCCGTTGGAGACGGTCAGGCCGGGGATGGGCTCGTGGACCGAGCCGGACAGCACGAAGCCGATCACCCCGCCCTCGGTGAGCGTCTCGGCCGCCGCGCGCGCCAGCCGCACCGCACCGAGGAAGACCGTGTCGAACGCGGCCGTCCACTGCTCGTCGGTGTTGTCCGCCGCGAAGCCGGGCGCCGGGCCGCCGACGCTGATCAGGATGCCGTCGAAGCCCCCGAACCTGGCCCGCGCCTCGGCGATGAGCCGGGCCGGGGTCTGCGGGTCGGCGTTGTCGGCGGCGATCCCGGCGGCGCCCTCGCCCAGCTCGGCGACCGCGTCGGCGACCGCCTTCTCCTCGCGCCCGGTGATCAGCACCCGGGCGCCCTCCGCGAGCAGCGCCTCCGCCGAGGCCCTGCCGAGCCCCCGCGTCGCGCCGGTCACCACGTACACACGGTCCTTCAGTCCAAGATCCATGGCCCTATCCTGCCGCCTCCTCGGCGGCGAGCGCGAGGGCGGTCCCCACCAGGCCGATGTGGCTGAACGCCTGCGGGAAGTTCCCCAGCTGGCGGCCCGCCACCGGGTCGTACTCCTCGGCGAGGAGCCCCACGTCGCTGCGGAGCGCGATCAGCCGCTCGAAGAGCTCGCGGGCCTCGTCGGGCCGTCCGGTCAGCCGCAGGGCGTCCGCGAGCCAGAACGAGCAGACGAGGAACGTGCCCTCCTGCCCCGGCAGTCCGTCCACGGCGCCCGAGTCGACGCTGTAGCGCCGTACGAACCCGTCGTGCGTCAGCTCCGCCCGTACCGCGTCCACCGTGCCCACCACCCGGGGGTCGTCCGGGGGCAGGAAGCCGACCTGCGGGATGAGCAGGGTGGCGGCGTCCAGCTCCGCCGAGCCGTAGGACTGGGTGAAGGTGTTCCGGACGGGGTCGTACGCCCGGGCGCAGACCTGGGCGTGGATCTCGTCCCGCATGGCCCGCCACCGCGTGGCGTCGCCGGGCAGCGAGGGGTCGGACTCCAGGGTGCGGACGGCGCGGTCGGCGGCCACCCAGGCCATCACCTTCGAGTGGGTGAAGTGGCGGCGCGGCCCGCGTACCTCCCACAGGCCCTCGTCGGGCTCCCGCCAGGTCGATTCCAGGAAGCCGAGCAGGCTCAGCTGGAGGTTCCAGGCGTGCCGCTCCGGCGGGATGCCGGCCTCGCGGGCGCGGTAGAGCGAGTCCATGACCTCGCCGTACACGTCGAGCTGGAACTGGTCCACGGCCGCGTTCCCGGTCCGCACCGGCGCCGAGTCGGCGTAGCCGCGCAGCCACGGCAGGGTCGTCTCGGGGAGCCGGCGCTCCCCGGCGGGGCCGTACATGATCTGGAGGTCGGCGGGGTCGCCCGCGACGGAGCGGAGCAGCCAGTCCCGCCAGGCGGCGGCCTCCTCGGCGTACCCGGCGGCGAGGAGCGCGCCGAGGGTGAGGGAGGAGTCGCGCAGCCAGCAGGCGCGGTAGTCCCAGTTCCGTACGCCGCCGAGCTCCTCCGGCAGCGAGGTGGTGAGGGCGGCCATGATCCCGCCGGTGGGGGCGTAGGTGAGGGCCTTGAGGGTGATCAGGGAGCGCAGCACGGCCTCCCGGTGGGGGCCCTTGTAGGTGCAGCGGGCCGACCACTCCCGCCAGTCGGCGAGGGTCTGCTCCAGGGCCTCGTGGGGGTCGACGAGTTCGGGGCGCGGCTCGTGCGAGGGGTGCCAGGTCAGGACGAAGGCGACCTGTTCGCCGGCGGTGACGGTGAAGGCGGAGCAGGTGGAGAACTGCTGGCCCCAGGTCTTCACATGGGGTTCGCTGCGCAGCCAGACCGAGTCCGGCCCGGCGATCGCGACCCGGTGGCCGTCGGAGCGGCGCACCCAGGGCACGATCGAGCCGTAGTCGAAGCGCAGCCGCAGGACGGCGCTCATCTCGACGCTGCCGCTGATCCCCTCGACGATCCGCATCAGGTCCGGGGATCTGTCCCGCTGGGGCATGAAGTCGACGACCTTGACGGTGCCCGTGCGGGTCTCCCAGTACGTCTCCAGGACGAGGGAGTCCTCGGCGTAGCGGCGGCTCGTGCAGGTCGTGGCGCCTTTGGGGGAGATCTGCCAGTGGCCGTTGTCCTCGTCGCCGAGGATCGCGGCGAAGCAGGCGGCCGAGTCGAAGCGGGGCAGACACAGCCAGTCGACCGACCCGTCGCGGCCGACGAGCGCGGCGGTCTGGAGATCGCCGATGAGGGCGTAGTCGTCGATACGTTGCGTCACGCTTTGGGCTGTTCCCGGAAGCGGCGCCGGTCAATCAGCGGGACGGGACGGCCTCGACCGGAGCCGTGTCGCCTTCCGGGGATCCGGGGACGTCGGAGGCCTGCCCGGCCTGCCGGTCGTACTTCTCCCGGCGGACGAGGATCACCCAGCCGACGGGTACCCCGGCCGCGAACAGCCACCACTGGACGGCGTACGCCATGTGGGCGCCGATCGAGTCGTGGTCGGGTTCGGCGATCTGCTCGGGGGTGTCGCCCGCGGAGGCGGGCGCGGTCTGTTCGAGGTAGCCGCCGAGCACCTCGCGGCCGATCAGCTCGGCCTGCTGCCGGCTGCTGATCAGCATGACCTGGCGGTCCGGCAGGCCCTTCAGGTCCTTGATCCCGCTGGCGCCGGTGGTCTCGTCCGCCTTGAGCCGGCCGGTGACGGTGACCTCGCCCCGGGGAGCGGGCGGCACCGGGGGGTAGGCGTGCTGGTCGGCGGCGGCCGGTACCCAGCCCCGGTTGACCAGGACGACCTTGCCGTCCTTCAGGACCAGCGGGGTGAGGACGTGCACGCCCACCCGGTCGTCGGCGTTGGTGCGGCGGCGGACGACGACCTCGTGTGCCGTGTCGAAGGTGCCGGTGGCGGTGATCCGGCGCCAGTAGTCGGCGCGCGGGACGGTGTGGCCGGGGGAGGTGAGCTCCTCGACCGGTACCGGCTTCGCGGCGATGTTGTCCGCGATCAGGGCGTTCTGGGCGACCCGGCGCTCGTGCCGGTGGAACTGCCAGAAGCCCAGCTCGATCATCGTGGGGACGAGGACGAGGGCGATGAGGGTGAGGATCACCCATTGCCGGGACAACAGGAAGCGGTACACCCCATGACCGTACATCCGGGTCCCCGGGGTGGACGCAGGGGGGTTCGGCTCGCCCGGAGGCGAGCCCAGGATCGTTTCCTCAGGTCCTGTCCCGTTCACACCCTGTCGACGATGCCCACCTTTCCCTCCGCGCGGGCGCAGTGGCCGCCGCAGTACCAGCTGCCGTCGACCTCGACGCCCTGTCCGATGACCTGGACCCGGCAGTGCTCGCAGATGGGCGCCATGCGGTGGATGGCGCAGGCGAAGCAGTCGAAGACGTGCACCGCGCCCTGCGCGTGCACCTCGAAGGACATGCCGTAATCGTTTCCGCAGACCTCACAACGTGCCATGCGCCACAGGGTGGGGCTCCCGGGCGGGCGCGCGCAGCACGCCGCGCCCGCCGGGTCGGCGGTGTCACCCGTCTGCCGGGGTCACGTCCCGCAGCAGCTGCGTGTAGGCGGCCTCGTCGACGACCGGGGTGCCGAACGACTTGGCCTTGAGCGTCTTGGAGGTCGCCGAGTCCGGGTCGTTGGTGACGAGGAGGCTCGTCAGCCGGGAGACGCTGGAGGCGACGTGGAGCCCGGCCTCGACCGTGCGGTCCTCCAGGAGTTCACGGTCGACCGAGGTGTCCCCGGAGAAGGCGATCCGCATGCCCTGCTTGAGCGGTTTGTCCGACTCGTAGCGGCCGGGGTTGGGGTACGGGCACGCCGGGCGCTTCCGCGACGGGCGCCAGCTGTTGGCCCGGTAGGAGGACTGGTGGCCAATCCGGGGCTGCGCGGGCGTCGCGGCCCACTCCGTCAGCGGCCGGCACTCCAGGAGCGGCAGCCGTACGTTCCGCTCGGCCGCCGCGTGCAGACTCGGCCGGAACGCCTCCGCGAGGACCCGGGCGTCGTCCAGCGCGTTGTGCGCGCGCTGCTGCACCACGCCGAAGTGCGCGGCGAGCGACTCCAGCTTGTGGTTCGGCAGCGGCAGCGACAGCTCCTTGGCGAGCGCGATCGTGCACAGCCGCTGGCGCACCGGCGCCGCCGACTCGGCACGCGCGTACTCCCTGGCGATCATCTGCCAGTCGAACATCGCGTTGTGCGCCACGAGCACCCGCCCGTCGAGACGCGCCGCGAACTCCGCCGCGATCTCCGGGAACAGCGGCGCGCCCTCCAGGACGTCGCTGGTCAGTCCGTGGATCCACACCGGCCCCGGGTCCCGCTCGGGATTGACCAGGGTGTACCAGTGGTCCTCGACGTTCCCCTGGGCGTCCAGCCGGTAGACGGCAGCCGACACTATCCGGTCGTCGCGGGCGAGTCCGGTGGTCTCCACGTCGACGACCGCGTACCCCTGCGGGTAGGCGGCCGGCCACGTCGCTGCTGTCGTACGGTCGTCAAGCACGGTCACAGAGAATACGGCCCGCGACCGACGACTCCGTCCCCGGTGTCCCCCGGGGCACCCGCGAGGAGCCCGTCCACGAGCGCGCGTACGGAGTCCACGAAGAGCCGTTCGGTGTCGATCGGAGCGGCCAGGGCGCGCGCCAGCGGCCCGTCGGCCTCGGCGTCCTCCCCGCGCCACAGCTCCTCCTCGGCGGGGGACTGGGCCGGGGCGCGTTCGCGGTTGCGTTCGACGAGGACGTAGCCGACGACCTGGAACTGGAGGGCGCGGACGGACCGGGCGGCGGCCGCGCCGCGCAGACCGGCGGCGTGGGCCTCGTGGACCAGGGCGCGCTGGGCCGGCAGGAACATGCGCTCGGTGAGGCCCCGTTCGTGGACCATCGCGACGAGGTGCGGGCGCTCGCGCAGGGCCCGGCGCAGCGAGCGGGCGACGGAGACCATCCGCTCGGCCGGTGTCGACCCGTGCGGGCGGATGGCGCCGAGGTCGGCCACCGTGCGGGCGACGAGCGCGTCGAGGAGCGACTCGCGGTTGCCGACGTGCCAGTAGATCGAGGTGACGGCGGTGCCGAGTTCGGCGGCGAGCCTGCGCATGGTGAGGGCGTCCGGGCCGTGCTCCCTCACCAGCGCGGCCGCGGTGTCCAGTATCTCGTCGCGGCTCAGTGCGGAACGTGCCATCGCATCCCCCAACTCCTCTGCGTGCACGGGTCTTTACCGTTCATCGCCATCGGTGTAACTGTGTTACAGGCCGACGATCCCGAAGGGTGGTACGTCATGGCACGAGTACGGTACGGGGCGCGCAGCGACGCGGAGGCGGCAGCGGCCCGCGAGCGGTCCGCCAGGCTCCCCGACATCTGGTCCACCGGTGTGGTCGCCGTCTGGGAGACCGACCCCGACGTCGTCGCGGCGGTCCTGCCGCCGCCGCTGAAACCCACCGCGCGCCCCCTCGTGCGCGCCAACATCAGCCGGGTCGACCTGACCGGCTACCCCCTCGGCGCCGGCTCGGTGGCGGTCGCCGCGGCCCACGGCGACAAGGAGGGCTGGTACCCGCTGGTCATGCCGATGACCCACGAGCGCGCCCTGACCGGCGGGCGCGAGGTCTTCGGCGAGCCGAAGAAGCTGGGCGAGGTCACGGTCGAGCGCGACGGGCTCGTGGTCCGCGCGGTGCTGGCCCGGCACGGCATCGCGTTCGTGGAGGTACGCGGCGCGGTCTCCGGCCCGCTGCCGCTGCCGGAGCCCGTCGAGAAGACCGACTTCTACTTCAAGTTCCTGCCGGGCGTGGAGGGTTCGGGCTTCGACGCCGACCCCGTCCTCGTCCACTGCGTCCGCAACGAGAAGGTGCGGAAGCTGGAGCGGATCACCGGTGACGTGGTGCTGCGCGAGTCCATGTACGACCCGGTCGCCGACCTCCCGGTACGCCGGCTCGTCGAGATCACGATCGGCGAGAAGACCACCGACCAGAAGGGCACGGTCGCCGAACGCGTCTCCGCGCGGGCCCTGCTGCCCTACATCCACCAGCGGTACGACGACCCGCTCCAGATCCTCGACGGACCCCCCGAGGCCAGCGTCCGGAAGGAGACGTCCGATGGAGCTGCGTGAGGGGCAGGTCGCCGTCGTCACGGGCGCGGCGAGCGGCATCGGGCTCGCGATGGCCCGCCGGTTCGCCGCCGAGGGACTCGCCGTCGTCCTCGGGGACGTCGAGCGGGCCGCCCTGGAGGAGGCCGCCGACGAGCTGATGGCGAGCGGGGCGCAGGTCCTCGCCCGGACGGTCGACGTCTCCGACCCCGACGGGGTCCGGGCGTTCGCGGACGCCGCGTACGACACCTTCGGCGCCGTCCACGTCCTCTGCAACAACGCCGGCGTCGGCTCGGGCGCCGAGGGCCGCATGTGGGAGCACGAGCCCAACGACTGGAAGTGGGCCTTCTCGGTCAACGTCTGGGGCGTCTTCCACGGCATCCAGGCCTTCGTCCCGCGCATGCTCGCGGGCGGCGAGCCCGGCCACGTCGTCAACACCTCCTCGGGCGACGGCGGCATCGCCCCGCTGCCCACCGCCTCCGTGTACGCGGTCACCAAGGCGGCCGTCGTCACCATGACCGAGTCGCTCTACGCCCACCTCAGGGCCGAGCACGCGCGCGTGGGCGCGTCCGTGCTCTTCCCCGGCCCCCACATGCTCCGCACCGGTCTGTGGGAGTCGCACCGCAACCGGCCCGAGCGGTACGCCAAGGAGCGGCCGCGCCGGACCCCGTACCGCAGCCTCGACCAGTGGGAGGCCGCCATGAAGGAGGCCGGGCACGAGGTGGCCTTCACGCCCGTCGAGGAGGTCGCCGAGCACGTCGTCGAAGGCATCCGCGCCGACCGCTTCTGGATGCTGCCGCAGAGCGAGCACAGCGACCGCCAGATCAGGGCGCGCTCGCAGGCGATGCTCGACCGCGCCAACCCGTCCTACCTGGAGAGCTTCATCCTCGACTGACCGGCCAAGGAGCCCGACGTGAGCTTCGAAGACCCGTACCTGATCATCTCCTCCGACTGCCATGCCGGGCTTCCCACCGAGGAGTACCGGCCCTACCTCGACCCCCGCTTCCACCGGGACTTCGAAGAGTTCCTGGCGGGACGCGAGGCCCGCCGCGAGGCCATGACCCGGCTGGGCGTGCGCAACGAGGCCTTCGCGAACAAGTGGTTCAACGACAACGAGGAAGGCCTGCGCGGCGGCTGGGACGCCGCCCAGCGGATCAAGGAGCTCGACGGCGACGGGGTGGCCGCCGAAGTCGTCTTCCCCGACGCGGACGCCGTCGACAGCCAGACCGCCGCGCCCTTCGGCGTCGGCCTCGGCCTCTCCGGCGACCAGGACCCGGAACTCGGCATGGCGGGCGCGAAGGCGCACAACCGCTGGCTCGCCGAGTTCGTCGGCCGGAACCCCGACCGGCACTGCGGGGTCGCCCTGCTCCCCGTCACCGCCGACGTCCGCGAGGTCGTCGCCGAGATCCACCGGGCCAAGGAGTCCGGACTCGGCGCGCTCATGATCCCCTCCATGTGGGTCGACAAGACGCCGTACCACGACCGGCACTACGACCCGGTGTGGGCCGCCGCCGCCGAGACCGGCATGCCCGTCGTCACCCACTCCGGGGCCGCGCCCCGCGAGGAGTACGGCGACCACCTCGGGATCTACGTCTCCGAGGTCACCTGGTGGCCGGCCAGGCCGCTCTGGTTCCTGCTCTGGTCCGGGGCCTTCGAGCGGCACCCCGGGCTCCGGTTCGGCGTCGCGGAGTCCGGCTGCTGGTGGCTGCCGAACCTGCTCTGGTTCATGGACCGGCTCTACCTCGGCGCGCACGGCGGCAAGAAGCTGTCCCCGTTCGCCGAACTGAAGCGGCCGCCGAGCGAGTACCTGGACCGCCAGGTCTTCGTCTGCGCCACCAACACCAAGCGGCGCGAACTGGCCCAGCGGTACGAGATCGGCGTCGACAACATCCTGTGGGGCTCCGACTTCCCGCACCCGGAGGGCACCTGGCCCGACACGCGCGCGTGGCTGCGGCGGACGTTCCATGACATCCCGGTCGAGGAGACCCGGCGGATGCTCGGCCTGGCGGCGGCGGAGGTCTTCGGCTTCGACCTCGGCGCCCTGGCGCCGATCGCACGCCGGATCGGCCCCACCCCCGCCGACCTCGGCCAGTCCGCCGACCAGGCCGCCGTGGAGGCCTCCTGGGCCCGCTCGCGCGAGGTCGGCCGCCACTGGCTCACGGACCACGACTTCCCGGTCCTCGGGACGCACTGATGGGAGGCGAACCGATGGACAGGTACACCGTCATCTCCGCCGACTGCCACGCGGGCGCCGACCTCCTCGACTACCGGCCCTACCTGGAACGGCGGCACCACGAGGCCTTCGACGCCTGGGCCGCCGGCTACGTCAACCCGTACGAGGACCTGCTCGCCGACACCGCCGACCGCAACTGGAACTCGCGCCGCCGGCTGCGCGAGCTGGAGACGGACGGGATCGTCGCCGAGGTCGTCTTCCCCAACACCATCCCGCCGTTCTTCCCCTCCGCCTCCCTCATGGCCCCGCCGCCGACCCGCGAGGAGTACGAGCTCCGCTGGGCGGGCCTGCGCGCCCACAACCGCTGGCTGGCCGACTTCTGCGCGGACGCGCCGGGCCGCCGGGCGGGCGTGGCGCAGATCCTGCTCAACGACGTGGGCGAGGCGGTACGGGAGATCCGCCGCGCGAAGGAGGCGGGCCTGACCGGCGGCATCCTGCTGCCGGGCGCCCCGCCCGGGTCCGGTGTGCCCGAGCTGTACTCGGAGGCGTACGACCCGATCTGGGCCGTCTGCGCGGAGCTCGGCGTGCCGGTCAACCACCACGGCGGCTCGGCCTCGCCGCCGCTCGGCGACGAACCCGCGGCCCGCGCCGTCTTCATGGTGGAGACCACCTGGTTCTCCCACCGGGCCCTGTGGCACCTCGTCTTCGGCGGCGCCTTCCGCCGCCACCCGGATCTCAGGCTCGTCCTGACGGAGCAGGGCTCCGGCTGGATCCCCGGGGTCATGGACATGCTGGACTACTACCACGCCCGGCTCGTCGCGGCGGCGACGCGGGCCACGACCGCCGAGTCCCGGTTCGGCGCCGGTCTCGCCGCCTCCATGGGCAAGGGCCCCAGCGAGGTCTGGCGCGACAACTGCTACGTCGGCGCGAGCTTCATGCGCCCGCACGAGGTGCCGCTGCGCGACCGGATCGGCCTCGACAAGATCATGTGGGGCAGCGACTACCCGCACGACGAGGGCACCACCCCGTACTCCCGCGAAGGGCTGCGCATCGCCTACGCGGGCGTGCCGAGGGACGAGGTCGCCGCCATGGTCGGCGGCAACGCGGCCCGCGTCTACGGCTTCGACCTCGACCTCCTCGACCGGCTCGCCGCCGTCCACGGCCCGACCGTCGAGGAGATCGCCGAGCCGCTGAAGGAGGTCCCCGCGGGCGCCACCAGCCCGGCGTTCGCCCCGGGCGGGTCGGTCCGCGTCTGGTGACCCGCCGGGTGCGACCCTCCTGACGTGACGTCACCCCCCGTACCGGACACCGCCCACGACGAGGCCCACGGCGGAGGCCTCGGCTCCCGTCTCAACTGGCTCCGGGCCGCCGTGCTCGGAGCCAACGACGGCGTCGTCTCCACCGCGGGCCTCGTCGTCGGTGTCGCCGGCGCCACCGAGTCCCAGGCCGCCCTGCTCACGGCCGGCCTCTCGGGGCTGCTCGCCGGTTCGATGTCGATGGCGGCGGGGGAGTACGTCTCCGTCTCCACCCAGCGCGACTCCGAGAAGGCCGCGCTCGCCCAGGAGAAGCGCGAACTGCGCGAGCAGCCGGAAGCCGAGCTCCGCGAACTGACCGGCCTCCTGGCCGCCCGCGGCCTCTCGGCGGACGTGGCCCGCGAGGCCGCCGAACAGCTCACCGAGCGCGACGCGCTGCGCGCCCACGCGCGCGTGGAGCTGGGCATCGACCCCGACGCCCTCACCAACCCCTGGCACGCGGCCGGCGCCAGCTTCCTCGCCTTCACCGTCGGCGCCCTGCTGCCGCTCCTCGCGATCGTCCTCCCGCCGGCCTCCGCCCGCCTCTGGGTCACCGTCCTCTCCGTCCTCGCCGCCCTCACCTTCACCGGCTGGTGGAGCGCCCGCCTCGGCGCCGCCCCCGCGGGCCCGGCGATCCTCCGCAACGTGGCCGGCGGCGCCCTCGCGATGGCGGTCACCTACGGTGCCGGGTCACTCCTCGGCGCGGCCGGGGTGTAGCGGGTGACGCGGGGCCGTTGTCGGAAGGTGCCAAAGCTTGCTGACAACCCGTCTCGCATACTTGTTGGTAACCACGTCTAGCGGGGCCCGCCCCGTCCCGCCTACCGTCGACGGCATGCCGAACCTGCCCGATGTCGTGCTCTGGTCCATACCGGCGTTCGTCCTGCTCACCGTCCTGGAGATGGTCAGCCACCGGATCCACCCCGACGAGGACGCCGCCGGATACGAGACCAAGGACGCCGCCACCAGCATCGGCATGGGCCTCGGAAGCCTCGCCTTCGACGCGCTGTGGAAGATCCCCGTGGTCGCCATCTACACCGCCGTCTACGAGCTGACCCCGCTCCGCGTCCCCGTCCTGTGGTGGACGATCCCGCTCATGCTGCTCGCGCAGGACTTCCTCTACTACTGGCAGCACCGCGGCCACCACGTCATCCGGATCCTCTGGGCCTGCCACGTCGTCCACCACAGCAGCCGCAAGTTCAACCTCACCACCGCGCTGCGCCAGCCGTGGACCAGCGTGACCGGCTGGCCGTTCTACCTGCCGATGATCGCCCTCGGCGTGCACCCGGCCGCCGTCGCCTTCTGCTACTCGCTCAACCTCGTCTACCAGTTCTGGATCCACACCGAGCGCGTCGACCGGCTGCCCCGCCCCTTCGAGTACGTCCTCAACACCCCCTCGCACCACCGCGTCCACCACGCCTCCCAGGGCGGCTACCTGGACCGCAACTTCGGCGGGATCCTCATCGTCTGGGACCGGATGTTCGGCTCCTGGGTCGGCGAGACCGACCGGCCCGTCTACGGGCTCACCAAGAACATCGAGACCTTCAACCCGCTGCGCGTCGCCACCCACGAGTACGCCGCCATCGCCCGCGACGTCCGGGCCGCGAACAGCTGGCGCGAGCGCGCCGGCCGGGTCTTCCGAGGCCCCGGCTGGCAACCGGCCCCCACCGCCGCCGCGACGCACCCCGTCGCGGGGCCGACGACCGCCCCGGAGGCCGCCGCGTGAGCACCGCCCCCACCGCCGTCCGCGCCGTCCCGGCCACCGTCTCCCGCGCGCTGCTCGCCGCCTTCGCGCTCGCGGCCACCGTCGACCTGGTCTCCCTGCTCGCCGGAGCCGACCTCGGCCACCAGATCGCCAAGCCGCTCCTGATGCCCCTGCTCGCCGCGTACGCCGTCACCCTCGGCGCCCCGAAGACGCTCACCGCCGCCCTCCTCTTCGGCTGGGGCGGCGACGTCTTCCTGCTCTCCGACGCCGACTGGGCCTTCCTCGTCGGCATGGGCTCCTTCGCCGCCGGACACGTCTGCTACCTCGTCCTCTTCGGACGCGGTCGTACGTCCCCGGCGCTCGGCGCCCTCTACGCGGTGGCCCTCACCGGAACCGTCGTCCTCCTCTGGCCCGACCTCCCCGCCGACCTGCGCATCCCCGTCGCCGGCTACTCCCTGCTCCTCACCGCCATGGCCTACCGGTCCAGCGCCCTCGGGCTCCTGGCCGGCCTCGGCGGCGCCCTGTTCCTGCTGTCCGACACCCTCATCGCCACCGGCGTCGCCGAGTGGCCCCAGCTGCCCGCACCCGACTTCTGGGTCATGCTGACCTACATCGCGGCGCAGTACCTGCTGGCGGCGGGAGCACTCCACGCGATATACGGTGCACGTCGTACAACCGTCTGACAGCGAGGAGCGCCACCCATGCGCGCCACCACCATCCACGCCCCGTTCGACATGCGCGTGGAGGACGTACCCGATCCTGTGATCCAGGACTCCACGGACGTCGTCCTGCGCGTCCTGCGCGCCTGCATCTGCGGCAGCGACCTGTGGGCGTACCGCGGCGAATCCGCCCGGCAGCCCGGCCAGCGCATCGGCCACGAGTTCCTCGGCATCGTCGAGGCGGCGGGCTCCGACGTCACCGGCTTCGCCGCCGGCGACCTCGTCGTCGCCCCCTTCGTCTGGTCCGACGGCAGCTGCGAGTACTGCGCCGAGGGCCTCCAGACCTCCTGCCCGCGCGGCGGCTTCTGGGGCTCGGTCGGCTCCGACGGCGGCCAGGGCGAGGCCGTCCGCGTCCCCTTCGCCGACGGCACCCTCGTCAAGCTCCCCGTCGAGGCCGCCTCCGACGACCGGCTGCTCACCGCGCTGCTCGCCCTCTCCGACGTCATGGGCACCGGCCACCACGCCGCCCTCGGCGCCGGGGTGAAGCCCGGCTCCACCGTCGCGGTCGTCGGCGACGGCGCCGTCGGCCTCTGCGGCGTCCTCGCGGCCAAGCGCCTCGGCGCCGAGCGGATCATCGCCCTCGGCCGCCACACCGCCCGCACCGACATCGCCCGCCTCTTCGGCGCCACCGACGTCGTCGCCGAGCGCGGCGAGGCCGCCGAGGCCGCCGTCCGCGAGCTCACCGGCGGCCAGGGCGCCCACGGCGTCATCGAGGCCGTCGGCACCGAGCAGTCCATGCGCACCGCGGTCGCCATCGCCCGCGACGGCGGCTCGATCGGCTACGTCGGCGTCCCCCACGGCAGCGGCACCGGCCTCGACCTCGACGTCATGTTCGACCGCAACATCGCCCTCCGCGGCGGCGTCGCCCCCGTCCGCGCCTACATCCCCGAGCTCCTCCCCGACATCCTCTCCGGCGCCATCGACCCCTCCCCGGTCTTCGACCTCACCGTCGACCTCGACGGCGTCCCCCACGGCTACAAGTCCATGGACGACCGCTCCGCCCTCAAGGTCCTCATCAAGCCCTGACCCCCACCCACCCGGCGCCCCCCTCGGGGGCGCCGGCCGCGCGTGGCTCTGTCCCCCCGCGGCCGGCACCCCCTTCCGTGGGGGCAATCGTTCCGCAGGGCGGAACGGGTGGGCACGCGCCCCGTTGCCGGGCGCCCGTCCCGGCCCGCCTCGCCCGTACGCCCCCCAGCCAGGCCCCGAGCCGCTCCGGAGCGTCGGCGCCCGTACGCCCCGTCAGGCCCCGAGCCACTCGGGAGCGTCGGCGCCCGCGAGGCCCGGCGGCCGTGACCACCCGGAAGCCCCACCCTCGTAGGACACCGGGGACAACGCGTACCGCAGATGTCCCAACGGCCCCTCGGACTCCCCGAGATACCGCCCGGCGTCGTACCGCGGCAGCGCGTGCGTCAGCCAGTGCCCCGTCTGCGCCAGCGCCAGCCGGACGAGCCGCGTACCACCGTCCCGGTCCTGCTCCGTCAGCGCCCGCAGCACCGCCGCGGCCAGCAGATAGCCGGTTCCGTGGTCCAGGGCCTGGGCCGGCAGCGCCCCCGGCTCCTCGGCGGACCCCTCCACCGTGGCGATGCCCGTCGCCACCTGCACGAGGGAGTCGAAGCCGCGCCGCTCGCGCCACGGCCCGTAGTCGCCCCAGGCGGAGAGCCGGGCGGTCACCAGACCGGGCCGGTGGAGGTCGAAGCGGTCGAGCGCGCCCGGCCGGTAGCCGGTGACCAGCACGTCGGCGGAGTCGAGGAGTTCGCCGAAGGCGCGCCGGTCCGACGGCCGGTCCAGGTCGAGCGCGGCGGTGCGCTTGCCGATGTCCGTGTCCGCGTGCTGGTCCGGCAGTTCGGGGCGGTGCGGCGAGTCGATCCGCAGCACGTCCGCGCCGAGCAGCGCGAGGGTCCGGGTGGCGACGGGCCCGGCGATGACCCGGGTCAGGTCGAGGACCCGCAGCGGCCCCGTACGGCGCCGGGGCGGCGGGGCGTCGTCGAGTCGCTCCCGGGTCAGCAGCGGCCGGGCCGCCACCTCCCTGCCCTGCTCGCTCGCGGCCCACTCGCCGGGCGTCCGCAGGGCGACGGCCAGGCCGCCGGCCGCGTACACCGCCGTCTCGACCTCGACGGCCTTCCGTTCGCCGATCGCCGCCGCGACGGCCTCGACGGAGTCGGAGGCGTCCAGCGCGGCGAGCAACGCGGCCTTGTGGTGCGGGTAGTTGGCATGGGTGCGCACCCAGCCGTCGGCGGCCCGCCAGAACCGTGACAGGGGTGCGAAGCTCACCGGCGCCCGCCCGTCGATCCGCAGATGGCGCTCGCTCACGAAGGCGGTGGCGACGGCCCCGTCGTCCACCCGTACCGGTCCGGGAAGGCCCGCGTGCTCCACGGCGGCGAGCGAGCAGGCGGCGACCGAGGCCCGCGCCAGGTCCATCACGGGCAGCCGGGCGGGCAGCAGCCCCGAGGTCCCGCCGTACTCCACGCGGTCGACCAGGGCGGGATCGCCGCCGAGGGCCGACCACAGCAACTCCGTACCGGAACGCACTGTGTTGTCCATGACGGCACTATGGCACTCAGTGCCACGCAAAGGGCCCCGGTGTGGCACACCACACCGGGGCCCTCCGTCACCGAACCTCCGCGACTAGCGGCGGACGGCGTCCAGCGCGTCGATCAGACCGGCTCCGTAGAAGCCGTTCTTGTTCTTGCCACCCTCGCAGACGGCGTCGATCTTGCCGTCGCCCTCGATGTCGTACGGGTTGGTGCAGGCGAGCTTGTCGGCCTGCGCGTACAGCAGCGCCTTCAGCGCCGCCGGGCTCGCGTAGGGGTGCGTCGACTTGATGAGCGCCAGGACGCCCGCCACGTGCGGCGAGGCCATCGACGTACCGGCCTTGTAGTTGTAGCCGCCGTTGACCGTGGTCGACAGGATGCGGCCGTTGACCGCCGGGGCGTCCGGGGTCTGGTACTCGGTGCGGTCACCGCCCGGGGCGGCGATGTCGATCACGCCGAGCCCGTAGTTGGAGTAGGACGCCTTCAGGCCCTTGGCGCCGGTCGCGGAGACCGTCACGACGCCCGGCAGCATGGCCGGGTAGTCGAAGCACTCCTTCGGGTCGATGACCCGGTCGCCCGGAGTGCCGTCGTTCGGGCTGCTGTTGTCCAGGATCGAGTCGGCCGCGAGGTCGAACTTCGAGTTGCCGGACGCGGCGACGTTGACCGTGCCGCGGTGCTCCGCGTAGCGGGTCGCGCGGGTGACCGCCTCGATGAGGGCCTTCTGGTCCTCGTCGTTCTTGCAGGCGAACATCCACGGGTCGGTGTAGTAGCTGTTGTTCGTGATGTCGACGCCGTGCTCGGCCGCCCACACGAATCCGCAGACGACGGCCTCGGTGTAGAAGTAGCCGTCCGGGGTGGACACCTTGATGCCGGAGACCTTGACGCCCGGGGCGACACCGGTGATGCCGACGCCGTTCTTGGCGGCCGCGATCGTTCCGGCGACGTGGGTGCCGTGGTCGCTCTCGCCCGGGTTGGGGCGCCAGGATCCGGCGGTCGTGTCCGGCTTGCCGGAGACGCAGTTGGCGGACGCGGCGGCGTCGAAGTTCGGCGCCAGGTCCGGGTGGGTGTCGTCGACACCCGTGTCGATGACGCCGACGGTGACGCGCTTGCTGCCCAGCGTCCGCTGGTGGGCCTTGTCGGCCTTGATCGCCGGGAGGTCCCACTGCAGGGGCTCCAGCGGGTCCTGCTCGTCCGTGGCGCTGGCGGCGGCGGCCTTGGCCTCGGCGGCGGTCAGCGTCTGCGCGCCCTCGTCGACGGAGTCGTCGGACTGGACGGAGAGCGGGGCGTTGCGGGTCGCACCCGCGGACACCACACCATGCGCCGTGCGGATCGTCTTCGCGAACTCGGGGTTCTGCGAGTGGACGACTATCACGCCTATCTGGTCGTACGAGACGACCACCTCGCCGCCGGCGGCGGCGATCGCCTTCTTCACCGAGGCGGCGGTCCAGCGGCCCCCCTCGACGTTGACCACGTACGACAGCTTCGGACCGTTCGCCGTCACGGTGGCCGAGGCGCCGCTCAGTTCCGCGGCGGAGGCGGCGCCGGGGGCAAGGAAGCCGAGCGAGGCCGTGAGCGCGAGACCAACCGGCAGAGCGAGAGCTCGGCCGCGCCTCGATCCCAGATGAGCCATGGGTTCTCCACATCATCCGTATGTACTGCTCGCACGCGGGTTTGCGCGTGAGCAGGTGCATGACGAGTGAAGCTATCGCTGATCTTCCCGAACCTTCAATGAGTTGAGAAGACTTCATGAAGATCTGTTCAAGGAATTCCCCCGCGTGAACCGCTTCGCTTCCGGCTCCGTGCCGTTGGTCAGGGGAGGGGCTCCGCCCGGAGCCCCGGTCCCGCACCCCCCGGTGAGGCCCCCTTGACCATGCCGTCCGCCCCCGCGTCACGAGGAGATTCCGTGGCTACCGAAGCACCGCCGCCGCCCAGGAACGGGACGGAGACCGACCACGGTCCCGCGTCGCCCACGACGGAAGAGTTCATCGAGGTGCAGGAGGGCCCGGAGTTCGGGGAACTGCGCCGCACCTACCGCTCCTTCGCCTTCCCCCTCACCCTCGCCTTCATCGCCTGGTACCTGCTCTACGTCCTGCTCTCCAACTACGCCGGCGACTTCATGGGCACCAAGGTCTTCGGCAACATCAACATGGCCCTCGTCCTCGGCCTCGGCCAGTTCCTCACCACCTTCCTCATCGCCTGGCTGTACTCCCGGCACGCGGCGAACCGCCTCGACCCCCGGGCCGAGGCCATCCGACACCGTATGGAGGGCGACGCATGAGCACCCCCGTCCTGCTCGCCGCCGGAAACGCCACCACCGAACACCGGCCGCTGATCATCGCCCTCTTCGGCGCCTTCGTCGTCGCCACACTCGTCATCACCGTCTGGGCCGGCCGCCAGACCCGCAGCGCCGCCGACTTCTACGCCGGCGGACGCCAGTTCACCGGCTTCCAGAACGGCCTCGCGATCTCCGGCGACTACATGTCCGCCGCGTCCTTCCTCGGCATCGCCGGAGCCATCGCGCTCTTCGGCTACGACGGCTTCCTCTACTCGATCGGCTTCCTGGTCGCCTGGCTCGTCGCCCTGCTCCTGGTCGCCGAACCCCTGCGCAACTCCGGCCGCTTCACCATGGGCGACGTCCTCGCCTACCGGATGCGCCAGCGGCCCGTCCGGACCGCCGCCGGCACCTCGACCATCGTCGTCTCGATCTTCTACCTGCTGGCCCAGATGGCGGGCGCCGGCGTCCTCGTCTCGCTGCTGCTCGGCATCACCAGCGACGGCGGCAAGGTCGCGATCGTCGCGCTCGTCGGCCTCCTGATGATCGTGTACGTGACCATCGGAGGCATGAAGGGCACCACCTGGGTGCAGATGGTCAAGGCGGTGCTGCTCATCGCGGGCACCCTCCTGATCACCTTCCTCATCCTCCTCAAGTTCCACTTCAACGTCTCCGAGCTGCTCGGAGCCGCCGCCACCAACAGCGGCAAGGGCACGGCCTTCCTGGAGCCCGGCCTGAAGTACGGCGCCACCGCCACCTCCAAGCTGGACTTCCTCTCGCTCGGCATCGCGCTCGTCCTCGGCACCGCCGGCCTGCCCCACATCCTGATCCGCTTCTACACGGTGCCGACCGCCAAGGCCGCCCGTAAGTCCGTCAACTGGGCCATCGGCATCATCGGCGCCTTCTACCTGATGACGATCGTCCTCGGCTTCGGCGCCGCCGCCCTGCTCAAGAACAGCGACATCGTCGCCTCCAACAAGGCCGGCAACACCGCCGCCCCGCTCGCCGCCCTGGAGATCGGCGGCGGAGCCGGCTCCACCGGCGGCGCGATCCTCCTCGCCGTCATCTCCGCCGTCGCCTTCGCGACCATCCTCGCCGTCGTCGCCGGCCTGACCCTGGCCTCCTCGTCGTCGTTCGCCCACGACATCTACGCCAACGTCATCCGGCGCGGACAGGCCACCGAGAAGGAGGAGGTCAGGGCAGCCCGTTGGGCGACCGTCCTCATCGGCATCGTCTCCATCGCCCTCGGCGCCCTCGCCCGCGACCTCAACGTCGCCGGCCTGGTCGCCCTCGCCTTCGCGGTCGCCGCCTCCGCGAACCTGCCGACGATCCTCTACTCGCTCTTCTGGAAGCGCTTCACCACCCAGGGCGCGCTGTGGTCGATCTACGGCGGTCTGATCTCCGCCGTCGTCCTCGTGCTGTTCTCGCCGGTCGTCTCCGGCAAGCCCACGTCGATGTTCAAGACGGCCGACTTCTACTGGTTCCCGCTGGAGAACCCCGGCCTCGTCTCCATCCCGCTCGGCTTCCTGCTCGGCTGGCTCGGCTCGATCCTCTCCAAGGAGGAGCCGGACAAGGGCAAGTACGCGGAACTCGAGGTCAAGTCCCTCACCGGCGTCGGAGCGCACTGACCCGCACACGGTGCGCGGTCGCCGGACGGTCGCGTCGTAGGGTTCTACGACGCGACCGCCCCGGTCCTCGTGACAATTCACCCTGCTCGCCGGCCGTCGACTCACGTAGGCTCGGATCACACGCATCCACACGACGGGGAGGGGGCCCACAGTGCTCATCGACACCTACGGCAGGGTGGCCACCGACCTGCGCGTCTCGCTCACCGACCGCTGCAACCTGCGCTGCACCTACTGCATGCCCGAAGAGGGCCTCCAGTGGCTCGCCAAGCCGGACCTGCTCACCGACGACGAGATCGTCCGGCTGGTCCGCATCGCGGTCACCGACCTCGGCGTCACCGAGGTCCGCTTCACCGGCGGCGAGCCGCTGCTCCGCCCCGGCCTCGTCGGCATCGTCGAGCGCTGCGCGGCCCTGGAGCCCCGCCCCCGGATGTCCCTCACCACCAACGGCATCGGGCTCAAGCGCACCGCGAGCGCCCTCAAGGCCGCCGGGCTCGACCGGGTCAACGTCTCCCTGGACACCCTGCGCCCCGACGTCTTCAAGACCCTCACCCGCCGTGACCGCCACCAGGACGTCCTCGACGGCATGGCCGCCGCCCGCGACGCCGGCCTCACCCCGGTCAAGGTCAACGCCGTCCTGATGCCCGGGCTCAACGCCGACGAGGCACCCGACCTCCTCGCCTGGGCGGTGGAGGAGGGCTACGAGCTCCGCTTCATCGAGCAGATGCCCCTCGACGCCCAGCACGGCTGGAAGCGCGACGGCATGATCACCGCCGGTGACATCCTGGAGTCCCTGCGCACCCGCTTCACGCTGACCGCCGAAGGCGCCGATGAGCGGGGCTCAGCCCCGGCCGAGCGCTGGGTCGTCGACGGCGGGCCGCACACGGTCGGCGTCATCGCCTCCGTCACCCGGCCGTTCTGCCGGGCCTGCGACCGGACCCGGCTCACCGCCGACGGTCAGGTCCGCACCTGCCTCTTCGCCACCGAGGAGACGGACCTGCGGGCCGCCCTCCGCTCGGACGCGGGGGACGAGACGGTCGCGGAGATCTGGAAGAAGGCCATGTGGGGCAAGAAGGCCGGCTCAGGCCTCGACGACCCGAGCTTCCTCCAGCCCGACCGCCCGATGTCAGCCATCGGAGGCTGAGTCCCAGTCGCCCAGCGGGACGACGTCCTTCAGGAAGCCCCGTACACCCAGGAACTGGGAGAGGTGCTCGCGGTGCTCCTCGCACGCGAGCCAGGTCTTGCGCCGCTCGGGCGTGTGCAGCTTGGGGTTGTTCCACGCGAGGACCCAGACGGCGTCGACGCGGCAGCCCTTGGCGGAACAGATCGGCTTCTCTTCACTCACCTGATCATTGTCCAGCAAGGGCGATGCCGGGCAGCCACGGGGGGAGCTGCCCGGCATCGGTCCGTCGCTCCGACGGGGGATGCGGAGCGCGTAGGAAGTATGTCACGGCACATGGGGTGTGGTGCACTGGAACTTCATGATTGATCTGAGGTTTTCTTGAGGTTTCCGGCCACTGTCCGTGATCAGTTCCGGCCCGACGAGCGCTCCGTGTCCGCGTCCGCCGCCGCCTCCGCGCTGTCGAGCGCGGGTCGCACCGGCGTCGGGACGAACGTGGAGGGAAGGGACGGAGCGGACTCCCGGCCCGCGTTGGCGATGACCACCGCCACATAGGGGAGCAGGATGCCCAGGGCGAGGGCCACGAAGGCCACGTGCCGCTCGACGTTCCACAGCACCGCGGCGGCGATCACGGAGAGCGTCCGCACCGTCATCGAGATGACATAGCGCCGCTGCCGTCCCCGCACGTCGTCGGCGAGCCCCTGCCGGGCCCCGGTGATCCGGAAGACCTCGGTCCCGCCACGCTTCGGCATCGCCGTCCACCACCCACAGATCGCGCCGGACCCTCCCCGGCCCGGACCTCTCTCCACCGTACGCCCGCGCCACCGCACCGACGAGACCGGGGCACGTATGGCGCTGTCCGACATGCGCCGTATGGCCGGTGAGCCCAGACTGGGCCCACATGCGTACAAGGAGGCGACGATGAGTTGGTTGTGGGCGATCATCGTGGGATTCGTCCTCGGCCTGATCGCGAAGGCGATCCTGCCGGGGAAGCAGCAGATCCCGCTCTGGCTGACGACCGTGTTCGGCATTCTCGGCAGCGTGCTCGGCAACGCCGTCGCGACCTGGATCGGTGTCAACGACACCAAGGGCATCGACTGGACCCGCCACCTGCTCCAGCTGATCGGCGCCGTCGCGGTGGTCGGAGTCGGCGACATGCTGTGGGCCTCGATGAAGGGCAACCGGCAGCGCACCTAGCCTCTGTCCGGAACGTCCCGCCCGGCCCGCGGCACCTGACACGGGGTGTCCCGCGGCCGACGCGCCGGAGGCCCGGTGCGGCACCCACGGGGGTGCCCGCACCGGGCCTCCGGCGTGCGGATCGGGCGGGTCAGCCCTCCGCGCCGGCGAACTCGATCGCCGCCAGGTTCTTCTTGCCGCGCCGCAGCACCAGCCAGCGGCCGTGCAGCAGCTCGTCCGCCGACACCTCGGCGTCCTCGGCTGTCACCTTCACGTTGTTCACGTAGGCCCCGCCCTCCTTCACCGTGCGCCGCGCGCCCGACTTGCTCGGCGCGAGACCCACCTCGGTGAACAGGTCCACGACCTGGCCGAGCTCGGCCACCCGCGCGTGCGGCAGCTCGGACAGGGCGGCGGCCAGCGTCGCCTCGTCCAGCTCCGCCAGCTCGCCCTGGCCGAACAGCGCCTTGGAGGCGTTGATGACGGCCGCGCACTGGTCCGCGCCGTGCACCAGCGTGGTGAGCTCCTCGGCCAGCGCCCGCTGGGCGGCCCGCGCCTGCGGCCGCTCGGCGGTCTGCGCCTCCAGCGCCTCCAGCTCCTCGCGGGACTTGAAGGACAGGATCCGCATGTACGTCGAGATGTCCCGGTCGTCCACGTTCAGCCAGAACTGGTAGAACGCGTACGGCGTCGTCATCTCCGGGTCGAGCCAGACGGCCCCGCCCTCGGTCTTGCCGAACTTGGTGCCGTCCGCCTTGACCATCAGCGGGGTCGCCAGCGCGTGCGCCTGCGCGCCCGGCTCCAGGCGGTGGATCAGGTCGAGCCCGGCCACCAGGTTGCCCCACTGGTCCGAGCCGCCCTGCTGGAGCGTGCAGCCGTAGCGGCGGTACAGCTCCAGGAAGTCCATGCCCTGGAGCAGCTGGTAGCTGAACTCCGTGTAGCTGATGCCCTGCTCGGACTCCAGGCGCCGGGCGACGGAGTCCTTGGTCAGCATCTTGTTGACCCGGAAGTGCTTGCCGATGTCCCGCAGGAACTCGATCGCCGACAGGCCGGCGGTCCAGTCCAGGTTGTTCACCATGACCGCCGCGTTCTCCCCCTCGAAGGAGAGGAACGGCTCGATCTGCGAACGCAGCCGGTTCACCCAGTTCGCGACCGTCTCGGGGTCGTTCAGGGTGCGCTCGGCCGTCGGCCGCGGGTCGCCGATCTGCCCGGTGGCCCCGCCGACCAGAGCCAGCGGCCGGTGCCCGGCCTGCTGGAGCCGGCGGACGGTGAGCACCTGGACCAGGTGACCGACGTGGAGACTGGCCGCGGTCGGGTCGAAACCGCAATAGAACGTGACGGGACCGTCCGCGAGAGCCTTGCGCAGTGCGTCCTCGTCGGTGGACTGGGCGAAGAGCCCACGCCACTTCAGCTCGTCGACGATGTCCGTCACGATCGTCAGTCTCCTCAGGTTGTGGTGGTCGACGACTCAGTCTAGGTGGGTCAGACCCCCTTGCTGACCGAGCTCATGTTGAAGTCGGGCACCCGCAGGGCCGGCATCGCGGCCCGGGTGAACCAGTCGCTCCACTCGCGCGGCAGCGTCTTCTCCGTACGGCCCGCCTCGGAGGCCCGCGACAGCAGGTCCACCGGCGACTCGTTGAACCGGAAGTTGTTCACCTCGCCGACCACCTCGCCGTTCTCGACGAGGTAGACGCCGTCCCGGGTCAGACCGGTCAGCAGCAGCGTCGCCGGGTCGACCTCGCGGATGTACCAGAGGCAGGTCAGCAGCAGCCCGCGCTCGGTCGAGGCGACCATCTCCTCCAGGGAGCGCTCGCCGCCGCCGTCCAGGATCAGGTTCCCGGCCCCGGGCGCCACGGGGAGTCCCGTGAGCCCCGCCGTGTGCCGGGTGGTGATCAGGTGCGCCAGGCTTCCGGCCTGCATCCAGTCGATCGGCCCGACCGGCAGCCCGTTGTCGAAGACGGAGGAGTCGTCGCCGGACGAGTGCGCGATCACGAACGGCGCGGACTCCAGGCCCGGCTCGTTCGGGTCGCTGCGCAGCGTCAGCGGCAGCGGCGAGAGGTTCTCGCCCAGCCTCGTGCCGCCGCCGGGCTTGGAGAAGACCGTACGGCCCTCCACCGCGTCCCGGGCCGCGGACGACCACAGCTGGTAGATCATCAGGTCGGCCACGGCCGTCGGCGGCAGCAGCGTCTCGTACCGCCCGGCGGGCAGCTCGATCCGCCGCTCGGCCCAGCCGAGGCGGGTCGCCAGCTCCGCGTCGAGCGCGCCCGGGTCGACGTCCTTGAAGTCCCGCGTCGAGCGGCCGGCCCACGCGGACCGCAGCCGGTCCGGCGACTTCGCGTTCAGCTCCAGCGTCCCGTTGGGCTGGTCGTGGCGGAGCCGCAGCCCCGTCGACGTACCCACGTAGCTGGAGGTCATCTCGTGGTTCGCGAAGCCGTACAGCTCACGGCCGCCGGCCTTCGCGCGGGCGAAGGCCTCGCCGAGCGCGGGCGCGAAGTCGGCGAAGACCGCGGAGGACGTCTCCGCCGGCGCGTCCGTGAAGTCCGGCGACGCCGGCACGCCCTCCACCAGCGGCTGCGCGTCCTCGGCGGGCCCGGCGGCGCGGGCGGCGGCCTCGGCGGCCCGCACCAGCGGCTCCAGGTCGTCGGCCGTCACGGCCGACCGCGACACGACACCGGAGGCCGTGCCCTGCGCGCCGCCCACGGTCGCGATCACCGTGAGCGTCCGGCCCCGCGTCACCCCGTTCGTGGTGAGCGCGTTCCCCGCCCACCGCAGGTTCGCCGACGACTCCTCGTCGGCGATCACGACACACCCGTCCGCACGGGACAGCTCAAGCGCCCGCTCGACGATCTCGTACGGCTTGCTGACGCGGCTCATCGACCGGCCTCCTGCGTCGTGTTCAGGCTGTGCTGACCCCGGGGACGCCCCCCGGACCCCCGGCAAATCTCGTGGCGCGCGCTCATCGACCGGCCTCCTGCGTCGTGTTCAGGATGTTGACGCCCCGGAAGAGGGCGGAGGGGCAGCCGTGCGAGACGGCGGCGACCTGACCCGGCTGGGCCTTGCCGCAGTTGAAGGCGCCGCCGAGTACGTACGTCTGCGGGCCGCCGACCTGCTCCATCGAGCCCCAGAAGTCGGTGGTCGTCGCCTGGTAGGCCACGTCCCGCAGCTGCCCGGCGAGGCGGCCGTTCTCGATGCGGAAGAAGCGCTGACCGGTGAACTGGAAGTTGTAGCGCTGCATGTCGATCGACCAGGACCGGTCGCCGACCACGTAGATCCCGCGCTCCACCCCGCCGATCAGGTCCTCGGTCGACAGACCGCCCGGGTCGGGCTGGAGGGAGACGTTCGCCATCCGCTGCACCGGCACGTGCGCGGGGGAGTCCGCGAACGCGCAGCCGTTGGAGCGGCCGAGGCCCGTCAGCTTCGCGATCCGCCGGTCCAGCTGGTAGCCGACCAGCGTGCCGTCCTTCACCAGGTCCCAGGACTGCGCCTCGACGCCCTCGTCGTCGTACCCGATGGTCGCGAGGCCGTGCTCGGCGGTCCTGTCACCCGTCACGTTCATGATCGAGGAGCCGTACGCCAGCTTGCCCAGCTGGTCGAAGGTGGCGAAGGAGGTGCCCGCGTAGGCGGCCTCGTAGCCGAGGGCCCGGTCCAGCTCGGTGGCGTGCCCGATGGACTCGTGGATCGTCAGCCAGAGGTTCGAGGGGTCCACGACCAGGTCGTACCGGCCCGCCTCGACGCTCGGCGCCCGCATCTTCTCGGCGAGCAGCCCCGGGATCTCGTCGAGTTCCTTGTCCCAGTCCCAGCCGGTCCCGGTCAGGTACTCCCAGCCGCGCCCGACCGGCGGCGCGATCGTCCGCATCGAGTCGAACTCGCCGGTCGTCTCGTCGACGGCGACCGCCGTCAGCTGCGGGTGCAGCCGGACGCGCTGCTGGGTGGTGACCGTGCCGGCCGTGTCCGCGTAGAACTTGTTCTCGTGGACGGTCAGCAGCGACGCGTCCACGTGCGCCACGCCGTCCGCCCGCAGCAGCCGCGCGCTCCAGTCGGCGAGCAGCGCGCTCTTCTCCTCGGCGGGGACGGAGAACGGGTCGATCTCGTACGAGGAGACCCAGGTGCGCTCCTCGTGCACCGGCTCCTCGGCCAGCTCCACGCGCTCGTCCGAGCCCGCCGCCGCGATGACCTTCGCCGACAGCTTGGCCATGGCGACCGCCTGCGAGGCGACCCGCGCGGCGCCGTCCATGGTCAGGTCCACTCCGGACGCGAAGCCCCAGGCCCCGCCGTGCACCACCCGCACCGCGTAGCCGAGGTCCGTGGTGTCCGACGATCCGGACGGCTTGGCGTCCCGGAGGCGCCACGAGGCGCTCCGCACCCGCTCCAGCCGGAAGTCCGCGTGCTCGGCGCCCAGCGCCCGCGCCCGCGCGAGCGCCGCGTCCGCGAGCGCCCGCAACGGCAGCGCCAGAAACGTCTGATCGACCTGATGGGCCACGAAGTCTCCCCTTCTCGAGTTGTGTCCGCAGTGAATCATGCAGACCGCGCCTTGTGGGCTGCCACACGTTTCCAGGACACGAACCCGAGGCGCCGCGGGATGTCGACACGGGGAACTGTAGGGACCCGACAGGGTGGGACTCACCGCACTGTCGGGGCCCGATTCTCTGGATGGGGGGCGGGCCCGATAGGTTTTCGGTGTTCAGACCGCTATCGAAAGGGTGATCCGTTGAGCCGCTCGGTTCTCGTCACCGGAGGAAACCGGGGCATCGGCCTCGCCATCGCCCGCGCGTTCGTCGAAGCCGGCGACAAGGTCGCGATCACGTACCGCTCCGGCGATCCCGCCGAGCTGGAGAAGGCCGGTCTGCTGGCCGTCAAGTGCGACATCACCGACTCCGAGCAGGTCGACCAGGCCTACAAGGAGATCGAGGAGAAGCACGGTCCTGTCGAGGTCCTCGTGGCCAACGCCGGCGTGACCAAGGACCAGCTCCTCATGCGGATGTCGGAGGAGGACTTCACGTCCGTCCTCGACACCAACCTCACCGGCACCTTCCGCGTCGTCAAGCGGGCCAACCGCGGGATGCTGCGCGCCAAGAAGGGCCGCGTCGTCCTGATCTCGTCGGTCGTCGGTCTGCTGGGCTCCGCGGGCCAGGCCAACTACGCCGCCTCCAAGGCCGGCCTGGTCGGGTTCGCCCGCTCCCTCGCGCGTGAGCTGGGCTCGCGCAACATCACCTTCAACGTCGTCGCCCCCGGTTTCGTCGACACCGACATGACCGCGGTGCTCACCGACGAGCAGCGTGCGGGCATCGTGTCCCAGGTGCCGCTCGGCCGCTACGCGCAGCCGGAGGAGATCGCCGCCGCGGTGACGTTCCTCGCCTCCGACGACGCCTCGTACATCACTGGAGCCGTCATCCCGGTTGACGGCGGATTGGGCATGGGTCACTGATCACCATGAGCGGAATTCTCGAGGGCAAGCGCATCCTGATCACCGGTGTGCTGATGGAGTCCTCCATCGCCTTCCACACCGCGAAGCTGGCCCAGGAGCAGGGTGCGGAGATCATCCTCACCGCGTGGCCGCGGCCGTCGCTGACCGAGCGCATCGCCAAGAAGCTCCCCAAGCCCGAGAACGTGAAGGTCCTGGAGCTCGACGTCTCCAACGACGAGCACCTCGCGCGCCTGGAGGGCCAGGTCCGCGAGCAGCTCGGCGACCGGCTCGACGGCATCGTGCACTCGATCGGCTTCGCGCCGCAGGACGCGCTCGGCGGCAACTTCCTCAACACGCCGTTCGAGTCCGTCGCCACGGCCATGCACGTCTCCGCCTTCTCGCTGAAGTCGCTGACGACGGCGCTGCTGCCGCTGATGACCGAGGGCGGCTCCGTCGTCGGCCTCACCTTCGACGCGCAGTACGCCTGGCCGCAGTACGACTGGATGGGCCCGGCCAAGGCCGCCCTCGAGGCCACCAGCCGCTACATGGCGCGTGACCTGGGCAAGCGGAACATCCGCTGCAACCTGATCTCGGCGGGCCCGATCGGCTCGATGGCCGCCAAGTCCATCCCGGGCTTCAGCGAGCTCGCGGCCGTCTGGGACAGCCGCTCCCCGCTGGAGTGGAACCTCGCCGACCCCGAGCCGGCCGGCCGCGGTGTCGTGGCGCTTCTCTCCGACTGGTTCCCGAAGACGACGGGCGAGATCGTCCACGTCGACGGCGGCCTGCACGCGATCGGCGCCTGACGGCTCCCCGCGGACGACGCGAACAGCACCGAGGGCCGTGTGCCCGCCTCCCGGAGGCGGCACACGGCCCTCGCCGTTCCGCAACTCCTGCCCGACTCGAAAAGTCGAGCGAATCACCCCAGACTGGGGCAGAGCGTGATGTTCCTGCTGCTGACGGGGAGGAGGTGCGGGCATGCGCGCGATACGTCACGGGTTCGGCGCGTTCGCCACCGTCGCCGTTCTGCTCACCGGGATAGCCGTCGCCGACGAGGTGCGCACCGCGCCCGCGCCGGCCGAGGAACGCCCCGCCGCCGCCCCCGCGGCCGGGGAGCAGGAGGTCTTCGAGGCCTCCTGCCGCACCGTCGTCCAGGGCTCTAGCGTCACCGCGCACTGCCACAACCCGTACCCCCGCACCGACAGCGTCCGGCTGCACGTCGAGTGCGACCGCTGGTGGGACGTCGACTCCGACAGCGCCCCCGTGGAGGTCGGCCCCGCCGACTACGCCAAGGTGACCGGCCGCTGCTGGAAGGAGGTCCGGTCGGCCTGGATCACGCACCAGCCGGCGGACCCGGCTCCGGCTCCGGGCTCTTCAGGCACATGAAGGGGTAGCCGGCCGCCTCCGTGCCGGCCCGTCCGGCGTCGCCGTCCCGGATCGCCTCCACCAGGCGCGCGTGGTCCATGTGGTTCTCCGGCCGCAGCTCCTGCCCCACGTCGTCGCGCAGCCAGTCCCGCAGCAGATCGCCCAGGTCCGCGTAGAGCTCCGTGAGCACCTCGTTGCCCGAGGCGGCGACGACCGCGTGGTGGAAGGCCGCGTCGACCGTCACGAACCGCTCCGCGTCCCCGGACTCCCATGCCTGCTCGCGTCGTTCGAGCAGGGTGTCGAGCTGCTTCAGGTCCCGCTCCGTGCGCCGCTCGGCGGCGAACCGGGCCGCGGCGGACTCCAGTGTCGAGCGCAGCTCGGCGACGTGCCGGGGGTCGGAGCCCGCGAAGCGCCGGTGCATCACGCCGGACAGCTCGCTGGTGGCGACGACGTACGTCCCCGAGCCCTGGCGGATGTCGAGCAGCCCGTTGTGCGCGAGCGCCCGGACGGCCTCGCGGACCGTGTTGCGGGCCACGCCCAGCTGCTCGACCAGTTCGGGTTCGGTCGGGATGCGCGACCCCACCGGCCACTCGCCTGAGGTGATCTGGTTCCGCAGCTCGGCGATCACCTGATCGGAGAGTCCTGCGCGCCGGGGGTGACCGAGGGCCATGGAGCACCTTCCTGTTCGTTCGAGATTGGACAACCAATCATCCCATGATTCTATGATGGCCCCATGCCTGACGAGCCGAAGACCCTCGACCCCGCCGCACCGCCCCTCACGACCCCGACCGGAACGACCGTCACCGCCGCGCACCCCGCCGCGCCGGCCCGGCCCCACGGGCGCGGCGCGTCCCCGGTGCTCCCGGCGGCCGCCCCCGGCCCCCGCTGGACCGTCGCCCTCGTCACCATCGGACTCGTCCTGGCCGCGCTCAACCTCCGCCCGGCCATCACCAGCTTCGGCGCCCTCCTCCAGGACGTCAGCGACGGCCTCCACATGAGCGGCAGCGTCGCCGGCGTCCTGACCTCGGTCCCGCCGCTCTGCTTCGCGGTCTTCGGCATCACCGCGCCGCGCCTCGCCCGCCGCTTCGGCCCCACCGCCGTCGTCTGCGCGGGCATGGCCGCGATCTTCGCCGGCCTCGTCCTCCGGCCCTTCGCCACCGGCACCGCCGGCTTCCTCGCCGCCAGCGCCCTCGCGCTCATGGGCATCGCCGTCAGCAACGTCCTGATGCCCGTCATCGTCAAGCGGTACTTCCCCGACCGCGTCGGCAGCATGACCGGCCTCTACTCCATGGCCCTGGCCCTCGGCACCTCCGTCGCCGCGGCCGCCACCGTCCCGATGACCGACGCCCTCGGCGGGGACTGGCGCCTGGGCCTCGGCGTCTGGGCCGCCCTCGCCGCCCTCGCCGTCCTGCCCTGGATCCCGCTCCTCCGCGACCGCGCCCGCGACGGAGCCGGCGGTACGGGGGAGCGGACCGCCGCCCCGGCCGAGGCCGCCGCACCGCCGCGCGTCGCCCGCAGCCGCACCGCCTGGGCCCTCGGCTGCTTCTTCGGCCTCCAGGCCACCGGCGCCTACATCACCATGGGCTGGATGCCGCAGATCTTCCGCGACGCCGGCGTCCCCGCCTCGACCGCGGGCGTCCTCCTCGCCGTCACGATGGTCATGGGCGTCCCGCTCGCCTTCGTCATCCCCCGGCTCGCCACCCGGATGAAGAACCAGGGCCCGATCGTCGTCGCCCTCGGCCTGTGCGGCCTCGCCGGCTACACCGGCCTCTTCTTCGCCCCGGCCGCAGGCGCCTGGGTCTGGGCCGTGCTCCTCGGCGTCTCCAACTGCTCCTTCCCGCTCGCCCTCACGATGATCGGCATGCGCTCGCGCACCGGCGCCGGCGTCGTCCGGCTCTCCGCCTTCGCGCAGAGCGTCGGCTACCTCATCTCCATCCCCGGCCCCCTCCTCGTCGGCGTGCTCTACCAGCACAGCGGCGGATGGGGCCTGCCGATCGCGCTCATGGGCGGGCTGATGGTGCCGCAGATGATCATCGGATCCCTGGCGGGACGGGACCGGACCGTCGAGGACGAATGCTGAGATGCGAGACTGGTCCCATGCCAGTCCTCGAACCCAACCCCCCGAACGGCCAGAAGAAGCTGCTCGTCGTGCTCGGCGCGATGCTCGGCATCACGGTCGTGATCGCCGTCATCGCCTCCGCCTTCTCGCCGTGAGCCGGCCGCCCGTCGCCACGGGCCGGCCGTGAGACCGCCGCGGGGTGGGGGTAACCCCCGCATCCCCTAGGGGGCGAGTGTCAGGGTGAAGTGGGTGGATCACCGGATGGGCCGACGATCCCGCGATCCGTACGTTGGAGACATCAGCGAAAGCGCGTGATCTCACCTACGGAGGCGGCCATGTCGGCCCCCACACACCCCCGCGTCAGGACCTCGACGGCCGGTGTCGACACCCGGCTGCCCTGGTGGGCCCTCGCCCTGCCCGTGGCCGCTTTCGTCGCCCTCCTGCTGCTGATAGCAGGGCCGGGTGAGGCCCACGCGACCACGGGTGACCTGGGCGTCGGCCGCGTCATCGACCACCTCCAGCAAACGCTCTCTCTCTGAGTCGCCGCGAGCCGATTCGTGCGAAGCTGTTGACCATGAGCGTCGATACACCCCGCAGGATCGTGCTCCTCCGCCACGCGAAGGCAGACTGGAGCGACGAGTCGGACCACGAGCGCCCCCTCGCCGAACGGGGCCGCAAGGACGCCCCGGTGGCGGGTCGCCGTCTCTCCGAGACCGGCATCCCCTTCGACCTGGCCCTCTGCTCCACCGCCGTCAGGACGCGCGAGACCTGGAAGCTCGCCGTACCGGAACTGCCGCAGCGTCCCAGGACCGTGTACGAGGACCGCCTGTACGAGGCCTCGCTCGGCGAGCTCATCGCCGTCCTCAACGAGACCTCGGACGAGGTGTCCGACCTCCTGGTGATCGGCCACAACCCCGGGATGCACGCGCTCGCCGACGCGCTCGCCGGCGACGTCGAGGGCGACGCGCTGTCCCGCATGAACCGCAGCGGCTTCCCGACCTCCGCCTTCGCCGTCCTCACCTTCAACGGCTCCTGGAAGTCCGTGGAGCACGGTGTCGGCCGCCTCACCGCCTTCTGGGCCCCGAACGCCTGACCGGCACGCCCCGCCCGTACGAGAAGGGCCCGGCCGTCCCACGACGACCGGGCCCTTCTCCGTACCGCGGCGACGGCTCAGTGCAGCAGCTCCTCGCCACCGTCCGCGGCCTCGACCTCTTCGCGCGTGATCCCGAGCAGGTACAGCACCGTGTCCAGGAAGGGCACGTTCACCGCCGTGTCGGCGGCCCGGCGCACCACCGGCTTGGCGTTGAACGCCACCCCGAGCCCGGCCGCGTTCAGCATGTCCAGGTCGTTGGCCCCGTCGCCGATCGCCACCGTCTGCGCCAGCGGCACACCCGCCTCCGTGGCGAACCGGCGCAGCAGCCGCGCCTTGCCCGCACGGTCCACGATCTCGCCCGTCACCCGGCCGGTCAGCTTGCCGTCCACGATCTCCAGCGTGTTGGCCGAGGCGAAGTCGAGCCCGAGCCGCTCCTGCAGATCGTCGGTGACCTGGGTGAAACCGCCCGACACGACCCCGACCTGGTAGCCGAGCCGCTTGAGCGTACGGATCAGGGTCCGGGCCCCCGGCGTCAGCCGCACCTCGGCGCGGACCTTGTCGACCACCGAGGCGTCGAGGCCGGCCAGCAGCGCCACCCGCGCGTGCAGCGACTGCTCGAAGTCCAGCTCCCCCCGCATCGCCGCCGCCGTCACCTCGGCGACCTTGTCCTCGCAGCCCGCGTGCGCGGCGAAGAGCTCGATCACCTCGTCCTGGATCAGGGTCGAGTCGACGTCCATCACCACCAGCCGCTGCGCGCGCCGGTGCAGCCCGGCCGAGACCACGCCGACGTCGACCCCGATGGAGTGCGCCTCGGTGGCCAGGGCCGTCCGCAGCGGCTCCGTCTCACAGCCGGAGACCGCGAACTCGACGGCCGTCACCGGGTACTTCGCCAGGCGGAAGATGCGGTCGATGTTGCCGCCGGTCTCCGCGATCCTGGCCGCTATGGCCGCCGTCTGCTCCGCCGTCAGGGGGTGCCCGAGCACGGTGACGTGCGAGCGTCCCTCGCCGCGCGGCCGGTTGTCACCGGTGCCGGAGATGATCTCGGCCTGGAGCTTCAGCGACTCGGCCCAGCTGTGCACGGTGGCCCTGAGCTCGCCGGCCGTGGCGACGGTCGGCTCCGTGACGAGCGCGCACAGGACGAGGCGGCCCCGGGAGACCACCTGCTCGATGTCCACGACGTCGACGGAGTAGGCGGCGAGGGTGTCGAAGAGTCCCGCGGTGATCCCGGGACGGTCCTTCCCGAAGATCTTGACGAGAAGGGTGGGAACGTCTGAGGTCTGCGATGCGCTCATGGTGGTTCCACCGTATCGGGGACCGCGCACCGCCTGACCCCCCGTCCCGCGTAGCGGACACCCGTGCGGTCGAGGGACGCCCCGAAGGTCTTCACACGGCCCGACTTTCCGAGACGGGACCGGGCCTGAAATAGTTCCCCAGGATGATTCGCCATCCCTGGACTCCCGCAGGCGGGGGTACATCGGGGGACAAGTAGTGGGGCTCGGAGTGCCAGAACTCGTACTGGAATTGAACGGCAGGACCTGGACGCTCGATCCGTCCCGGTCGTACACCCTGGGCAGAGACCCGCAGGGTGACCTGGTCATCGATGATGCCAGGGTCTCGTGGCGGCACGCCACGATCAGCTGGGGAGGCCGGAGCTGGGTCATCGAGGACCACGGCTCCACCAACGGCACGTTCCTCCAGGGGCAGCGGATCCACCAGATGGAGATCGGCCCTGGCTCGGCCGTCCACCTGGGCAACGCGACCGACGGCCCGCGGCTCAATCTCGCCGCCGGAGCCCAGGCGGCGCAGCAGACCCCGCAGCAGGCCCCGGCCCAGCAGCAGCCGGTGGCACAGTCCGTGCCGGCGCACCAGGTGGCCGACCAGGCCGCCGCCCAGGCGGACTGGGCCACCCAGGGTCCGCCGCAGCAGCAGGGCTGGCAGCAGCCGCCCGCGCAGCAGCCGCAGTTCCCGCACCAGCAGGGCGCCCCCCAGGGCGGGCACGGTCAGGGCGCCGCCGCGGGGGCGTCGTCGGCCTACGCCGACCGCAGCCCCACCACGTTCCACCAGCTGGCCCTCGGCCACGTCATGCGCATCGGCCGCGCCCTGGAGAACGAGCTGGTCGTCTCCGACCTCCAGGTCTCGCGGCACCACGCCGAGTTCCACGCGACGCCCGACGGCCGGTTCGAGATCCGCGACCTCGGCTCGCACAACGGCACCTACGTCAACGGCCAGCCGATCACCAAGGGCGGCTCCGCCCTCCTCGGCCCCCAGGACATCGTCGGCGTCGGCCACTCGACGTTCCGGCTCGTCGGCGGCCAGCTCGAGGAGTTCGTCGACACCGGCTCCGTCTCCTTCTCGGCCCGCCACCTCACGGTCACCGTCGACGGCGGCAAGCAGATCCTCAAGGACGTCACCTTCGGCGTCCCCGAGAAGTCGCTGATCGGCGTCATCGGCCCGTCCGGCTCCGGAAAGTCCACCCTCCTCAAGGCGCTGACCGGCTACCGCCCGGCCAACGAGGGCGACGTCCTCTACGACAACCGAAGCCTCTACAAGCAGTTCGCCGAGCTGCGCCAGCGCATCGGTCTGGTCCCGCAGGACGACATCCTGCACAAGGAGCTGACCGTCCAGAAGGCGCTGCGCTACGCCGCCAAGCTCCGCTTCCCCGGCGACACCGCCACGGTCGAGCGCGAGGCCCGCATCGACGAGGTGCTGCGCGAGCTCAAGCTCGACATCCACAAGGAGAAGAAGGTCACGTCCCTCTCCGGTGGCCAGCGCAAGCGCGTCTCCGTCGCCCTGGAGCTCCTCACCAAGCCGTCGCTGATCTTCCTGGACGAGCCGACCTCCGGCCTCGACCCGGGCATGGACCGCGATGTCATGCAGCTCCTGCGCGGCCTCGCGGACGACGGCCGCACGGTCCTCGTCGTCACTCACTCGGTGGCCGAGCTCGGCCTGTGCGACAAGCTCCTCGTCATGGCGCCCGGCGGCTCGGTGGCGTACTTCGGTCCGCCGGAGGAGGCGCTGAACTTCTTCGGCTACTCCACCTGGGCCGACGTCTTCTCCGCGTTCGAGAACTACCGCGACTACGACTGGGCGGGCCGCTGGAAGGGCTCGCAGCACTACCAGATGTACGCCGCGGACATCGACGCCGTCGCCGCCCAGCCCGTCCAGATGCCGCAGCAGGCGATGGCCCGGCCGCCCAAGCCGCAGGGCTGGGGCTCCCAGCTGTGGACGCTGATCCGCCGCTACGTCTCGGTGATCGCCTCCGACAAGGGCTTCCTCGGCCTCATGGTGATCCTGCCGGCCGTCCTCGGCGCGGTCTCCGTCGTCATCCCCGCCGACTTCGGCCTGGGCTCGCCCAAGCCGCCGTCCCGCTTCAACGGCGACGCCGGCACGATCATGCTGATCCTCGCGGTCGGCATGTGCTTCAGCGGCGCCGCCAACTCCGTACGAGAACTGATCAAGGAACGGGTCATCTACGAACGGGAGCGCGCCACCGGCCTCTCCCGCTCCGCCTACCTGATGTCCAAGGTCATCGTCCTCGGCCTGATCACGGCCTTCCAGGGCGTCATCATCTGCGGCATCGGCTTCTCCACCCGGGCGCTGCCCGAAGAGGGCCTCTTCATGCCGCCGGCCGTGGAGCTGTGCATCCAGGTCATCGCCCTCGGCCTGACCTCGATGATGTTCGGCCTGGTCATCTCCGCCCTGGTGAAGACCGCCGAGAAGACCATGCCGCTGCTGGTCATGTTCGCGATCATCCAGGTCGTCTTCACCGGCATCCTCTTCCAGGTGTACGGCTCCCCGGGCCTGGAGCAGTTCGCCTGGCTGATGCCGTCCCGCTGGGGCATCGCCGGTGCGGGCACCACGCTCGACCTGGCCCGCCTCATGCCGCCGTGGGACCCGAAGAACCCCACGAACACCGACCCGCTGTGGGAGCACGCGGCCGGCCAGTGGGGCTTCGACCTCGGCGTCCAGCTGTTCATGGCGGTCGTCTGCTGCGTCGCGGTGGCGCGCCTGCTGCGCCGCCACGAGCCCGAGGTCATGCGCAAGTAGTCGCCACGGCAGTACGCCGAAGGGCGGCACCCCGCACAGGGGGTGCCGCCCTTCGGCGTACGGGGTGCGACAGCGGATCAGTACGCGCTGTTGACGTTGTCGATCGAGCCGTAGCGGTCGGCCGCGTAGTTGGCCGCGGCGACGATGTTGGCGACCGGGTCGTACTGGTCGAACGCGGTGCCGGGCACGTGGTAGGCCTTGAAGGTCGGGTAGATGACCTGGAGGAGACCCTTGGACGGGATGCCGTTGATGGCGTTGATGTCCCAGTTGTTGATGGCGCGCGGGTTGCCGCTGGACTCGCGCATGATGTTCTTGTGCAGGCCGTTGTAGCTGCCCGGAATGTTGTGCTTGTCCATGATGAACAGCGCCTCGCGGATCCAGCCGTCGAGGTTGTTCGCGAAGACGGGGGTACGGGCGACGGAACGGCTCGCGGCCGTCTTCGCCGCGGCGCGCTTCTTCGCGGCGGCCTTCGCGGCGGCCTTGGCCCTCGCGTCCGCCTTCGCCTTCGCGTCCGCCTTGGCCTTCGCCGCGGCCTTGGCCTTGGCGTCCGCCTTCGCCTTCGCGTCGGCCTTCGCCTTCGCGGCGGCCTTCGCCTTCGCCTCGGCCTCCTGCTTGGCCTTCAGGCCGACGGTGCTCTGCTGCTCGCTGACGCTGGCGGCCAGCGCCTTCGCCTGCGGGCTGGCGGCGTCGTAGGACCAGGCGACCTGCTGCGTGCCCGACAGGGCCTGCGGCTCGGTCTCGGTGGAGCCGTTGCCCGGCACCAGGGAGAGGGTCAGCGCTGCGGCGCCCAGAGCGGCGACGCCGGCGATCGTGGCCTTGTGGGTCTTCTTCAGACCACGACTGTGGCCAGGGGTGTTCGCAGACATGCAGAAACCTCTTCGAATCGCTGGGGGGTCGCTCCGCCGGGGCGGTGCTGCTTCGCCTTGCTCGACGGCGACGGGGGCAATTCTTAGCGGCCGCAAAATGCCGTGGCAAAGGTGTGACGTACGATCCCGGGTAGTGGATCAGGGGCCCGGGCACCGGCCACCGACACCCCTTCCGGGCCAGCCCTCACCGCCCCTGCCTGCACCTCTCGCCTCCACTAGGCAGCTTCGTAAGTGATGTGGGTCCTATGCGCGGGCTCACATCGCCCCCCTAACAACCTCACCAGGCGTTGCGCCCGCAATGCGCACGGTGAGCACCTCTCCCCCCAGCGGTGGAGACGCCCTTCCGGGGCCTACGACCTAGGTCCCACGGCCCTCCCGTGCCGTCCCCGGTCGGATACGGACGGTCACACCCCGCCGGTACGGTGAACACATGAGCCATCGACCGAGCTCCGGCCTGGCCGCCGTGAGCACCGCCCTCCTCGCGATGAGCCGCCACCTGGAGGTCCGCGACGTCCTCAAGACGATCGTCGCCTCGGCCCGCGAGCTGCTCGACGCCGAGTACGCGGCCCTGGGCGTCCCGGACGACCACGGCGGCTTCGCACAGTTCGTGGTCGACGGAGTCAGCGAGGAGCAGTGGAAGGCGATCGGCCCCCTGCCCCGGCAGCACGGCATCCTCGCCGCCATGCTCCAGAAGGCCGAGACCGAACGGCTCGCCGACGTCCGCCTCGACCCCCGCTTCGAGGGCTGGCCGGCCGCCCACCCCGAGATGTCCGACTTCCTCGGCCTCCCCGTCAGGGACGGCGACGAGATCCTGGGCGCCCTCTTCCTCGCCAACAAGCGCTGCCCCAAGGAGAGCGGCGGCTGCGGCTTCACCGCCGAGGACGAGGAACTGCTCTCGATCCTCGCCCAGCACGCCGCCATCGCCCTCACCAACGCCCGCCTGTACGAGCGCAGCCGCGAGCTCACCATCGCCGAGGAGCGCTCCCGCCTCGCCCACGAGCTGCACGACGCCGTCAGCCAGAAGCTGTTCTCGCTCCGACTGACCGCCCAGGCCGCCGCCGCCCTCGTCGACCGCGACCCGGCCCGCGCCAAGGGCGAGCTCCAGCAGGTCGCCGCACTCGCCGCCGAAGCCGCGGACGAACTGCGCGCCGCCGTCGTCGAGCTCCGCCCCGCGGCCCTCGACGAGGACGGCCTCGTCCACACCCTCCGCACCCAGATACAGGTCCTCGACCGCGCCCACACCGCCCGGGTCACCTTCGACAGCCAAGGCGCCCGGGCCCTGCCGGCCGCCCAGGAGGAGGCCGTGCTCCGGGTCGCCCAGGAAGCCCTGCACAACGCCCTGCGGCACGCCGACGCCGCACACGTCACCGTGACCCTCGCCCGCAGCGGCCAGGGCGCCCGGCTCACCGTCGCCGACGACGGCAGGGGCTTCGACCCGCGTACGGTCCGCAAGGCCGGCCGCCACCTCGGCCTGGTCTCCATGCGGGACCGGGCGAGCGGCGTCGGCGGAGCACTCACCGTGACCTCCGCCGCCGGCGAGGGCACCACGATCGAGATGGAGGTTCCCGGTGGCTGACCGACCGATCCGAGTCCTGCTGGTCGACGACCACCAAGTCGTCCGCCGCGGCCTGCGCACCTTCCTCGAGGTACAGGACGACATCGAGGTGGTGGGGGAGGCCGCCGACGGCGCCGAGGGCGTCGCCCGCGCCGAGGAGCTCCGCCCCGACGTCGTCCTCATGGACGTGAAGATGCCCGGCACGGACGGCATCGAGGCGCTCAAGCGGCTCCGCGAGCTCGCCAACCCCACCAGGGTCCTCATCGTCACCAGCTTCACCGAGCAGCGCACGGTCGTCCCCGCGCTCCGCGCCGGCGCCTGCGGCTACGTATACAAGGACATCGACCCCGACGCCCTGGCCGGCGCGATCCGCTCCGTCCACGCCGGGCACGTCCTGCTCCAGCCCGAGGTCGCCGGCGCGCTCCTCGCCCAGGACGACGCCCCCGGGGGCACCGGACGCGGCACCACGCTCACCGAGCGGGAGCGCGAGGTCCTCGGCCTCATCGCCGACGGCCGCTCCAACCGCGAGATCGCCCGCGCCCTCGTCCTCTCCGAGAAGACGGTCAAGACGCACGTCTCGAACATCCTCATGAAGCTCGACCTCGCGGACCGCACCCAGGCCGCCCTCTGGGCCGTACGCCACGGTCTCACCGACTGACGCGCCCCCCTTACGCGCCGGGCGCACGACCGTTCAGTCCTTCATACCGTCGTGTGTATATCCCCCGTTCGGCGTAACCGGGCGGGGGGCCCGGCGTTCTCCAAGGCGTACTGCGGCGGACCTGCCGCAGCGATGACCAGGAGGATGTACCAAGTGAAGAACCTCAAGAAGGCCGCTGCCCTCACCATGGTCGCCGGTGGCATCGTCGCCGCCGGTGCCGGTGTCGCCTCCGCCCACGGCGGTGCCGAGGCCACGGGTCAGGCCCTCAACTCGCCGGGCGTCGCCTCCGGCAACCTGGTGCAGGCCCCCGTCCACGTCCCCGTGAACGTCTCCGGCAACACGGTCAACGTCATCGGCCTGCTCAACCCCGCCTTCGCCAACAACGCCCTCAACAACTGACCCCCCGGCCCCCGGCCCACCCCGGGGGCCACCCCTCTCCCCCCACCCCGGGGGCACCCCTTTCCCCCCACCCCGGCAACCGCCCCCCGCGCCCCGCTCGTCTGCAGCCGCCAGCCGCCAGCCGCCAGCCGCCAGCCGCCAGCCGCCAGCCGCCAGCCGCCAGCCGCCCGCCGCCAGCCGCCAGCCGCCCGC
>NZ_JBFPNH010000086.1:0-3465 GCF_040815545.1 Streptomyces sp. LMG1-1-1.1 | reverse complement strand
CCGTCGCCCTCTGCGGCTGCGGCCTGAACGAGGCGTACCGGCAGGTCCGCGCCAACCGGGCCCCCGGCACCGGCCCGCGCGGCCCGCACGTCGGCGGTCGGCGGGGTCGGCGCGGGCTGCGTCGCGGCGGCGGGCTCGGCCGCCGCCCGGCCGTAGGGATCGGCGCCGTAGGGGGCGGAGGGGGCGGCGGCGGAGGGATCGGCTCCGGTGTGGTCGTCACCGGGGGAATCGCCGTCGTGGGAATCGCGGTCGTGGGAATCGCCGTCGTGGGAATCGCCATCGGCATCGCCATCGCCGACCCATCCGGATCGGTCCGGGTCCGGGTCCCCGCCATGGGGGTCGGTGCCGTACAGGTCGGTGCCGTCGTGCTCCCCCGCGAGGAGCCGCTCGCCCGCCTCGCCGTCCGGGTCGGGCTCCTCGTACACCTCGGCCTCGTACACCTCCGCCTCGTAGACCTCGGCCTCGTACACCTCGGGTACGAACTGCTGGGAGCCGTAGCCCTCCTCGGGCTCGGGCCATTCGACGACGTACGGCTCGGGGGCCCGCGGTGAGGAGGCGAACGGTTCGGTCCCGGTCGGCTCGGCTTCGAACGGCGCGCCCTCGAACGACCCGGACTCGGACGGAACGGGTGCGTAGCCGCAGAGGGCCTCTTCCGCGGCACCGACCGCGAGGCCGGTGAGGACCACCCGGCCGTCGTCGCAGACGAGGACGGTGCGGGCGGTGATGTTCCGGTGGACCCAGCCGTGGGCGTGCAGCGCGCGCAGGGCGGTGAGGACGTCGGCGCCGATCTCGGCCGCGCGGTACGGGGTGAGGGGACGCTCGGCGAGGAGCGCGGCCAGCGGTCTGGCCGCCACGACCTCGCTCACTATCCACAGCGAGCCGGCCTCCGCGAAGACGTCGAAGACCTGGTCGAGTAACGGGTGGTCGGGGATCTGCGCGGCGGCCTGGGCGGCCTCGATCGCCCGGCGCACGACGGGCTCGGCGGGCCGGCGGGTCGCCCGTCCCGTGCCGCCGTAGGGGTCGGCGGGGCCGCCGTCGCCGTCGAGCACCTCGGCGTCCACGAACTCCGGCAGCGGTACCTGGCGGACCAGGACCTCCTGCCCGCTGTACGTGTCGAACGCGCGCGTCTCCACGAGCGCGTACGCGTCCGCGTACGAGTCCGCGTCCGCGTCCGCCGGCGGCAGCGGCAGGCGGTAGCGGTCCGCGAGCACCCTTCCCGCGTAGTCGTCCACGACGCCTCCCCACGCGCGCACGCTGTCCCCCGCGGACCCCTCGGGATCGGGAGGGATCGCGCGAGTCCGTCAGTTCCGGTCCGGCACCGTGCAGTTAACGACTCCGTTCGACTGCGTACCGTCCGCGAACTCTCACGATACGGGGCGCCGGTCAGTCCTTGGGCGTGAACGTGGCGAACGCCGTATCCCGCAGCGTCCGGCACTCCGCGCCGTTCCACTCGCTCGCCTTGCAGGTGATCATGATGGAGTAGCCGTGCTTGGCGTCCACCTTGAAGCCGCGGTTGAGGACGCGCACGCGCACGCCCTTCTGCGTGCGCTCGAACTCCCAGTCGGCGACGGTCGGGTAGCCGTTGTACGAGACCGGGTGGATGCCGATGTGCTTGTAGCCGCTGCTGGTGGCAGCGACACCGGTCATGGCCGCGGCCCACGCGGCGGCCGCGTCGTCCTTCGGGCTGTCGTTGAAGTCGACCTGGACGCGCGGGAAGCCGCCGTCCTCGCTGAAGATGCCGCCGGAGTCGTATCCCGCTATCGAGCGGAGCGAGAAGGACGAGGGCATCGCCATCGAGAAGTGGAACCGGGCGTTGGTGACGAGGGTGTAGCCGGCGGGCAGCTGCGTGCCGCCGTCTCCGGGCTTGCCGGACGGCTTGGCGCTGCCGCCGTTCGACCCGCCCGTGGACCCCGTCGTGGCGTTCGCGCCGGTGGCACCGGTGGAGTCGGTGTCACCGGGCTGCGCGCCGCCCTGCTGGCCGGGGCCGCCCGACGACTGGCCCTTGCCGCCGTCGGAGCCCGCGGATCCTCCGGAGCCGTCACCGCCGGCCGAGGCGCCGGCGGACGCCGTGGTCCCCCCGCTCCCCTTGCCCTGGTCCTTCTCGTCGCCGCCACCGAGGGAGACGGCCAGGATCGTGCCGAGCACGGCGAGGACGGCGACCGCCGCGATGATCACCAGCGTGCGGCGCGGGACGACGTCGGTCAGCGGCGCGCGCGCCGGCGCGGGCCTTCCGCCGCTGCGCGCCGCGTCGGGCTTCGCCGACGTCGACGCCGCCGCGTTGCGTACGGACTTCAGGGCGCCCCGCATCCGCTCCGCGGCGTCGGAGGCCTGGTTCCGGTCGGCTGCCGGGGTCGCCGGCACGGCGGGCGTCGCCGGCACCCGCTCGGGGCGCGGCGGCAGCGGTACGACCGTGGTGACCTCGGGCGAGACCGCGGGCGGCGCCTCGGGCGCGTCGAGCACGGCGCGCAGCAGGACGCGCGCGCCGGCGTCGTCGAGCCGCTGGGCCGGGTCCTTGGCGAGCAGGCCGTAGATGACCTGCTCCAGCTCGGGTCCCGCGTTCTTCGGCGGGTCGACCGGCTCGGTCATGACCGCCGTGAGGGTGGCGATGGCCGAACCCTTGTCGTACGGCGGGCTGCCCTCGACCGCCGCGTAGATCAGGCCGCCGAGCGACCACAGGTCGGCGGCGGGACCGGGCTTGTGGCCGCGGGCGCGCTCCGGGGAGATGTACGAGGGGGCGCCGACGAGCATGCCGGTGGAGGTGATCGAGGGGTCGCCCTCCACCTGGGCGATGCCGAAGTCGGTGAGGACGACCCGGCCGTCCTCGGCGATCAGCACGTTGGACGGCTTCACGTCGCGGTGCAGGATGCCCTCGCGGTGCGCCGAACGCAGCACGTCGAGGATGGCGAGGCCGACCTCGGCGGCGCGCCGGGGCGTGAGCGTGCCGTCCTCGCGCACGGCGTCCGCGAGGGACTTGCCCTCGACGAGCTCCATGACGATCCACGGACGGTCGTCCTCGTCGACGACGTCGTACACGGTGACGGCGTTGTTGTTGCGGACCCGGGCGATGGCCTTCGCCTCGCGCAGGGTCCGGGTGATGAGGCGCCGCTTCTCGTCGTCGTCGATGCTGGTGGGGAAGCGGAGCTCCTTGACGGCGACCGTACGGCCGAGGGTCTCGTCGACCGCGCGCCACACGGTGCCCATGCCGCCGCGCCCGAGGACCACGCCGAGCCGGTACCGGCCGGCGAGGAGCCGTCCCTCGCCCACCGGGGCCTTGCGCAGCTTGTCGCCGCCGGTCGTGCGCCCGGTGCCGGACGGACCGCCGCTCTCGCCGTCGCCGTCCCCGGCGCCGAACCCGGCCCGTCCGGTCGACGGTTCGGTGCCCCGCAGCCGGCCGCTCGCGGCGGCGTCGACGGGCTCCGAGGCCGCGCCGGAGGCCGCGCGGGGATCCCCGGCGGCGCCGGTGCC
>NZ_JBFPNH010000085.1:0-4462 GCF_040815545.1 Streptomyces sp. LMG1-1-1.1 | reverse complement strand
CTGCCTTACTGCGTACTGCACTCTTCGGCAGCCAGCCCCGTCGCCCGTCCTGCGTCCGCTCTGGCTTAGAACCCCACTGCCGAACTTCCCGGTGCGCGCGCCCGCAGCCGACGCCTTCACCAGGGGTCCTGCTCACTGACTTCACTGCTGGGTACTGCCACTGCGGTACTGGCGGCCCCTGATCACTGCGGGCCACCCGGTCCGGCCGTCAGTCCCGTCGCCGTCCCGCAACAACCCTGGCTTCGAAACTCCACCACCGCACCGTCCTGCAACTGCGTGTACTGCGGGTACTCCTGCCCGGCAGTTCGTCTCTGCCGGGCCCTGCGGCCTCTCTGAGCTACGAGAGAAACCATAACCACGCCACTCCCAAATGTCTACTCTGGCCATGACAGATTTTCGTCTGTTCGGCAGCGAGATAATCGCCCTCGAACAGTGGCAGGTGCGGGAGCAGGCCAGGTTAACCGGCCGCAACCGGGACACACGCCCCAGGCAGACAGCCCGACATCGACGGACACCGGGCGACCAGATGGACAGCACGAGCGTCACCACAAGCCTCCGCTCGACAACATCCGCCACCAGCGCACACGACAGCGCCCGGCATCTTCTCGAAGGGCTCGTACCAGCCCTCGCATCCAAGGCCACCGACACCGTGATCCCCGTCGTTTCGGAGCTCGGCACCAACGCCCTGCGCCACAGCGGCAACACCTGCACCCTGGACCTGACCACGTACCACGACAACATCAAAGCGGCCACACGCGACCCCAGCCCCCAGCCCGGCCACACACATACCCTCAACCTGAACAGCAGCACCGAAGGCTAAGAGGTCCTAACAGAAGCCGTTGATCATGTGACTGTCGGCTTGGTTGCTCGTTGGTCCGTTCGTGGCGAAGAGGAACTCCCGGCCGTGGATCGTCTCGGACGAACTGTGGTCGCTGATCGAGCCGTTGTTGCCGGTCCCGGGGCCGAAGCTGGTGGCGGGCCAGCCGCGGGTGCCCGACCGGCAGGCTTTGTGCGGGATCCTGTTCGTGCTGCACACCGGCATCCAGTGGGAGTTCCTGTCGCAGGAGCTCGGCTTCGGCTCAGGCATGACGTGCTGGCGACGACTGGCCGCATGGAACGACGCCGGTGTCTGGGACCAGCTCCACCTGGTCCTGCTCAAGAAACTGCGTTCGACCAAGCAGCTCGACTGGTCGCGGGCGGTGATCGCCTCCAGCCACGTCCGGGCCGCCCGACGCGGCCCAAAAGTGGACCGAGCCCGGTCGACCGCGCACGGCCGGGCAGCAAACACCACGTCCTCGTCGACGGACAGGGCATCCCGCTCGTGGTGTCATTGACCGGCGGAAACCGCAACGGCGTCACCCAGCTGATGCCCCTGCTCGCGAAGATTCCGTCCGTCGCGGGCCTGGTCGGTCGGCCACGGCGACGGCCGGACATGCTGTTGGCCGACCGGGCTACGACCACGACAAATACCGCCGCCTCGTCTGGGCTCAGGGCATCAATCCAGTCATCGCTCGCCGCGGTGTTCCGCACGGCTCTGGCCTCGGCGTCCACCGCTGGGTCGTCGAACGGACGATCGCCTGGCTTCACGGCTTCCGGCGCCTACGCGTCCGATGGAAACGGCGCGACGACATCCACGAAGCCTTCCTCGGCCTCGCCATTTGCCTGATCACCCACCGACACGTCCAACGCCTTTGTTAGGGCCTCTTAAGGGGTGGGTGACGTCGAGGTCACTTCCGAGAGCGTCCTCCAGAGCGTGGCGAGCGCGATGAGTTGTGCCACGAAGAACGCGACCGAGGCGAAGCGCATCTGGTAGATGTAAGCGACCATGCCCGCGTTGGTCGCCCAGTAGCGGCGCTCGTTCTGGAAGGTCTGCAGGTCCATCACCAGACCCGTGCACGTCAAGACCGAAACGAATGCCGCGATCTCGCCAATCAAGGAGGGCACGCTCTCTCCGAGGGCCTGGGCGACGAGGAAGTCGGCGACTTCCGGAACGGCGAACGCGAGCGTGACGAAGAGCGCCTTCGTCGGCCCGTGACGGCCCGGAAGATCACGCCACAGCGCCCCGAGGAAGAATCCCGCGACGAGCCACGCGATCTGCCAGAAGAGGATGAGGAACGTGATCCAGAGGAATCCCGCCGGATCCTCCGCGTTCACCGCCCAGGAGTCATCTTTGACCGCGTACGTCCAGTACAGCAGGCCGGTCGCGGGCAATCCGACGAGAGACGCGATGACGGCCCCCCGGCGGGCATTGCCCCACCACGTGGTCAGCGGGCCACAGGCGAACGGGAGATCGACCGGTCTGACGCCGGCCGGCAGCGACTGGTCCAGTCTGTCGATCTCGGCCTCGAGCGACTCCCGCTCGGCACGCTCCGCCGGGTTTGCCGTGCCGAGGTGACTCAGGCGCGCCTGGAGCTCCCGGAACCGGCGCGCCAGACGCAGCACGTCGGCCCGCTCGGTCTGCGAGATCGTCATGCCGAGCGGCACGTTGTCGGCGAAAGGCCGCTCCAGAACGGAGACGGAAGAGCCCAGGGCCAGTACGCCCCAGGCCGCACACATGCACAGCAGCAGGGTGAGGGCGTAGGCGGAAAGACCGTAGTAATCCCCCAAAGGCGCGAGAGTGATGGCGAAGAGGACCACGAGGAGGAACTGCTCCGCCGGCGCGGGTGTGAACGCCGACTTCTCGTACTGTTCGACCCGGCAGACCCGCAAGACCCCCAGCACGGCCAGCGGCGCCAAGATTCCCACGAGGCCCAGCATCAACTGCAGAACATATCTCGGGAAACCCCACCACCAGGTGTCGAGCTCCTGCTGCCACAAGACCTGGAACTCCGGTTGAGCGGGGTCGGCGAGCCAGCTGACCCGGTCCCAGTAGCGTTCGAAGGCGAGATAGCCCCACAGGACGGTGACCATCGCCGCCGTGATGGCGGCGGGGACCATCACTCGCGGCGGGATCCGTGTCTCCCTGATCAGCAGGATCCGCTGCCCTGCGACGATCACCCCCAGCCAGCACACTGACATCAGCGCGCAGATGGCGAGGGCCGCCACGGTCCAGCCCGGCACCGACAGCAGAACGTCGGATGTGGGAAGCAAAGCGAACTCGAACACCTCCGACACCACGTACCAGCCGAGGATCCCCAGGACGAGTACGCTCACGCTCACCCGCAGGCGCTTGGACCGGCTGCCGAGGAGACACAGCGCAAGTCCGAGGAATGCCAGGCTGAACACCGACAGCATCGGCGAGTAGTCGAAGTCCCAGGCCATCAGTCGGCCGAGAAGCCGGTACAGGTTGTCTCCGAGGTAGACGAGCAGGCCCAGGAAGATCAAAAGGAGCGACCACCACCGCAGAAAGCGCAGCGCTGCCAACTGCGTCGGCATCGTCCTGCCTGTCAGGCTGCGCCTGAGTCGCCGAGCCGCGACCAGCAACAATGCTCCCGAGGCGACATACCAGAACGCTCCCGATGCGCTCCACACGCCCCACGTCTCCCACGCCTCCCAGGACGGCTCCGGCGAAGTGGTGAGGAAGTTCCACTGCTGTACCGCCGGGGGGCGGAACGTGACCGCGGGGTATTGGTCGGGCTTCTTGTGCCGCCAGCTCAGATTCGTTCCGCCTTCGCCGAACGCCGGCGGAGGCGTGGCCGTCAGGGCGCCCCTACCGCCCAGGTTGACCTGAACGGTCTCCCAGTTCGCGCTCTTCAGGGCAGGCGAAGGGTTCAACGCGATGAGCCAGTGCTCCGTCGTCACCGTCAGCTCCCACGGGCCGACGGCGGAGAACGAGGACTGGACCCAGGTGCTTGCCTCGTAGTGGACCTTGACCCACTGGCCGTCTGCATTCACGGCCACCGGCGCGAACCGCCACTCGTAGTCAAGGGGGTCGCCCTGCTCCAGCGCAGGTTTAGCCACCAGGCACGCCAGCGCCGATCGGTAGACCGGTGAGTGGGTGTCCAAGAGCAGTTCGGAGGCACGAGCCCAAGTGGCGGGCACACTGACGTCCATGGTGCTCTCGAACACGCTGTAGTCATTGCCGCGGTGCTGGAACTCCGCCAGTGCCGTCACCCTGGCCTTCTTGAGCTGATCGGCTCGGCAATCGGGCGAGGCGCGTTCGGCGGCGTCGGCCCTTCCCATGACGGGGAGGACGAGGCAGAGAAGCAGCAACAGCACGTGCAGAGGGCGCGGCGCGGAGCAGCTGTGACTGGTCACCGCCCCAGGATCCCCAGGATCCTCCCTGCACGACGCGCACGTGGCCGCGCGCCACACTGACGCGCAGGCAGATCCACTCCAGCAGCCGACCCGTCTGCCGTACCCGTCAGCTGTGGTCAGCGATCGGGAAGACGTCCGCTAGTCTTCTGAGTCAGGAATTCTGTTCAGATATGTAAGCTTGGCCTGTGACACGTACGGGGCGGCCGAAGGCCGAGTTGATCCTGTCGGACGAGGAACGGGCTGCGCTCGAGGGATGGGTGCGGCG
>NZ_JBFPNH010000084.1:0-4814 GCF_040815545.1 Streptomyces sp. LMG1-1-1.1 | reverse complement strand
GCGCGGGGGCGCCGAACGCCGGGGGCGCCGCCGCCTGCGGCGGCGGGGCGAAGCCGGGGGCCGCGGCCTGCTGCTGCGGCGCGGCGGGCGCCTCCTCGGCGACCTCCCCGCCGAAGTTCCGCAGGAGCGCGTCCAGGCCTCCGTCGAAGCCCTGGCCGACGGCGGCGAACCGCCACACGTCCTTGAGGTAGAAGTCGCCGAGCATCACCGCGCGCTCGGTGGAGAACTCCGCGCCGGTGAACGCGTACCGGGCGACCTCCTCGCCGCCCGCCACGATCCGCAGGTGGCCGGGGCCGACCTGGGACATCTGGCCGGCGCCGTCGATCGTCGCGGTGAACGACAGCTTGTGGATGTTCGCGGGGATGCGGTCGAGGGTGACGCGGAAGGACTCGGTGTCACCGGACTGCGCCCCGAGCAGCTGGACGGACTCCTCGGGCGTCTTCGGCTGGTTGAAGAAGACGAAGTAGCGGTCGTCCGAGAGCCGCTCGTCGGCGTCGAGGCCGAAGCAGCTGATGTCGAAAGTCAGTCCGGGCGCCGCGATCTGCACACCGACGTACAGATCTGTCCCCGCGGTCAGATCACTGATCTTGGCCTTGTGGCCGCGTTGGAATTCCCTGGCCATGCGTAACGACCGTCCCCCATCCCGAATGGCGAATGCTCGCGCCAGGCTAACGGCTGACTGCGACATTGAGACAGGGCGGGTCGTTTTCGGTACGGAATCGGGAAAGACGCTCACGCGTGCATACCGCCGCCGTCACTCCCCGCTGGCGGTCGCCGGTCCTCGCGGTCGTTCGCCGGTCCTCGCGGGCCGCCGTCACTCCTCGCGGGCGGTCGGGAGGTGGGGCAGCCGGTCGGCGGCGACCACGCCCTCCAGGTAGCCGCGCGCCCGCTCGGTCCTGGGGTACGCCTCCAGGAGCCGCCAGAAGCCCGGGCCGTGGCCCGGGACGAGCAGGTGGGCCAGCTCGTGGAGGAGGACGTAGTCGACGACGTACTCGGGCATGCCCTGGAGCCGGTGGGAGAGCCGGATGCTGCCCTCGGAGGGGGTGCAGGAGCCCCAGCGGGTGTTCTGGTTGGTCACCCAGCGGACCGACCCCGGGCGGGCCCGGCCGTCGAAGTACTGCTCCGACAGGCGTGCCGCCCGCTCGGTCAGCTCGCGGTCGCCGAGGACGCTCCGGTTCTCCTGGGCGGCGAGCTTGTCCAGCATCACGCCGACCCAGCGCCGCTCCTCCGCCTCCGACATCCGCGCCGGGATCAGGACGATGGTCCGGTCGCCCTCGCGGTACGCCGACACGGTCCTGCTGCGCCGCGGGCTTCTGCGGACCTCGACCGCACTCGTCCCGGCACCGCGGGGCGGCTTGCTGGTCACGCTGCGCTGTGGGTCGGCGGGCACGGCCCCGACGTTACCCGCTGGCGCCGCGGGAAGTCCCGCCCGGGGAGCGGTTTCGGGAACGTTCCGACCCCACCGCACACCATTTGAATGACTATTCCCCCGGCCTGTGGACAACTTTCGGCGACCGTCACGACGGCGGGGCATTCTCACCACGGACGGCGAAAGCGTCGTTGTCGATCATGAATACGATCACGGAACGGGGTGGGGAAATGCATCCGATGGTGAAGCCGGCACTCCGGCGGGCCTGGCGCGGTCTCCAGTACGTGCAGTTCGGGGTCACCCCCGCCCACGCGGTGGTCCTCGGCCCGGTCGACCAGGACACGGGAGCGGTGCTCGGGCTCCTCGACGGCACCCGCGGGACCGAACTGCTCCGGGCCGAGGCGCGGGCGCTCGGCCTGCCCGACGGCCACCTGGAGGCGCTCCTCGGCCGGCTGGAGTCGGCCGGGCTCCTCACGGACGCCACGACCGGGCGGCCCGGCCGCGTCGGGCCGCCCGCCGGCGCGGTGGACCGGGCCCTCGATCCGCTCCGCGCCGACCTCGCCTCCCTCTCCGTGGTCCACCCCGAACCGGACCTCGCGACACGGACGCTGACGGCCCGGCGCTCCCAGCGCGTCCAGGTCAGAGGCGCGGGCCGGGTGGGGACGACGGTCGCCGCCCTGCTCTCCGCGGCCGGCGTCGGCACGGTCGACGTGCTGGACTCCGGCCGCGTCGAACCCTGGGAGACCTCCCCGTCCGGCCTGCCTCCCGAGGCCGTCGGCGAACGCCGGGCCACGGCGGCCCGCCGCCTGGTCGGCCACTGGGCCCGCGCCGCCTCGGACGGCCGGGGACGGCGGGCTGGAGGGTCCGGGCCGGGTGGGCACGACGGGCGGGGCAGGGCCGGGGGTGACGACGGGCGGGGCAGGGCGAGGGGTGACGACGGGTGGCGTGAGAGCGGCGGTGACGGCGGGTGGGGTGAGAGCGGCGGTGACGGCGGGTGGGGTGAGAGCGGCGGTGACGGCGGGTGGGGTGAGAGCGGCGGTGACGGCGGGTGGGGTGAGAGGGGCGGTGACGGCGGGCTTTCACTCGTGGTGGTGACCCCGAGGGACGGCCTCGGGGCATACGTCCCCGATCCGGTCCCGGCCGAGCCGTGGATCTCCACCGGCACGCCCCACCTCTACGCGGGGGTCCTGGAAGCGACGGGGATGGTCGGGCCGCTGGTGCTGCCCGGTGGCACGGCGTGCGCGCGGTGCCTCCAGGAGGAGCGGACCGACCGGGAGCCGGTCTGGCCCCGGCTGCTCGCCCAGTGGCGCTCCGGCGCCCCGCATCCGCTGCCCGCCTGCGACGTGGGCCTGGCGACGGCCGTGGCGGGTCTCGCCGCCGCGCACGCGCTGGCCTTCCTGGACGGCGACCTCCCGGCGAGTACGGGCACCCGCTGGGAGACGTCGCTGCCGCTCTTGGAGTGGCGGGCGGAGCGGCTGAGGCCCCATCCGGCCTGCCCGTGCGGGGCGGCGCGCGGCGAAGAGGGGGAGCGCGCCTCGGCAGCCGGAGACACGCACGACACAATGGCGGGGTAACGGCCCTGCGCGGCACGGCAGTCTGGGTTTTGGAGGGGCGTATGTCTGATCTTCCCCGGAAGGCGGTCACCCGGACCGCCAAGTTGGCCGCGTTGCCACTGGGCTTCGCGGGCCGGGCCACCTGGGGCCTGGGCAAGCGGATCGGCGGGAGATCGGCGGAACTCGTCGCCCGCGAACTCCAGCAGCGCACGGCCGAGCAGCTGTTCAAGGTGCTCGGCGAACTCAAAGGCGGGGCGATGAAGTTCGGGCAGGCACTGTCCGTCTTCGAGTCCGCCCTCCCGGAGGAGGTGGCCGGGCCCTACCGGGCCGCGCTGACGAAGCTTCAGGACGCGGCGCCTCCGATGCCGACCCGCACCGTGCACGCCGTCATGGAGGAGCGGCTCGGCACGGAGTGGCGGAAGCTGTTCCTGGAGTTCGAGGACAAGCCGGCGGCGGCCGCCTCGATCGGCCAGGTGCACCGGGCCGTCTGGCACGACGGGCGCGAGGTCGCGGTCAAGGTGCAGTACCCGGGCGCCGGCGAGGCCCTGCTCTCGGACCTGGCCCAGCTGAGCCGCTTCGCCCGGCTCCTCGGCCCGCTGATCCCCGGGATGGACATCAAACCGCTGATCACCGAGATGCGGGACCGGGTCTCCGAGGAGCTGGACTACACCCTGGAGGCGGAGGCCCAGCAGAAGCACGCGGAGGAGTTCGCCGACGATCCCGGCGTGGTCGTGCCCGCCGTGGTCCACCGGGCCGAGCAGGTCCTCGTCACCGAGTGGATGGACGGGATCCCGCTGTCGGAGGTGATCGCGGACGGCACGCAGGCCCAGCGGGACCGGGCAGGCCAGCTCCTCGCCCGCTTCCTCTTCTCCGGCCCCGCCCGCACCGGCCTCCTCCACGCCGACCCCCACCCCGGCAACTTCCGGCTGCTCCCCGGCCGCGACGAGGACGACGGGCCCGACGCCTGGCGGCTCGGCGTCCTCGACTTCGGCACCGTCGACCGCCTGCCCGGCGGACTGCCCGAGACGATCGGCACCTGTCTCCGCATGACCCTCGCCGGCGACGCCGAGACGGTCTACGAACTGCTCCGCGGAGAAGGCTTCGTCAAGGAGTCGGTCGCCCTCGACCCCGACGCGGTCCTCGAATACCTGCTGCCGATCATCGAGCCCGCCGAGGTGGACGCCTTCGAGTTCAGCCGCGGCTGGATGCGCGCTCAGGCCGCGCGCATCGCCGACCTCCGCTCCCCCGCCCACCAGCTCGGCAAGCAGCTCAACCTCCCGCCCTCCTACCTCCTCATACACCGCGTGACCCTCAGCACCATCGGCGTGCTGTGCCAGCTCAACGCGACGGTTCGCCTCCGCGACGAACTCCACACCTGGCTCCCCGGCTTCGAATCCCCCCCGCCCACCTGACCCCCCACCGGGCCCCCACCCCACACGAGCGACGCCCACCCGCCCCCCACCCCACGCGGGCTCCGCCCACGTCCTCACGCGGGCTCCACCCGCGTGCCCGTGCGGGCTCCGCCCACGTCCCCGTGCGGGCTCCGCCCACGTCCCCGCCTCCGTCGCCCCCTGCGGCGCGGGCTGCGCCCGCGTGACCGCCACCGTCGCCCGACGCCCCGTGCGGGCTGCGCCCGCGTACCCGCCACCCTCGCCCACCGCCCCCTATGCGGGTGCGCCCGCGTGCCCGCGCCCGCCGCCCGACCGCCCCGTGCGGGCGGTGCCCGCCGGTCGCCCCGGCCCACCCCCGTGTGGGCAATCGTCCCGCTGGGGCGGGACGGGTGGGCACACGGGACGGCGCCCTCGGCGGCGCCTCCGCCCCTTGTACCTGCCCGCACCTCTACCTGGGCGCGCAACCGGTGCGGGTTCGGGCGCGGAAGCCTAGGCCCGGCA
>NZ_JBFPNH010000083.1:3406-5269 GCF_040815545.1 Streptomyces sp. LMG1-1-1.1 | reverse complement strand
TTGCTTCAGAACTAACACAGTGGACGCGAGCAACTGAGGACAAGCCCTCGGCCTATTAGTACCGGTCAGCTCCACCCATTACTGGGCTTCCACATCCGGCCTATCAACCCAGTCGTCTACTGGGAGCCTTACCCTCTCAAGGAGGTGGGAATACTCATCTTGAAGCAGGCTTCCCGCTTAGATGCTTTCAGCGGTTATCCCTCCCGAACGTAGCCAACCAGCCATGCCCTTGGCAGGACAACTGGCACACCAGAGGTTCGTCCGTCCCGGTCCTCTCGTACTAGGGACAGCCCTTCTCAATATTCCTGCGCGCGCAGCGGATAGGGACCGAACTGTCTCACGACGTTCTAAACCCAGCTCGCGTACCGCTTTAATGGGCGAACAGCCCAACCCTTGGGACCGACTCCAGCCCCAGGATGCGACGAGCCGACATCGAGGTGCCAAACCATCCCGTCGATATGGACTCTTGGGGAAGATCAGCCTGTTATCCCCGGGGTACCTTTTATCCGTTGAGCGACGGCGCTTCCACAAGCCACCGCCGGATCACTAGTCCCGACTTTCGTCCCTGCTCGACCCGTCGGTCTCACAGTCAAGCTCCCTTGTGCACTTACACTCAACACCTGATTGCCAACCAGGCTGAGGGAACCTTTGGGCGCCTCCGTTACCCTTTGGGAGGCAACCGCCCCAGTTAAACTACCCATCAGACACTGTCCCTGATCCGGATCACGGACCGAGGTTAGACATCCAGCACGACCAGAGTGGTATTTCAACGGCGACTCCACCATGACTGGCGTCACGGCTTCAAAGTCTCCCACCTATCCTACACAAGCCGAACCGAACACCAATATCAAACTGTAGTAAAGGTCCCGGGGTCTTTCCGTCCTGCTGCGCGAAACGAGCATCTTTACTCGTAGTGCAATTTCACCGGGCCTATGGTTGAGACAGTCGAGAAGTCGTTACGCCATTCGTGCAGGTCGGAACTTACCCGACAAGGAATTTCGCTACCTTAGGATGGTTATAGTTACCACCGCCGTTTACTGGCGCTTAAGTTCTCAGCTTCGCCAAGACGAATCTTGACTAACCGGTCCCCTTAACGTTCCAGCACCGGGCAGGCGTCAGTCCGTATACATCGCCTTACGGCTTCGCACGGACCTGTGTTTTTAGTAAACAGTCGCTTCTCGCTGGTCTCTGCGGCCACCCCCAGCTCACGGAGTAAATCCGATCACCAGTGATGGCCCCCCTTCTCCCGAAGTTACGGGGGCATTTTGCCGAGTTCCTTAACCATAGTTCACCCGAACGCCTCGGTATTCTCTACCTGACCACCTGAGTCGGTTTAGGGTACGGGCCGCCATGAAACTCGCTAGAGGCTTTTCTCGACAGCATAGGATCATCCACTTCACCACAATCGGCTCGGCATCAGGTCTCAGCCTTAATGTGTGACGGATTTGCCTATCACACGGCCTACACCCTTACCCCGGGACTACCACCGCCCGGGCTGGACTACCTTCCTGCGTCACCCCATCGCTTACCTACTACCACCTTGGGTCGACGGCTCCACCACTTTCCTTTCCCCGAAGGGTCCGGAACGGCTTCACGGCCTTAGCATTAATGGGCTCGATATTGGGCGTTTCAAAGCGGGTACCGGAATATCAACCGGTTGTCCATCGACTACGCCTGTCGGCCTCGCCTTAGGTCCCGACTTACCCTGGGCAGATCAGCTTGACCCAGGAACCCTTAGTCAATCGGCGCACACGTTTCTCACGTGTGTATCGCTACTCATGCCTGCATTCTCACTCGTGAACCGTCCACAACTCGCTTCCGCGGCTGCTTCACCCGGCACACGACGCTCCCCTACCCATCACA
>NZ_JBFPNH010000083.1:1904-3306 GCF_040815545.1 Streptomyces sp. LMG1-1-1.1 | reverse complement strand
GCTGCAATGACACGACTTCGGCGGTACGCTTGAGCCCCGCTACATTGTCGGCGCGGAATCACTTGACCAGTGAGCTATTACGCACTCTTTCAAGGGTGGCTGCTTCTAAGCCAACCTCCTGGTTGTCTCTGCGACTCCACATCCTTTCCCACTTAGCGTACGCTTAGGGGCCTTAGTCGATGCTCTGGGCTGTTTCCCTCTCGACCATGGAGCTTATCCCCCACAGTCTCACTGCCGTGCTCTCACTTACCGGCATTCGGAGTTTGGCTAAGGTCAGTAACCCGGTAGGGCCCATCGCCTATCCAGTGCTCTACCTCCGGCAAGAAACACACGACGCTGCACCTAAATGCATTTCGGGGAGAACCAGCTATCACGGAGTTTGATTGGCCTTTCACCCCTAACCACAGGTCATCCCCCAGGTTTTCAACCCTGGTGGGTTCGGTCCTCCACGAAGTCTTACCTCCGCTTCAACCTGCCCATGGCTAGATCACTCCGCTTCGGGTCTTGAGCGTGCTACTGAATCGCCCTATTCGGACTCGCTTTCGCTACGGCTTCCCCACACGGGTTAACCTCGCAACACACCGCAAACTCGCAGGCTCATTCTTCAAAAGGCACGCAGTCACGAGATACAAGCGAACTTGCATCCGACGCTCCCACGGCTTGTAGGCACACGGTTTCAGGTACTATTTCACTCCGCTCCCGCGGTACTTTTCACCATTCCCTCACGGTACTATCCGCTATCGGTCACCAGGGAATATTTAGGCTTAGCGGGTGGTCCCGCCAGATTCACACGGGATTTCTCGGGCCCCGTGCTACTTGGGTGTCTCTCAAACGAGCCGTTAATGTTTCAGCTACGGGGGTCTTACCCTCTACGCCGGACCTTTCGCATGTCCTTCGCCTACATCAACGGTTTCTGACTCGTCTCACAGCCGGCAGACTGTGAAAGAGAGATCCCACAACCCCGCATGCGCAACCCCTGCCGGGTATCACACGCATACGGTTTGGCCTCATCCGGTTTCGCTCGCCACTACTCCCGGAATCACGGTTGTTTTCTCTTCCTGAGGGTACTGAGATGTTTCACTTCCCCTCGTTCCCTCCACATGCCCTATGTGTTCAGGCATGGGTGACAGCCCATGACGACTGCCGGGTTTCCCCATTCGGAAACCCCCGGATCAAAGCCTGGTTGACGGCTCCCCGGGGACTATCGTGGCCTCCCACGTCCTTCATCGGTTCCTGGTGCCAAGGCATCCACCGTGCGCCCTTAAAAACTTGGCCACAGATGCTCGCGTCCACTGTGTAGTTCTCAAACAACGACCAGCCACCCATCACCCCACCGGACAAACCGATGAGTTCACTGGGGCCGGAATCATGAAGATACAAGCCATACGGCCGTACCCTCAGA
>NZ_JBFPNH010000082.1:0-7843 GCF_040815545.1 Streptomyces sp. LMG1-1-1.1 | reverse complement strand
GTGCCCGGCTGTGCCCCGGCCGTGTGTGGCCGCCCGCCGTGCCTGGCTGCGCCCCGGTCGTCTGCAGCCGCCCGCCGCCCGCCGTGCCCAGCTGCGCCTCGCTCGTGTGCGGCCGCCCGCTGTGCCCGGCTGCGCCTCGCTCGCGTGCGGCCGCCCGCTGTGCCCGGCTGCGCCTCGCTCGTGTGCGGCTGCCCGCCGTGCCCGGCCGCCCCCCCCCGGTCGTCTGCAGCCGCCCGCCGTGCCCCTCCGGTTGTGGGCAATCGTTCCGCAGGGCGGAACGGGTGGGCACAACCCCCATAGGGCGTCGCCCGCCCCCGCACCCCGCCCCCCGGACCGCCCCCCTCGCCCGGCCCCGGGACAAGCGCCGAAAACCCCGGCCGAGGGCCAAGAGCGCCGACGCACCCCCCGGCCCGCGGCCACCGCGCCGGACTCCGCCCGCCAAGCCGGCCCGCGGCCCGGACAACGCCCGCCAAGCCGAGCGCGCGTCCCGCTCAGACCCCCCGGCCCCGCTCCCTCTCCTCCACATACGCGTTGTACGCCGCGACCTGCGCCCGCCGAGCCACCCGCTCCACCGGCCGCAACGCCTCCCCCCGCGCCGCCATCTCGGACGCGCTCACCGCACCCCCGTGCCCGTGGTCGTACGCCAGGTCCACGAGGAGCCCGATGCGCTGGGCCAGCTCGAGGACCCGCACGGCCCGCGGCGGGTAGCCGGGGGCGAGGACCTCGCGGCCGACCTCCGCCCGTGCCCGGTACGCCTCACGGGCCGCGTCCGCCACGGGGCCGGACGCCGCCACGTCGAGCCGGGTGAGGACCGTGGTGGCGTCGCGGAGCGCCTCGGCGAGTTCCCGTTCCGCCTCGCCGAGCGAGGGGACGTCCGCCGGCGGCGCCTCCCGCACCGCAAGGCACCGCCAGACGACCTCCACGTGCACGTCGCCCGCCGGGCCGGCCTCGGAGACCTCCGGCACGAGGCCGTACGGCGCGCCGAAGCCCACCACGGCCTCTTCCGCCTCCAACGCGCGCGCGTTGAAGTCGGGGGGTCCGCTCAGCCCCAGCGGATGCCCCGGCGCGGGCAGCGCCACCCGCCACCCGGTGACCCCGAGCCGCCGCAGCCGACCGAGCGCCAGCGTCAGCCCCACCGGCCCCGCCTCACCCGGCAGCCCCTCCACGCGGTGCACCGCGTCCTCCCCGACAATGGCCAGTGCCGCGTCGTCCGGCGACACCGCCCCGGCCAGCAGGGCGTTGCCCCAGGCGGCCAGGCGTCCTGAACGTGGTTCCGAAAGCATCCCCCCAGACTAGGGACTCTAAGGACGCCCTACGGACCGGTCCGCTCCGTCGATAACGTAGGTTTTCCCCTGGACGCCGCGCCCATCGGCGCAAGGCGACGACACGACTCGACCGCAAGGGGAGACAACGCGCTCATGAGCGATGTACTGGAGCTGGTGGACGTATCCGTGGTCCGCGACGGACGGGCTCTGGTGGACGAGGTCTCCTGGTCGGTCAAGGAGGGCGAGCGCTGGGTGATCCTCGGACCCAACGGCGCCGGCAAGACGACCCTTCTGAACATCGCCTCCAGCTACCTCTTCCCCACCAACGGCACCGCCCGGATCCTGGACGAGCAGCTCGGCGGCGTCGGCACCGACGTCTTCGAGCTCCGTCCCCGGATCGGCATGGCCGGCATCGCGATGGCGGAGAAGCTCCCCAAGCGCCAGACCGTCCTCCAGACGGTGCTGACCGCTGCCTACGGCATGACCGCCACCTGGCACGAGGACTACGACCCGGTCGACGAGGACCGCGCCAAGGCGTTCCTCGACCGGCTCGGCATGAACGAGTACCTGGACCGCAAGTTCGGCACCCTCTCGGAGGGCGAGCGCAAGCGCACGCTGATCGCCCGCGCGATGATGACCGACCCCGAGCTCCTGCTCCTGGACGAGCCCGCCGCCGGTCTCGACCTGGGCGGCCGCGAGGACCTGGTCCGCCGCCTCGGCCGCCTCGCCCGCGACCCGTACGCCCCCTCCATGATCATGGTCACCCACCACGTCGAGGAGATCGCCCCGGGCTTCACCCACGTCCTGATGATCCGTCAGGGCAAGGTCCTCGCGGCCGGCCCCGTGGAGACCGAGCTGACGTCCCGCAACCTCTCGCGCTGCTTCGGCCTGCCGCTCGTCGTCGAGCGCGTCGGCGACCGCTGGACCGCGCACGGTCTGCCCCTGAAGTAGCCGTACGGAGCGCCGGCGTCCCGCACAGCCGCCCGCGCCCTGTCCCGGAGACCCCCACCCGCCCTACCATGACCATGTGGACATCGACGCATGGGTCTGGTGGCTGATCGGCGCGGTGGGGCTCGGCATTCCGCTGGTCCTGACCGCGATGCCGGAGTTCGGCATGCTGTCCGTGGGGGCGGTCGCGGGGGCGGTGACCGCGGCCCTCGGCTTCGGCATCGTCCCGCAGGTACTCGTCTTCGTCGTCGTCTCGGTGGCGCTCATCGCGGTGGTACGCCCGATCGCCGCCCGCCATCGCGACGGCACACCCGGACTCGCCACCGGCGTCGACGCCCTGAAGGGGCGTCAGGCGGTCGTGCTGGAACGGGTCGACAGCAGCGGAGGCCGCATCAAGCTCGCCGGCGAGGTCTGGTCCGCCCGCACGTTCGACACCGGACAGAGCTTCGAACCGGGCGAACAGGTCGACGTCGTGGAGATCGACGGGGCGACGGCCGTCGTCATGTGACCGAACCTCGCCCATGACGCTACGCCATCTGGGAAACTCGATCATGCAATGCCACCCGGCAGTCAACAGGCAGCGAAGGGCACGGGGAACACGATGTCAGCAGTCATCATCGTCCTGATCATTCTGGTGGTGCTCGTCTTCATCGCCCTGATCAAGACGATCCAGGTCATCCCGCAGGCGAGCGCGGCGATCGTGGAGCGCTTCGGCCGCTACACGCGCACCCTCAACGCCGGGCTGAACATCGTCGTCCCGTTCATCGACTCGATCCGCAACCGGATCGACCTCCGCGAACAGGTCGTCCCGTTCCCGCCCCAGCCGGTGATCACCCAGGACAACCTGGTCGTCAACATCGACACGGTCATCTACTACCAGGTCACCGACGCCCGCGCCGCGACGTACGAGGTCGCCAGCTACATCCAGGCGATCGAGCAGCTCACCGTCACCACCCTGCGCAACATCATCGGCGGCATGGACCTGGAGCGGACCCTCACCTCCCGCGAGGAGATCAACGCGGCCCTGCGGGGCGTCCTCGACGAGGCCACCGGCAAGTGGGGCATCCGCGTCAACCGCGTCGAGCTCAAGGCGATCGAGCCGCCGACCTCCATCCAGGACTCGATGGAGAAGCAGATGCGCGCCGAGCGCGACAAGCGCGCCGCGATCCTCACCGCCGAGGGCACCCGCCAGTCCGCGATCCTCACCGCCGAGGGCGAGAAGCAGTCGGCGATCCTCCGCGCCGAGGGCGAGTCCAAGGCCGCCGCGCTGCGCGCCGAGGGCGAGGCCCAGGCCGTCCGCACGGTCTTCGAGGCCATCCACGCGGGCGACCCCGACCAGAAGCTTCTGTCGTACCAGTACCTCCAGATGCTCCCGAAGATCGCCGAAGGCGACGCCAACAAGCTCTGGATCGTGCCCAGCGAGATCGGCGACGCCCTCAAGGGCCTCTCCGGCGCCTTCGGCAACGCGACCGGCGGCGCCCCCGGCTTCAACGTCAAGGGAGACGTACCGTCCGCGCGGCGAGACGAACCGCCGGTTGACTGACACGTACACGTAATCCTCGGGCATGATCGGTGCGAGCCCCTCGACCCTGACGACCTCAGGGCGGGGAGGCGAGCCACTGACCATGTAAGGAGATGGCGTTGTCCATCTGGGAAGCACTGGCGGTCTTCGCCGCCGGCATCGGCGCCGGCACCATCAACACCATCGTCGGGTCGGGCACACTGATCACGTTCCCCGTCCTCCTCGCGACCGGACTCCCGCCGATCACCGCGAACGTCTCCAACGCCCTCGGCCTCGTCCCCGGTTCCATCAGCGGCGCCATCGGCTACCGCCGTGAACTCAAGGGCCAGAAGGCCCGCATCATCCGACTCGGCGGCGTCGCCCTCCTCGGCGGACTCGTCGGCGCCGTCCTGCTCCTGGCACTGCCGTCCCAGGCCTTCGACGCGATCGTCCCCGTCCTCATCGGCCTCGCGCTCGTCCTGGTCCTCTTCCAGCCCCGCATCTCGGCCGCCGTGAAGCGCCGCCGCGAGCAGACCGGCACCGAGGCGGACCCCGACGGCGGCCCCGTCCTCCTCGTCGGCCTCTTCCTCGCCAGCATGTACGGCGGATACTTCGGCGCCGCACAGGGAGTGCTCTACCTCTCCCTCATGGGCCTGCTGCTCCACGACACCCTGCAGCGGATCAACGCCGTCAAGAACATCCTCGGCGCCCTCGTCAACGGCGTCGCGGCCGTCTTCTTCCTCTTCGTCGCCGAGTTCGACTGGACCGCGGTCCTCCTCATCGCCGTCGGCTCCACCCTCGGCGGCCAGATCGGCGCCAAGGTAGGACGGAGACTGCCCCCCTCGGTCCTGCGCGGAGTCATCATCGCCGTCGGCTTCGTCGCGATCCTCCAGCTGACGCTCAAGTAGCCCCGCGCGCTCCGGCCGGAAGGAAGGGCCCGCCTCCCCACCGGGGGAGACGGGCCCTTCCGCACGACTGCGACGACTGCAACGACTGCAACGACTGTGACGACCGCGGATCACACGCCTACGCGGCCGAGTTCGCCAGCCACGCCGGCAGCTCCGACCGCTCGCTCGCCCGCATCGCGAGCAGCATCGCGTCCGCCGGCGTCGGCTCGAAAGGCTGGTGGAGCAGCGGCATCCCGGCCTGCTCCGGCGTCCGGTCGGCCTTGCGGTGGTTGTCCTCCGCACACGAGGCGACCGTATTCAGCCAGCTGTCCCCACCGCCCTGCGCCCGCGGCACGACATGGTCGACCGTCGTCGCCCTCCGCCCGCAGTACGCGCACCGGTGCTGGTCCCTGACCAGCACCCCCCTCCTCGACCACGGGGCCTGTCTTCGGAACGGCACCCGGACGTAGCGGCACAACCTGATCACCCGCGGCACCGGAAGATCGACGGCGGCACCTCGCACCCGGAGCTCGGGATGGGCCTGCTCGACGACGGCCTTGTCCTGCAGGACGAGCACCACCGCCCGGTTGAGCGTGACCGTCGAAAGCGGCTCGAAGCTCGCGTTGAGTACCAGCGTGTCCCGCATGTTGCCCACCTCCCGTATGCCGGCCCCAACCCCGGTAGTGGGGCTTCGGGCTTGGATCAACGATGGCCGGGCCGGCCGGGTCGGACAACGCAATTTCTCGCGAAACAAAAGATGCCCGCTTCTGATCTCTCCAAGACCAGAAGCGGGCAAACAACAAACGAACGATCAGACCGCCGCGGGAGCCGCGTACTCACCGACCAACTGGGCACGTCCCAGCGTGTGGAAACGCAGATTGAACCCGATCGCCGCCGGCGACGCGTCGGCGTCGGGCCCGAGCTTCTCCTGGTCCACCGCGTACACCGTGAACACATAACGGTGCGCCGGGTCCCCGGCCGGGGGAGCGGCTCCGCCGAACTCCTTCGAGCCGTAGTCGTTCCGGACGTGCACGGCACCCGCCGGCAACCCCTCGAAGGACCCCGACCCCGCACCGACGGGCAGCTCCGTCACTGACACCGGGATGTCGAACAGCACCCAGTGCCAGAACCCGCTCCCCGTCGGGGCGTCCGGGTCGAAGCAGGTCACGGCGAAGCTCTTCGTCTCCGCGGGGAACCCCTCCCAGCGAAGATGCGGCGAGGTGTTCCCCGCCGCGTACACCTGAGCGTCCTTCAGCACCCCACCCGGCACGACGTCGTCGCTCACCACGGTGAACGCCGGCACCGGCGGATGGAAGTCATGCGGGAGCGGCGCCCTCTTGCCCTCGGACACGTCGAATCCTCCGAATCGCCTGTTGCTACTGCCTCGGCATTTCTCTCCGGCCGAGACCGCCGAGACTAGAGCCAGTTGCGGCGCCCGCCGACCTCGGCGAGCCACTGGTTCAGGTAAGCCGCCCAGTCGGTGGTGTGGAAGTCGTGCAGCCCCACCTTGAACGCGCGGAAGGAGTCGCTGCCCTCACCGAACAGACCCGGCTTCTTGTCCATCTCCAGGACGACGTCCATCTCGCGGTCGTCGGCGACGAAGCTGACCTCGACCTGGTTCAGCCCGCGGTACTGCTGCGGCGCGAAGAACTCGATCTCCTGGTAGAACGGCAGCCGCTGCCGCGTTCCCCGGATGTGCCCGCGCTCCATGTCCGCGCTCTTGAACCGGAAGCCCAGCTGGAGGAAGGCGTCCAGGATCGCCTGCTGCGCCGGCAGCGGGTGCACGTTGATCGGGTCCAGGTCACCCGAGTCCACGGCGCGGGCGATCTCCAGCTCGGTCGTCACACCGATGTTCATCCCGCGCAGCTGCTGCCCGGAGACCGACGTGATGGGCGTCTCCCACGGGATCTCCAGACCGAACGGCACCACGTGCACCGCTCCGGCCTTCACCTCGAAGGCCCCGCCCAGACGCACCTTGACGAACTCGATGTCCTGCTTGTGCTCCTGGTCGCCGCCCTCGACCTCGACACGCGCCTGCAGCCCGATCGACAGCCCTTCGATCTGCTGGTCGACACTGCCGCCCTGGATCCGCACCTCACCCTGGACGACCCCGCCCGGGACCACGTTCTCCTCGGTGAGCACCGTCTCCACACTGGCCCCACCGGCACCGAGGCTCGCGAGCAGCTTCTTGAATCCCATGACTTCCACTCCTTCTCAGTCCTGACCCCTACATACGCGCGACGACCGTAGTCGGTTCCCCCACTACGCTCGGGCGCCATGAGCGAGAGCCCCGACCGTACGCCGCTCCCGCGGACCTTCTTCGACCGACCCGTTCTGGACGTGGCCCCCGACCTCCTCGGCCGCACGCTCGTCCGCAACACGGAAGAAGGTCGGATGGAGCTGCGCCTCACGGAGGTCGAGGCGTACGCCGGCGCGATCGACCCCGGCTCGCACGCCTTCCGCGGCCGCACCGCGCGCAACGCCGTCATGTTCGGCCCGCCCGGTCATGCGTACGTCTACTTCACCTACGGCATGTGGCACTGCCTGAACCTGGTGTGCGGCCCCGAGGGCCAGGCGAGTGGTGTCCTGCTGCGCGCGGGTGAACTCCTCCGCGGCGCCGACCAGGCCCGCCCCCGCCGCCGCTCGGCCCGCTCCGACCACGAGCTCGCCAAGGGCCCGGCCCGTCTGGCCACGGCCCTCGACGTCGCCCTCTCCCTCAACGGCACCGACGTCTGCGCGGGCCCGCAGGCCCCGCTCGCTCTCCTCACCGGCACCCCACCGCCCCGGGACCGCGTCCGCACCGGCCCCCGCACCGGCGTCGGCGGCGACGGTGCCCCGCACCCCTGGCGCTTCTGGCTCACCGACGACCCGACGGTCAGCCCCTACCGCCCCCACACCCCCCGCAAGCGCGGCCTTGACTCTGCCCGCCCAAGCGACTAACGTGGCCCGAGCCGCTGGATCAGGGCCTGCTTGTTCAAGCACCCCGTAGCGGCCATCCACTACTGAAGATGACACCCCGATCGGGGTTCATTTCGGCATTCCGAAATTCGTTTCGAATGACTCGATTATGAGCCTCCACGGAAATCAGCTAACGTAGTGACCACGCCGAAAGGCCCCCGGAGCGAAAGCGAAAGGGACCGGAAAGCACCGAGGAAATCGGATCGGAAAGATCTGATAGAGTCGGAAACGAAGGAAGCGCCCGGAGGGCCTGGAAACAGGAACGAAGGAAGCGTCCGCACCTT
>NZ_JBFPNH010000081.1:0-8421 GCF_040815545.1 Streptomyces sp. LMG1-1-1.1 | reverse complement strand
CCACAAGGGCCGGCAGGACTTTCAAAGGAACCTCGCCATCCGAAGATGGACGGGGTATCAACTAATCTGGCGTTGATTTTTGGCACGCTGTTGAGTTCTCAAGGTGCGGACGCTTCCTTCGTTCCTGCTTCCAGGCCCTCCGGGCGCTTCCTTCGTTTCCGACTCTATCAGATCTTTCCGATCCGATTTCCTCGGTGCTTTCCGGTCCCTTTTGCTTTCGCTCCGGGCCCTTCCGGCGTTTCCGACTCTATCAGATCCTTTCGGCGTCTGATTCCCAGTCAGCGGGGTTTGTCTTTCCGGCTGTTGGGCCGTTCCGACGTCTCAAACTCTAGCGGATTTCCCCGGCGGCTCATAATCGAGCCATTCGAAATGAATTTCGGCATGCCGAAATTCGTCCCGGTGGGGAGATCGTGCGGAGTAAGAGGTGCCGCATCAGCGGCGGGAGTGGTTGTCGAAGAACCGTTCCGGCTCGGTGACAACTCGGAGAACACTACGCATCCGGTAGGGGCGTGTCAACCCCCGCCTGGAGGGTCAGTCGAGGTCCTTCAGGCGGCCGCCGGCGTCGGGCTGGGTGAGCTCCACGCGGCGGAGGAGGCGGATGAGGACCTCGCCGAGGACGCCCCGCTCCTCGCTTGTGAGGTCCTGGAGGAGGTCCTCCTCGAAGGCGGTGGCCATGCGCATGGCCTCCAGCCACTTCGTACGGCCCTCGTCGGTGAGCTCGACGATCACGCGGACGCGGTTGTTCTCGTCGCGGTCGCGGGTGACCAGGCCTTCTCCCGCCATGCGGTCGATGCGGTGGGTCATCGCGGCCGGGGTGAGGCCGAGGCGCTTGGCGAGCTCGCCGGGGCCGAGCCGGTAGGGCTCGCCGGCGAGGACCAGGGTCTTGAGGACCTCCCACTCGGCGTTGCTGATGCCGAGGTCCGCGAGCTGGCGGCCGTACGCCACGTTCATGCGGCGGTTGAGCCGGCCGAGGGCGGAGACGACCTTCTCGACCTGGGGGTCGAGGTCGCGGAACTCGCGCTGATAGGCGGCGATCTGCTCGTCGAGGCTCGGCTCCTGGGGGGCCTGCTGACCGGACCGCTCGGTGGTGTCGGACATGCGGCGAGTATCCCACGCGCCTCGTTGGCATTGAAGTCCTTCAGTGTGTACTGTTAAGCCGTTAACTTTAGTGTTGAAGTCTTCAAGGTTCAGGGCTACACCTCTGAACCTGCGACCGAAGTGGGTGAGTGTGACCGAGGCGAGGGGCGCAGCGATGCGCCGGATTCAGGCAGGTAGCGCGCTGAGCGCGTTCGGACTCGGCTTCACGGTGCCGTACCTCTATGTGTACGTCGCACAGGTGCGGGATCTGGGTGCGGCAACGGCGGGCATCGTCCTGGCGGTCTTCGCCATGGCCGCACTGGTGGTGCTGCCCTTCAGTGGGCGGGCCATCGACCGGCGGGGGCCGGTGCCCGTGCTCCTGGTGGCCTCGGTGGTCGCCGCCGTGGGTGCGGTGGGCATGGGCTTCGCGTCGAGCGTGCCGACGGCCGTGGGCGCGGCGGCGCTGCTCGGCGCCGGTACGGCGGTGCTGCAGCCGGCCCTCGCGACGATGATCGTCTGGTGTTCGGCGCCGGTCGGCCGGACCCGGGCCTTCGCCATGCAGTTCTTCCTGCAGAATCTGGGGCTGGGTATCGGTGGTCTGATCGGCGGTCTGCTGGTCGACACGAGCCGTCCCGGCAGCTTCATCCTGCTGTTCTCGATCGAGGCGGCGATGTTCCTGGTGCTCGCGGCGATCGTGGGGACCGTGCGGATGCCCGGTTCGCCGGCGCTCCAGGGTGCGCGTCCCTCCGAGGGCGGCAAGGGCGGCGGTGTGCGGGCGCTGCTCGGGCACAAGGCGATGGTGCAGCTGTGCGTCCTCGGCTTCGTCCTCTTCTTCGCCTGCTACGGACAGTTCGAGTCGGGTCTCGCCGCGTACGGCACGGAGGCCGCCGGCATCCAGCCGTCGGCGCTCGGGTTGGCGCTGGCCGCCAACACGGCGGTCATCGTGGCCGCGCAGTTCCTGGTGCTGAAGTTCGTGGAGCGCCGCAAGCGGTCCCGGGTGATCGCGGCCGTCGGTCTGATCTGGACCGTGGCGTGGCTCATCGCCGGGTACGCGGGCCTCGGGCACGGCAGCCAGGCGATGGCGACGGCGGCGTTCGTCGCCACGTACGCCCTGTTCGGGCTCGGTGAGGCGATGCTGTCGCCGACCGTGGCGCCGCTGGTGGCCGATCTGGCGCCGGAGTCGATGGTCGGGCAGTACAACTCGGCGTTCGCGCTGGTCAAGCAGCTGGCGCTGGCCGTCGGTCCGGCCGTGGGCGGGCCCATGGGGGCCGCGCTGCACGGGCCGTACATCGTGACGTTCGTGCTCTTCTCGCTGGGCATCACGTTCCTGGCCGTGCGGCTCGGCCGGCAGCTGACCCCGGAGCAGAACCAGCCGTCGCTGGCTCCCCGGCCGTCGAAGGTCGTGGCGCGGCACCAGCCGGAGCGGAAGGTCGAGGCGGCCGCCTAGAGCGTGTCCTCCACGGCCACGCGGTCGGGGAGGGCGAACTCGCACCAGACCGCTTTGCCGCCGCCCGGTGTGCGGCGGCTTCCCCAGGACGAGGCGATCGTCGCGATGATGGAGATCCCGCGACCCGCCTCGTCTTCTGTTTCCGCCCTGCGGCGGCGCGGGAGGTGGTCGTCGCCGTCGGTGACCTCGATGATCAGGCGGCGGTCGGTGCGGCGCAGCCGCAGCCGCATGGGCGGGGTGCCGTGCTGGAGGGAGTTCGCGACGAGCTCGCTGGTGGCGAGGACGCCCAGGTCGCGGAGTTCGACGGGGAAGCGCCAGCTCGACAGGACGCCGGAGGCGAAGGCACGCGCGCGGGGCGCGGCTTCGACGCCGCCGAGGAGTTCAAGGGCCGCGTTGTGGAAGAGCTCGGCGTCCGCTCCGGCGCGCGAGGGGTGCTGGACGACGAGGACGGCCACGTCGTCGTCGTGGTCGGCGGTGACCCCCAGGGAGCGCAGGAGCCGGTCGCAGACGACCTGCGGGGTGCCGCTGGCGCCGGAGAGGGCGCGGGCCAGGGCGGCGACGCCCTCGTCGATGTCCTCGCGGCGGCGCTCGACGAGGCCGTCGGTATAGAGGACGGCGGTGGAGCCGGGCGGCAGGGCGATGGAGCCGGAGGTGTGCAGCCAGCCGCCGGTGCCGAGCGGCGGTCCGGTGGGGTCCTCGGCGCAGCGGACGGTGCCGTCCTCGTCGCGGACGAGGATCGGGAGGTGGCCTGCGGAGGCGTAGACGAGCTTGCCCTCGCTGGGGTCGTGGATCGCGTAGACGCAGGTGGCGATCTGGCTGGCGTCGATCTCGGCGGCGAGGCCGTCGAGGAGCTGGAGCACCTCGTGCGGGGGCAGGTCCAGGCGCGCGTAGGCCCGGACGGCGGTGCGGAGCTGGCCCATGACGGCGGCGGCGCGCACGCCGCGGCCCATGACGTCGCCGATGACGAGTGCGGTGCGGCCGGCTCCGAGGGTGATCACGTCGTACCAGTCGCCGCCGACGGCCGCGTCGGTGCCGCCGGGCTGGTAGGTGGCGGCGATGCGCAGGTCGTCGGGTTGTTCCAGCTCCTGCGGGAGCAGGGAGCGCTGGAGCGTGACGGCGGTCTCCCGGTGGCGGCGCTCGCTGGCCCGGAGTCGCTCGGCCGCCTCGGCGTGGTCGGTGACGTCGGCGGCGTGGACGAGGACGCCGCCGCCGTCGATGTGGGCGCTGTCCACGGGCAGGCAGGTGACCGTGTACGACCCGCCGTCCTGGGTGCGGCGCGACTTGACCGTGCGGGGCTTGCCGCTGCGCAGTACCTGGTCCATGAGCGGGAGCAGGCCGAGTTCCTCGGCCTCGGGGCAGGTGTCGGCGACGGTCGCGCCGGCGGGGCGTGGGCCGAACGCGGCGGCGTAGGCGTCGTTCACGTACGCGATGCGGTGCTCCGGGCCGTACGCGAGTGCGACCAGGCCGGGGAGGCGGCCGAGGAGCTCCCGTACGGAGAAGTCCTCCAGGGCGGGGACGTCGGCGGCCTCGGCGGCGCCGGCGAGCTGCTCCAGCTGCTGCCCGTACTCACCGCGGGCTGCGGGCACGGAGCCTTCGGTCCCCCGCGCCGCGCGGCGCTGCGTGCCGGGGAGCCGGGCGCTCCAACGGGTGAAGTTCACGGATCTGTATGCCTCGTGGTGTCGGTGCCGTGCAGAGTCACGCTGTGCAGGTGTGAGCCCACCTATGGTCACACGTCCAGTGTGGACGAGTGCACTGACAGTGATGTCAGGACGACGGCTTGTCGCCGGGGTCGGGGGGTGGGGCGGCGGCGAGTTCGAATTCGGCGCGGGGGTGTTCCAGCGAGCCGAGGGAGACGATCTCCCGTTTGAACAGGCCTGACAGGGTCCATTCGGCGAGGACCCGGGCCTTGCGGTTGAAGGTGGGCACCCGGCTGAGGTGGTAGGCGCGGTGCATGAACCACGCCGGATATCCCTTGAGCTTGCGCCCGTACACGTGTGCGACCCCTTGGTGGAGGCCGAGGGACGCGACGGAGCCGGCGTACGCGTGCGCGTACTGCTTGAGCGGCTGCCCCCGCAGGGAGGCGGCGATGTTCTCGGCGAGGACCTTGGCCTGCCGGACGGCGTGCTGGGCGTTGGGCGCGCACTCCTTGCCGGTCTCCCGTGAGGTCACGTCGGGGACGGCGGCGGCGTCGCCGGCGGCCCAGGCGTGGGCGACGCCGTCGACGGCGAGTTCGGCGGTGCAGCGGAGCCGGCCGCGTTCGTTCAACGGCAGGTCGGTGGCGGCGAGGAGCGGCGCGGGCTTCACGCCGGCCGTCCAGACGACGGTACGGGTGGGCAGGCGGGTGCCGTCGCTGAGGACGGCGACCCGGTCCTCGCAGGAGTCGAGGCGGGTCTGCAGGCGCACGTCGATGTTGCGGCCGCGCAGCTCGCGGATGGCGTACCGGCCCATCTCCTCGCCGACCTCGGGGAGGATCCGGTCCGAGGCCTCGACGAGGACCCAGCGCAGGTCCTCCGGCTTGACGTTGTGGTAGTACCGGGACGTGTAGCGGGCCATGTCCTCCAGCTCGGCGAGGGCTTCCACGCCCGCGTAGCCGCCGCCGACGAAGACGAAGGTGAGGGCGGCGTCGCGGATCGCGGGGTCGCGGGTGGAGGAGGCGATGTCCATCTGCTCGATGACGTGGTTGCGCAGGCCGATGGCCTCCTCGACGGTCTTGAACCCGATGCCGTGGTCGGCCAGGCCGGGGACCGGGAGGGTGCGGGAGACGGAGCCGGGCGCGATGACCAGTTCGTCGTAGGTGAGCTCGGTCGCGCCGGTGCCCTCCTCCTCGGTGGCGAGGGTGGCGAGGGTCGCGGTCCGCTTCGCGTGGTCGACGGACCTGACCTCGCCGATGACGATCCGGCAGCGGTCGAGGACCCGGCGGAGCGGCACGACGACGTGGCGCGGGGAGATGGAGCCGGCGGCCGCCTCGGGCAGGAACGGCTGGTACGTCATGTACGGCTCGGGGGTGACCACCACGATCTCGGCGGCGCCGGCTCTGAGCTCCGCCCTGAGCTGCCGCTGGAGGCGCAGCGCGGTGTACATGCCGACGTATCCGCCGCCGACCACGAGAATGCGCGCAGGTTCGGTCACTGTCCCATGACGCACCCCCGTCCGTGGTTTGTCCACAGGCTCGGCAAATTGTGTGACCGGAGGGGTACGGAGGCGCGGGGTGGCGCGTCATGGGTGTGCGGAGGTATCGACGCAGGTCACGGCGGGTGGAGAGGGGCGGAAAGGGGGTCGGAATCGGGAGTCTTCCGGGCCTTGCTCCGATCGGGGGGCGCACCGTACGGAACTTCCCCTTCTGAATTGACCCCGACTCAACTATGTTCGTACTTCGTCGGGGTGTCGGATCGGAGCGCGTGGACCTGAGCGCTGATCGACCGGAAACCCCGTATCAGGGCGGGGAGTCTCCGGGGGGAGACATCATGAGCGGGGGAACGCTTATGCAGATTCAGGATTCGCGATGGCCGATGGGCGCCGGGACGGCGATCGTCGACGACGGCCACGGTACGGGGGGCGCTGCCCCCGAACCGCGCAACGGAATGGTGGTGCCCGGCGGCAGGTCCGCGCCGCTGCGGGTGGACGCCCAGCGCAATCTGGAGCACGTCCTGCGCGCCGCGCGCGAGGTGTTCGGCGAACTCGGCTACGGCGCTCCGATGGAGGACGTGGCGCGCCGCGCCCGGGTCGGGGTCGGCACGGTCTACCGCCGCTTCCCCAGCAAGGACGTGCTGGTGCGGCGGATAGCCGAGGAGGAGACCTCCCGGCTGACCGAGCAGGCGCGGGCCGCGCTGGGCCAGGAGGAGGAGCCGTGGTCGGCGCTCTCCCGGTTCCTGCGGACCTCGGTCGCCTCGGGCGCGGGCCGTCTCCTTCCGCCGCAGGTGCTGCGGGTCGGCGTGGACGAGCCCTCGGTGCTGCCCTTGGCGGACGACGGTGACGACGCGGCCCGGGTGCCGTACCAGCGGGGTGTCGCCGAGCAGGCCGACGCCCGCGTGGTCGCGCCGCGTGCCGTGCCGGCGGAGGAGCGGGACGACGCGGGGGCGGCGGAGCTGCTCGAGGTCGTCGGCCGGCTCGTCGACCGGGCGCGTGAGGCGGGTGAGCTGCGGACGGACGTGACCGTGGCGGACGTCCTCCTCGTGATCGCCACGGCCGCCCCGGCGCTGCCGGACGCGGTGCAGCAGGCGGCGGCCTCAGCGCGGCTCCTCGACATCCTGCTGGAGGGCCTCCGGTCCCGGTAGGTCCCGCGGTCTTCTCCTGCGTCCCGTAGGCGGACGGCTGTTCCGTGGTCCGGGCGGACCAACGAGCATGACACGAACGTGTGAGCGGTTACGCCCGGATCCCGGAAGTCTGCCCGGACGAGTGGTAAGTGGACGCGGCGCTTCGGCGTGCCCGCGCCCTGTGGCAGTCTTGGCCGGTGTTCGGGTCTGGGCGTGCGTACGGGGGCTTCCGCGATGAGCGGTGACGGTCGGGACGAACCGCTGGGCGACGGCGGTGGCGCGGAGCCCGGGGGACTTCCCCCGAGACAGGTGCCGAGCCAGGGCGGACCCGGAGGTCTCTCCGGCACGCCGGGCGGATCCGGTGCGGCCGGCACGACGGGCGGCCCGGGTCAGGGCGGTGTGACGGGCGTGCCCGGTCAGGGCGGCGCGACGGCTCCGCCGGGATCTCCCGAACAGTTCGACCCGAGCGTGCCGCAGCAGCGGGAGGGCAAGTCCTCCGGTTCTGCCGGCGCGGTGGCCGGCGGGCTCGCCGACCGCGCGACGGCCGGACCCGGGTACCGGGACGCTCCCGGGGCGTCCCACGACGCGCCCGACGCTGCTCCCGCCACCTTTCCCGATGCCTTTCCCGACACCTTCGCCGACCCGTCTTCCGGCGGCCCTTCCGGGGCCGAGGGCGAGGACGAGTCCGACGGCGTACTGCCGCCACCGCTGCCGCTGCTGCCGTCCGACTCCGAGCTCGTGCAGCTCATGCGGGACGGCGACGGGTCCGCGTACGAGGAGCTGTTCCGCCGCCACTCCGACGCCGTGCGGCGGTACGCGAGGACCTGCTGCCGGGACGCGCACACCGCCGACGACCTGACGGCCGAGGTGTTCGCCCGCACCCTGCAGGCCGTGCGGGGCGGCGCCGGGCCCGAACAGGCCGTCCGCGCCTACCTCATGACCACCGTCCGGCGGGTCGCGGCGAACTGGGCGAGGACCCAGAAGCGCGAGCACCTCGTCGAGGACTTCGCCGTCTTCGCGGCCGAGGCCGCCCGCTCGTCCGAGGTGTCCGACCAGGACACGATGGACCTCGGCGCCGACGTCCGCGCCATGCACGAGGCCGAGCAGTCGCTCGCCATGCAGGCCTTCCGGTCGCTGCCCGAGCGCTGGCAGGCCGTGCTGTGGCACACCACCGTCGAGGAGGAGTCGCCGAGCGACGTCGCCCCCCTCTTCGGTCTCACCGCCAACGCCACGGCCGTCCTCGCCAGCCGGGCCCGCGAGGGCCTCAAGCAGGCCTACCTCCAGGCCCACGTCAGCCAGTCACTGACCGCGGAAGGCGACTGCGCCCGCTACGCGGACCGGCTCGGCGCCTACGCCCGCGGCGGGCTGCGGATGCGGGCCGAGCGGGGCCTGCGCAAGCACCTGGAGGAGTGCGCCAAGTGCCGACTCGCCGCGGGTGAACTCGCGCACGTCAACGCCGGGATCCCCGCGCTGCTTCCGGTCGCCGTCATCGGCTGGTTCGCCGCCGGGTACTCCCTCAAGGCCGCCGGGGTCGTCGCCGGTGGCACCGCCGCGGGTGCGGGCGCGGCGGCCGCCGCCTCCGGCTCCTCGGGCGGCGCGGCCTCCGGCGGGGCCGCCGCCGAGGGCCTCGGCGCGCCCGCGAAG
>NZ_JBFPNH010000080.1:0-8487 GCF_040815545.1 Streptomyces sp. LMG1-1-1.1 | reverse complement strand
GGCGCCGACGGACCTGCGGTCGCGGCTCGCGCGCTGGACGCTCGCCGAGGCCGAGCTCCTCGGGCTGACCGGGCGCGGCGCCCTGTCGGCGCCCGCCCGCGCGCTGCTCAACCTGCCGCTCGCGGAGGCCGCGACCCTGGCCGACCACGGCGGCGGGGTGGAGCTGACGGTGGCCGCCGCGCGGGCGGCGACCCTGCTCGCGCCGCTGCTCCCGGAGGCCGTCGACGACGTCCTGCTGCAGGCCGACCTGACGGCCGTCGCGCCGGGCCCGCTGCGGCGTCCGCTCGCCGACGCGCTGTCCGTCCTCGCGGACGTGGAGTCGAAGGGTGGCGCCACGGTCTACCGGTTCACGCCCGGCTCCGTACGGCGGGCGCTCGACGCCGGGCAGACCGCGTCCGACCTGCACTCCTTCCTCGCCGCGCACTCCCGCACACCCGTGCCGCAGCCGCTCGCGTACCTGATCGACGACGTGGCGCGGCGGCACGGTCACCTCAAGGTCGGGGCCGCGTCGGCGTATCTGCGCTGCGACGACGACGCGGTCCTCGGCGAGATCCTGGCCGACCGGCGCTCCGCGCCCCTGGGCCTGCGCCGTCTCGCGCCGACCGTGCTCGCCGCGCAGACCGACCCGGCCTCGCTGCTCGCCGGCCTGCGGGCGATGGGGTACGCCCCGGCCGCCGAGTCGGCCGAGGGCGACGTCCTCATCACCCGCGCGGACGCCTACCGCACCGGCGCCCGTACGGCCCCGGTGCCGGTGCCCGACGGCCCGCCGGCCCCTGACTCCACGCTCCTGGGCGCGGCCGTGAAGGCGATCCGCGCCGGTGACCGGGCCGCGACGGCGGTGCGCAAGGAGCCCGCGGCGGCGACCGGCGCCGGCGCCCTGCCCCGTACGTCGGCCGCCGAGACCCTCGCCACCGTGCAGGCGGCCGCCATGACGGGCTCCACCGTCTGGATCGGCTACGTCAACGCGGACGGGGCCGCCAGCCAGCGCGTCATCGCACCGGTCCGCGTCGAGGGCGGCTTCGTCACCGGCTACGACCACACGGCCGACGAGGTCCGCACGTATCCGCTGCACCGCATCACGGGCGTGGCGGAACTCGCCGACGACCAGGTCTGACATCAGGCAGACTGGAGGATTGGCCGTCGTCGGAGCGGCCCGGGAAGGACCTGATCGCGCGTGAACGGACCCCTGATCGTCCAGAGCGACAAGACGCTGCTCCTGGAGGTCGACCACGAGCTCGCCGAGGCGTGCCGGCGGGCCATCGCGCCCTTCGCGGAGCTGGAGCGGGCGCCGGAGCACATCCACACCTACCGGGTGACGCCGCTGGGCCTGTGGAACGCGCGGGCCGCCGGCCATGACGCCGAGCAGGTGGTGGACGCGCTCGTCGAGTACTCGCGCTACCCCGTGCCGCACGCGCTGCTCGTCGACATCGCGGAGACCATGGCGCGGTACGGGCGGCTGACGCTGTCCAAGCACCCGACGCACGGTCTCGTGCTGACCAGCACGGACCGGCCCGTCCTCGAGGAGATCCTCCGGTCGAGGAAGGTGCAGCCGCTGGTCGGCGAGCGGATCGACGCGGACACCGTCGCCGTGCACCCCTCCGAGCGGGGGCAGATCAAGCAGACGCTCCTGAAGCTGGGCTGGCCGGCCGAGGACCTCGCCGGGTACGTCGACGGCGAGGCGCACCGGATCGACCTGGCCGAGGACGGCTGGAGCCTGCGCCCGTACCAGAAGCAGGCCGTCGACGGCTTCTGGCACGGCGGCTCCGGCGTGGTCGTGCTGCCCTGCGGCGCGGGGAAGACGCTGGTCGGCGCCGGTGCGATGGCGCAGGCCAAGGCGACGACGCTGATCCTGGTGACGAACACGGTCTCCGCCCGGCAGTGGAAGCACGAGCTGGTGAAGCGGACGTCGCTGACCGAGGACGAGATCGGCGAGTACAGCGGTACGCGCAAGGAGATCCGGCCGGTCACGATCGCCACGTACCAGGTGCTCACGACCAAGCGGAAGGGCGTCTACCCGCACCTGGAGCTGTTCGACTCCCGCGACTGGGGTCTGATCGTCTACGACGAGGTGCACCTGCTGCCCGCGCCGGTCTTCAAGTTCACCGCGGACCTCCAGGCCCGCCGGCGGCTCGGTCTGACCGCGACCCTGGTCCGTGAGGACGGGCGGGAGTCCGACGTGTTCTCGCTGATCGGGCCGAAGCGGTTCGACGCGCCGTGGAAGGAGATCGAGGCGCAGGGCTACATCGCGCCCGCCGACTGCGTCGAGGTCCGGGTGAACCTGACCGACGCCGAGCGGCTGGCGTACGCGACGGCCGAGGCGGAGGAGAAGTACCGCTTCTGCGCGACGACGGCGACGAAGCGGAAGGTCACGGAGGCCCTGGTGAGGAAGTTCGCCGGGCAGCAGATCCTCGTCATCGGCCAGTACATCGACCAGCTCGACGAGCTCGGCGAGCACCTGAACGCGCCCGTCATCAAGGGCGAGACGTCGAACGCGATGCGGGAGAAGCTCTTCGACGCGTTCCGGAACGGCGAGATCAACGTCCTCGTCGTGTCGAAGGTCGCGAACTTCTCCATCGACCTCCCCGAAGCGACCGTCGCCATCCAGGTCTCGGGCACCTTCGGCTCCCGCCAGGAGGAGGCCCAGCGCCTCGGCCGCGTGCTCCGCCCGAAGGCCGACGGCCACCAGGCGCACTTCTACTCGGTGGTCGCCCGCGACACCATCGACCAGGACTTCGCGGCGCACCGGCAGCGGTTCCTGGCGGAGCAGGGGTACGCGTACCGGATCATGGACGCGGACGAGCTGCTGGCGCCGTAGGGAGACCGGGCGTGGGGGCGTAGGGGTCCGTACGGGACGCGGGGCGGCGGCTCGCCGACCGGCGCCCCGTGAGTCGCCGACCGGCCCGGTCAGTCCCGGGTCGGGGCGTACACGGGGTGCGGGTTCCTGACGCCGGCCTCGGCCGGGCCGTGGTCACCGAGGAGGGTGACCGCGGCCGCGGCGCCGCCGAAGGCGCGTATCGCCCGCAGGGCGGTGGCGAGGCGGTGGGGACGGGGGACGGTGGTCACGAGGGTGAAGGTCGTCGCGGTCATGTCTCCATGATGGAATCCGGACATACCGAACACATCGGCCTGGGGGTGGAATCGGGGTCCGTCGTGAGACGGACCTCGCCCCCTAAGGGGAAAAGGGGTTCGCCGGGTGCCGGGGCCGGAGTTACACTTGCCGGCTTCCCCGCCTCCCGTTCGTGGAGCGCCGCCGTCCGGTCGGAAACCGGCGGCCACCTCGTCGTGTCCGCGTATCCACCTGCCCGGAGGCTTCACCGTGTCCGTTTCCGCATCCGACCCGCTCTCGCGGGAACGCGCCCATCTGGCCTCGTCCCGCTCCGCGCTGCGCGCGATGCGCGAGGACGTCGAGGCGCTCGACATCAAGGACGTCACGGCGAACTGGGTCAACTCGCTGGTGCTGGGGCGGCAGATCGAGGACCGCATCAAGGCGCTCGCCGACCTCTCCGGCACGCCGCTGTTCTTCGGTCGGCTCGACTACCTGCACACCACGCAGGAGGGGCAGCGCTTCTACATCGGCCGGCGGCACGTGCACGACGCCGACGGGGACCCGATGGTCATCGACTGGCGCGCCCCGGTGTCGCAGCCGTTCTACCGGGCGTCGAAGAAGGACCCGCAGGACGTCGGACTGCGCCGCCGCTTCGGCTACACGGGCGGCGAGCTCACCGCGTACGAGGACGAGCACCTGTCCGACCCGGCCGAGCTGGAGACCACGAGCCGGCTGCTCCAGGCGGAGATCGAGCGGCCGCGCGTGGGTCCCATGCGGGACATCGTGGCGACGATCCAGCCCGAGCAGGACGAGATCGTCCGGTCCGACCTGTCCGGGTCGGTCTGCGTGCAGGGAGGCCCCGGCACCGGCAAGACCGCCGTGGGCCTGCACCGAGTCGCGTACCTGCTGTACGCGCACCGCGAGCGGCTGGCCCGCACCGGCACCCTGGTCATCGGACCGAACCGGTCCTTCCTCCACTACATCGAGCAGGTCCTCCCCGCCCTGGGCGAGCTGGAGGTCCAGCAGGCGACGGTCGACGACCTCGTCGCGCACGTCGAGGTGCGGGGCACGGACGAGGCGGCGACGGCGGTCGTCAAGGGCGACGCCCGGATGGCGGAGGTGCTGCGGCGCGCGGTCCGCTCGCACATCGCCCTGCCCAAGGAGTCCCTCATGGTGGTGCGCGGTTCGCGCCGCTGGCGGGTGCCCGCGTACGAACTGGAGGAGATCGTCCAGGAGTTGATCGACCGCGACATCCGGTACGGCGCCGCCCGCGACGCCCTCCCGCAGCGCGTCGCGCACGCGGTCCTGGTGCGGATGGAGCAGGCCGGCGAGGCGCCCGACGACCGGGTGCAGAACGCGGTCGCGCGGAACCCCGCGGTGAAGGCCGTCGTGAAGGAGTGCTGGCCGGCGGTGGAACCCGCGAAGCTGGTGCTGCGCCTGCTGAGCGACCGGGAGTTCCTCGCGGAGCACGCCGAGGGGCTGCTCACGGAGGACGAGCAGAAGCTGCTGCTCTGGGCGAAGCCGGCCCGCAGCGTGAAGACGGCGAAGTGGTCGGCGGCCGACGCCGTCCTCGTCGACGAGGCCAAGGACCTGATCGAGCGGACGCACTCGCTCGGCCACGTGGTCCTCGACGAGGCGCAGGACCTCTCCCCCATGCAGTACCGGGCGGTGGGCCGCCGCTGCACGACCGGTTCGGCGACGGTCCTCGGCGACCTCGCGCAGGGCACGACACCCTGGGCGACGGGGAGTTGGGCGCAGGCGCTCGGACACCTCGGGAAGCCGGAGGCGGTGGTGGAGGAGCTGACCGCCGGTTTCCGTGTGCCGCGCGAGGTGATCGCGTACGCGTCCCGGCTCCTTCCGCACATGTCGCCGGGGCTCGCGGCGGTCGAGTCGGTCCGTGAGAACCCCGGTTCGCTGGCCGTCCGCCCCACGGACGACCTGGACGCGGACGTCGTCGCGGCCTGCGTCGAGTCCCTCGCCCACGAGGGCTCCATCGGCCTGATCGCCGCCGACGCCCGGATCGCCCCGCTCGCGGAGGCCCTGACCGCGGCCGGACTGCCGTACCTCTCCCCCGGCGAGGAGACCACGGCCGACTCCCGGCTGACCCTGGTCCCGGCCTCCCTCGCCAAGGGCCTCGAATACGACTACGTGGTCCTCGACGAGCCCGCGGCCGTCGTCGACGGCGAACCGGACGAGCGCACCGGCCTCCGCCGCCTCTACGTGGCCCTCACCCGCGCCGTCTCCGGCCTGACGATCCTTCACTCGGCTCCGATTCCGGCCCAGTTGGGCGCCTTGTAGCCCGTACGACCCTCGGGGGCAGGCCCCCTCCCGCCCCCGGCCCTGGGTCCTGGCGCATGTCCGAAACTGTGCGACGTGTGGCACTTCCCGCCCTCCCGCCGGGCGCCTGCCCCCGGCAAGATTGTTCACAGTTGAACGAACAAGGACGGCGGGAGAGAGCGATGACTTCGGGGCACGCGGTAGTGGTGTTCGGCGCGTACGGGCACACCGGACGGTTCGTGGTGGCGGAACTGCTGAGCCGGGGGTTCGTGCCGGTGCTCTCGGGCCGGGACGAGGGCAGGCTCCGGGCGCTCGCGGCGGAGCACGGCGGGCTCGACGTGCGGCCGGCCTCGGTCGACGACGCCGCCGCCCTGGACCGCGCGATGGACGGGGCGGACGCCGTGGTCAACTGCGCCGGACCGTTCGCCGCGACCGCGGCGCCGGTGATCGAGGCGGCGCTGCGGGCGAGGATCCCGTACGTCGACGTGGCCGCGGAGATCGAGGCGAACCTCGACACGTTCGCGCACTTCGCGGAGCGCGCGAAGGCCGCGGGCACGGTGGTCGTGCCCGCGATGGCCTTCTTCGGCGGCCTGGGAGACCTGCTGGTCACCGCGGCGATGGGCGACTGGGAGAAAGCCGACGAGGCGCACGTCGCCTACGGGCTGAGCGGCTGGCACCCGACCCCGGGCACGCTCGCCGCGGGCACCGTGTCACGGCAGCGCAGGGACGGCCGGCGGGTCGTGTTCGGCGACGGGCGCGTGCAGTACCGCGACGACGCCGCACCGACCCTGGAGTGGACCTTCCCCCAGCCGATGGGCGCCCGCCCGGTGATCGGGGAGTTCAGCATGGCCGACATCGTCACCGTCCCCAGCCACCTCGCCATCCCCGAGGTCCGCACCTACATGACCGTCGAGGCCGCCCGCGAGCTGGCGTCCCCGGACACGCCCGCGCCGACCGCGGTCGACGAGCGGGGGCGGTCGGCGCAGACCTTCCTCGTCGACGTCGTCGTCCGCTCCGGCGGCGAGGAGCGGCGCGCCGTCGCGAGCGGCCGGGACATCTACGCCGTCAGCGCGCCGCTCGCCGTGGAAGCCCTCCGCCACGTCCTCACGGGACGGACCGCGACGGTCGGCGTCGCCTCCGCCGGCGCGGCCTTCGACGCGCCCGCCTTCCTCCGCGACCTGGCCCCGCACGTCACGCTCGACCTGCTCGACTGACCCGCGGACGACCGCACACGGGCCCTCAGGACGCCTCCGGCTCCCCACCGGTGGCGTCCGGGGCCCTTTCGGGCTTCACGGAGAGGATCTCGCGGGCCTGCTCGGCGGCGCGCATGATGCTCTCGGAGACGAAGTCGAGGAAGCGGGCGACGTTCTCCAGGCGGGCCCCGGCGGGGGTGTCGGGGCCGAGGACGCCGACGCCCTCACGTGCGATGCCGACGATCTGGGCGGTGGACCGGGCACTGGCGACCATCGACTGGTACCAGATGTCGTCGTCGACGACGTAGCGGTCGCGGCGGCGGTCGTCGCGCTCCCGGCGGACCATGCCCTGGGACTCCAGGTAGGCGATCGCCTTGGAGATGGACGCCGGGCTGACCTGGAGGCGCTCGACGAGTTCGGACGCGGTGAGGCTGCCCGTGTCCGCGAGGGTCAGGCTGGCCATCACCCTGGACATCATCGCCGGCATGCCCGAGCCCGCGATGACGGCCGTGAACGTCTCCTCGTACGCGCGCATGGCCTCGGGATCGCGCCCGTGGGCCTGCGGGAGCGCCTCCCCGCTCCGGGGCGCGGCCTGCTTGCGGCGCTGGGCGCGGCGCTCGGTGGCGCGGTGGGCCAGCTCGGCGCGGTAGGCGGTGGGGCCGCCGTTCCGCATCACCTCGCGCGTGATCGTCGAGGTCGGCCGGTCGAGGCGGCGGGCGATCTCCGCGTAGGCGAGACCGTCGGCCAGACCCACTGCGATCTGCTGGCGCTCGGGCTGGGTGAGGCGGCCTCCCGGCATCGCGGTCTCCTTTGTGGTGCTTCGTGCTTCCTGGCGCCTCCAGCATAGCGTTCACCGCCATTTCATTGCAATGGACGCAGGGTTCGTTGTTGCATTACATCCAGAACCATTGCAATGAATTTGCCGCTCTGACCTGCAATTTCCATATCTCTACGCAACGAAGTCGTTGCCACAACCTCGAACGCAACGTAGCTTTTCCCTCATCGGAAAGAGCGGGCCGACAGAGAGCCCGCCGCTGAGAAGGAGAAAAGCAATGCAGAAGTTCGCCACCCCCGCCGCCATCGTCACCACCCTCGACATCCCGGCCGGCACCCTCCGCTTCATCGCCGCCGACCGCACCGACACCACCGTCGAGATCCTCCCCGCCAACGCCGCCAAGAGCCGCGACGTCAAGGCCGCCGAGCAGATCGAGGTCGACTACGCCGACGGCGTCCTGCGCATCGAGGCCCCCGCCCCCAAGAAGCAGCTCTTCGGCGACTCGGGATCCGTCGAGATCACCGTCCAGCTCCCCGCCGGCTCCCGAGTCCAGGCCAAGGCCGCCCTCGCCGAACTCCGCGGCGTCGGACGCCTCGGCGACGTCACCTTCGAAGCCGCCCAGGCCACCGTCAAGCTCGACGAGACCGCGAGCGCCCACCTCGCCCTCCAGGCCGGCGACATCACCGTCGGCCGCCTCGGCGGCCCCGCCGAGATCACCACCCGCAAGGGCGCCCTGCACATCACCGAAGCCCACCGCGGCACCGTCACCCTGCGCACCGACCACGGCGACATCACCGTCGGCGCCGCCCGCGGCGCCTCCGCCGCCCTCGACGCCGGCACCGCCTACGGCCGCGTCACCAACGCCCTCCGGAACGACGGCACCACCGACCTCACCATCAACGCCACCACCTCCTACGGCGACATCACCGCCCGCAGCAACTGACCCGTCCCGCCCTCCGAAGGAGCACCTGCCATGACCAACCCGGCCATCGCCGCACACGGGCTGCGCAAGTCCTACGGCGACAAGACCGTCCTCGACGGCATCGACCTGAACGTCCCCGAGGGAACCGTCTTCGCCCTGCTCGGTCCGAACGGCGCCGGCAAGACCACCGCCGTCAAGATCCTCTCCACCCTCGTCTCCGCCGACGGCGGCGAGGCCCGCATCGCCGGCCACGACCTCGCCACCGACCCCCAGA
>NZ_JBFPNH010000079.1:0-11331 GCF_040815545.1 Streptomyces sp. LMG1-1-1.1 | reverse complement strand
ACAACCCCCGCGTGGGCCCGCGCTTACCCGCGCCCACCACCCTCCGCCCCCGTGCGCGCCGCGCCCGCCGCCCACTCCCGCGTAGTCGGCGCTGACCCGCGCCCGCCGCCCACCGACGCACGCTTGCCCACGCACTTGCCCGGGCCGCCACCACCCCGTGTGGGCCCGCGCTTGTCCCCGCCCGCCACCATCGACGCCCGCGCTTGCCTGCGCCCCGCCACCCACCGACCCCCCGCACGGGCCCGCGCCCGCTGCCCACCGCCCTGCGTGGGCCCGCGCTTACCGCACCCTCCGCCCGCCGCCGCGCGGGCTACGCCCGCCGGTCACCCCTGCCCACCCCCGTGTAGGCCGCGCCCGCCGCCCCCACCCACCCCCGTGTGGGCAATCGTCCCGCTGGGGCGGGACGGGTGGGCACACGGGACGGCGCCCTTGGCGGCGCCTCGCCCCCTTGTGCCTAGACCCGCACTCATACCGCGACGCGCACCCGGTACGGGTTCAGGCCCGGAAGCCTAGGCCCGGCAAAGGGCGCCGTCCGTTGTGCCCACCCGTCCCGCCCCTGGCGGACGATTGCCCACAACGAACGAGAACGCGGCAGAGAGGGCTCAGCCCACAACAAACACGGGCGCAACCCCAGCCCAGCCCCCGCACAACCACACCCCCGCACCCCTAACCCCACTCCCCCCCACCCCCCTCACCCATAACTCCTCCCCGGCCCCACCTTCACCACCCTCCCCACCACCTCCCCCAACGCCTCGACCTCCCCCACCGCAAGCCCGGACACCGTCACCCGCACCCCCGCCCCCGCGTTCATCCGGAACCGCGCTCCGGGAGCGACCGCCCACCCTTCGGCCATGAGGCCCGCGACGGCGGCCGTCTCGTCGGCGACGGGCACCCAGACGTTCATGCCGCTGCGGCCGTGCGCGACGACGCCGCGGCGGGCGAGGGCGCGGACGAGGCCGTCACGGCGCTTGCCGTAGGAGCGGGCGACGAGGGCGGGGTCGACGGCGCCGGTGACCCAGAGGTGGGCGACGGTGCGTTGGAGGAGCCGGCTGACCCAGCCGGGGCCGAGCTGTTGCCGCCCGAGCACCCGGTCGACGGTCTCGGCGTCGCCGGTGAAGGCGGCGATGCGGAGGTCGGGGCCGTAGGCCTTGGCGACCGAGCGGACGAGGACCCAGTGGTGGGTGACGCCGGCGAGGGGGTGGAGCGGCTGGGCGACGATGCCGTGTCCGTGGTCGTCCTCGACGAGGAGGACGTCGGGGTGGCCGGCGAGCACGCGGCGGAGGGCCCGCGCCCGGTCGGCGGTGACGCACGCGCCGGTGGGGTTCTGGGCCCGGTCGGTGACGATCACGGCGCGGGCGCCGTCCTGGCGGATCGCGCGCTCGACCTCTTCCGGCAGGGGCCCTTCGTCGTCGACGGCGATGGGCACGGGGCGCAGCCCGAGCGCGGGTACGAGGTCGAGGAGGCTGCCCCAGCCGGGGTCCTCGACGGCGACGGCGTCGCCGGGCCTGAGGTGGGCGGAGAGGACGCGTTCGACGGCGTCGAGGGAGCCCGAGGCGACGCCGATGGGTCCGTCCGGCACGCCGTCCGCGTCGAAGGCGGCGCGCGCGAGGCGCCCGAACTCCTCGTCGACGGGGGCCTCTCCGTACAGCCCCGGGTGTTCGGCATACCGGCGCGCGACCTCGGCGAACGCCTCGCCGAGCGGCGGCAGCAGGGTGGGGTCGGGGCTGCCGTTGCTCACGTCCCGTACCCCGGCGGGGGCGTCCACGCGGAGGGATCCGCGAGCGGTCGTGGCGGGCCGGGCGCGGACGCGGCTGCCGCGGCGACCGTCCGTCTCGATGACGCCGCGCTCGCGCAGGGTGCGGTAGGCGGCGGCGACGGTGTTCGCGTTGACGCCGAGCGTCAGAGCCAACTCCCGCATGGGCGGTAGCAGTTGACCGGTCTCCAGCGCGCCGGTCCCGACTCCTCGCTCGACGCTGGCGGCAATGTCCGATGCGCGGCGACCTTCGATCCGATACTCTCCTAGCACAAACATGATTATGCACTAGTGCAATGGAGTCCCGCAAATGACCGCCGCCGCCGACACGGCCGACGCCACCGACGCCACCGACGCCACCGACGCCACCGACGCCACCGACGCCACCGACGCCACCGACATGAACGTGCCCACCGACATGAACGTGCCCACAGACATGAACGCGCCCACAGACACCGCCGCCACGTACACGCCGACCGACCGGACCGTGCCCACCCGCTCCCGTCAGCGGGCCTCGTACGACAAGGCCCTGGTCCACTCGATACTCGACGAGGCGTACGTCTGCCACCTCGGCTTCGTGCGCGACGGAGCGCCGGTCGTCCTGCCGACGCTCTACGGCCGGGTCGGCGACCGGCTCTACGTCCACGGCTCCACGGGCTCGCGGCCGCTGCGCGCCGCGGGCGACGGCGTGGAGGCGCCCGGTCTGCCCGTCTGTCTCACGGTGACCCACGTCGACGGCCTGGTCCTGGCCCGTTCGGCGTTCCACCACTCGCTCAACTACCGCTCGGTCGTGGTCCTCGGCACCGCCCACCAGGTGACCGACCCGGAGGAGCTGCGCACCGCCCTGGACGCGCTGGTGGACCACGTCGTCCCGGGCCGCTCCGCGGACTCGCGCCCGGGGAACGCCAAGGAGCTCGCCGCGACCGCCGTGATCCGGCTCGACTTGGACGAGGTCTCGGCGAAGGTCCGCACCGGCGGCCCCAACGACGACCCCGAGGACCTCGACCTTCCCTATTGGGCCGGCGTGGTCCCCGTACGGGGTGGCTACGGTACGCCGGTCCCCGCCGACGACCTCGCCCCGGCCGTCGGCCTGCCCGACTACCTCACCGCCCTCTGAGGACGGACGGACCACGATGCTGATCCATCCCTGGGACGCCGCCCACGACGAGGGCGAGTGGCGCACCTGGCTCGCCCGCCACGACTTCGGCCAGCTCGCCGTCAACGGCCTGCCCGGCGAACCGCCGTGGGTGCAACCGCTGCACTTCCGGTACGACTCCGAGCCCGGCCGTCACGGTCGGGTGCTCGCCCATCTCGCCCGGCCCAACCCGCTGTGGCGCGCCCTCGACGCGAACCCGACGGTGCTCCTGAGCGTGGTCGACGACTACGTCTTCGTACCGGGCCCGTGGACGGCTCCCGAGGGCGCGCCGTCCGAGCACGGCACCCCGACCTCGTACTACGCGGCCGTCCAGCTGCGCTGCACCGCGCACGTGGTCGACGACCCGGCGGAGAAGGCCGACCTCCTCAACCGCCAGGTCGCCCACTTCCAGCCGGACGGAGGCACCGCCCCGGTCGCACCGGGCGAGGCCCCGTTCGGCCGCATGCTGTCCGGGATCCGGGTGCTGAACCTTGAGGTCACCGAGGTACGCGCCAAGTTCAAGTACGCGGGCAACAAACCGCAGGACGTCCAGGACCGCGTCGCGGCCCGGCTCGCCGAGCGCGCCGGCCGCGGCGACGGGCCCGCCCGCGACCACCAGCTCCGCCGCCGCACCACCGGCTGACGCCGACCGGACGGCCGCCACACGACCGGACCATCAGGGCATGGAGCCACGGGGCACGTGGCGGGGGCACGGAGAGACGAGGGCACGGAGCACGGGAGGCACCACCCTCCGGCCGAGCCTGGCGAGCAAGGTCAGAGGCACTCGTTGACGACCGCATGCCCGGCAGATCGTGGAGTCGACGTCGACCTCCCACGTGACCAGCCCGGCCGCGTCCGCCCGTGCCCGCAGCCGAGTCACCAGCCTCCGATCAGCCGAGTCAACAACGCTGCGGGCACCCATGCACCTAGACCGCCACGGCGGCCTCCCGCCTGCGTTCCTCCACCGCCGTCCGGGCCTCCGCGAACGCGAGGCCGGTGACGGCGGCCAGCAGCAGCAGCGTGCCGAGGACGATCGCGGCGGTGAGTTCCTCACCGAGCAGCGAGACGGCGATCAGGGCCGCGCTCACCGGTTCCAGGAGCATGATCACGGACACGGTGGCCGCCCGGACGACGGCCGCCCCGGCGAAGTACAGGGCGTACGCGAGCGCCGTCGGTACCGCCGCGACGTAGACCAGCAGGAGTACGACGTTCAGCGGCGCGTCCGTGTGCGGTACGAGTCCCTCCGCGAGCGCCATCGGCAGCAGCCCGGCGGCGCCGATCGCGAAGGCCCAGGTAGTGGTCGCCAGCGCGTCGCCGCCGCCGCCGTCGCGGCCGAGCCACCGGGTGAGCAGGGTGATCGCGGCGTAACCCGCAGCCGAGACGATCGCGAGGACAACGCCCAGCGGACGGACCTCGGCCGCGCCGCCCCCGAGGACGAGCACGGCGAGTCCGGCCAGCGCTCCGGCGACGGCGGCGACTCCGCCGCGGCCGAGGCGCTCCCCCATGGCGAGCCGGGCGCCGACCGCGATGAGGACGGGGCCCGCGCCGAGGGTGACGACCGTGCCGACCGCGAGGCCGGTGGCCTGGACTGCGGCGAAGTACGCGCTCTGGAAGACGGTGAGCCCGATGCCCGTGCCGAGGATCCGGGCCGTCCGCCGACCGCGCGACTCGTCTGCGGTACGCGCGGCGGCGCGGCGAGGCCGCAGCACGAGCGCGCCGAGCAGCAGGACGAGCCCGCCGACACAGCGCCAGAACGACAGGGCCAGCGGGCCCATGTCGCTGATCCGGAAGATCAGCGAGGCAGCGGCACCGGCCGTGCCCCAGGCGATTCCGGCGACGATCAGATAGAAGAGGCTCCGCCCGACGGACAGGGCGGATCCCGAGGAGTTCGACACGTGACTTCTCCGAGGAAGACAGGAGGGAAAGGTGGTCGCTGGGCTCCGCGCGCGCAGCGACGAACCGCTCGGGGGCGAGGAGTCGCCCGGCCGAGCCCGGTCTTCGTCGAGGAGTGGCTCCGCGCGCGCTAGGCGGCGGGAGGCGGAAGCACGGTCGCATGCATGGGCGTCACCCTACGAGGCGGTCCGCCCGGCCGACAACTCCGTACCCCGCCCGACCACGCCCTCATCGGAACCGACGCCGTCACCTGCCCCGACTCGGACGCCGTCACTTGCCCCGGCTCCGGCGCCGTCACCTGCCCCGACTCCGACGCCGACGCCGTCACCTGTCCCGTCTCCGACCCCGCCCCCGGCCTCCGCTGCTCCTGCGGCGGAACCCGCCACCGGCGCGGCGGGAGACGCCTTCGGCGTCGACGACTGTGCGATGAAGGCCCCGACGAGGACCACCGCGCCGCCGATGATCTGCGGCGCCTCCAGGTGCTCACCGAGCAGGACCCAGGCCAGGACGGTGGCGATGACGGCCTCCAGGCAGGCCACGACGCCCGCCACCTGCGGGGACAGCCGGCGCACCGAGATGACACCGGTGACGTACGCGAGGACGGTGGCGATCAGGACGATCCAGCCGAGCAGCAGCCACGCGGGCACGCTGCTGCCGTCCATGTCGGCGCTGCCGCCGAGCAGCGCCCAGTCCATGCCCCACGGGCGGGCCACGACCGTGAGGACGAGCGCGCCGATGAGCAGCCCGTACGCGATGACGCCGAGCGGATCGGCCTGTCCGGCCTCGTCGGAGCCCTGGTCGGAGAGGACGAAGTAGCCGACCTGGCAGCAGGCGGCGGCGAGCGCGAGGAGCAGACCGAGGAGGTCGAAGCTCAGCCCCGACCAGATCTGGACGACACACGCGAGACCGCCCGCGGCGAGGACCACGCCGACGGCGGCGGCGCGGGTGACCGGGCGGCGCTGGACGAACCGGACCCAGCCCAGGACGAGCGCGGGCGCGAGGTATTCGATGAGCAGCGCGACACCGACGGGTATCCGGGAGATCGAGGCGAAGTAGAAGGCCTGGACACCGGCGACGGCGAGCAGGCCGAAGCCCACGAGGAGGGCGGGTTTGCGGCGTAGCAGGTCCCGGTGGCGCCAGGCCACGGGCAGCATGACGAGCGCGGCGCCGGTGACCCGGAGCCACACCACATGGAGCGGGTCGAGTCCCGCCTCGATGAGCGGCTTGGCCGCCACTCCTGAACCACCGAATGCGAAGGCCGAGGCCAGGGCTAGTCCCAGGCCGGCGCTTCTCCCCTGAGACGCGTGCATCCGGCCATGATGACAGGACGCCGTCAGGTGCGTAACCCCCGTTACACCTGTTGAGACGCGCCCTCACCGCGCGTACCGAGACGGACGTCCGGACCGACGTCCGGACCGGCGTCCACACGGGCCTCCGCGCGGCCGTCGAGAGCGGCGTCCACGGCCGCACGGCGCCCGCCTTCCGATCCGGCATCGATGCACACATCCACGCCGGCGTCCGGCCCCGCATCGATGCGCACACCCACACCGCCGTCCCGCCCCGCATCGATGCGCACACCCGCACCGCCGCCCGGCCCCGCATCGATGATGAACGCATCGGTACCGGCACCCGGCCCCGCATCGATCCGCGCGTCGCCCCGGCGGTCGATGCCGGCGGCCAGCGCGGCGGGGTCGACACCCGCGCGGCGCAGCACCTCCGCGGCCCGGCACTCCGGATCGGCGGCGATGACGGCGAGCAGGTCGAGGCCGCGCGCGCGGTCGTCGCCGCGCGCGGCGGCCCGACGGAAGGCGCCTTCGAGGGCGACGGCGGCCGCGGGCGACCAGCCGGAGGCGCGGGCGCCCTGCGGTTCGGACCCGCGAACGGCGGGGAGCAGACGCCCGGCGCTCGAGTCCTCGATCGAGCGCTGCCAGCGGAGGCCGTACCCGATGGACCGCTGGGCGAGGTAGCCGAGCACGCGGGCGAGTCGGCGCGCGTCCTCGAACGCGGCACCGGCCTCGGGGTCGGATTCGACGAGCGCGTGCAGGAGGTGCGCGGTGTCGATCTGGCGGTCGCCGTCCCGGAGGGCTCTGCGGCGGGCGCCCGTCACGACCGCCGCGAGCGAGGGCGTCAGGAAGGACGTGAGCTCCGCGCGCAGGGCGACGGGCTGCCGGAAGGGCGGGGTGAGCGGGACGGGACTGTGCACCCTCCCACCTCATCAGGCGAGGGCGGCCGGGGCATCACCGGCGAGAAGCATGTCCGCATCCCACCGGAGTCGGGCACGGGTGCACGATTCCTCCTCCTTGCGGATGAGATTGCGCCAGCCACCCCCGAGGGCGCGCGCCGCCTTGCTTCGCGCCCCTGTTGCAACCACGGACCCGCTACAGCACGTCTTCCGGTCGTGTTCTGGATGGTGGCTCTGCTCGCGCTCGACGGGCGGCAGTACGTGTACCGGGTGTACGCACCCCGGGAAGCACTGCCGGCCGATCTGTTCTGGGCCGCGTTCCACTGCCACGAGGAGGACGGGGCGCCTCGGGCGTCCGACAGCTTCGACGCCTCGGAGATCTGGTGGATCGGCGACGGTGCGGGCCCGGCCACCGCAGAACTGACGGTTCATCAGTATTGAATGTTCACGGCCGCCCGGCTACGTTCCGCGACACCGGAACCCAGTTGGACGCGTGAAGGGGTGGTCTCATGGCCGAAGTCAGCGCGGAGGCACGGATCGAGGCGCCGGCGGGGAAGGTCTGGGCGCAGCTCACGGACTTCGCCTCGTACGGCGAGTGGAACGCCACCCACACCAGCTTCCCGAACGGCGGCCCCGCCCCTCTGGAGGCAGGCGCCACCTTCACCGAGAACATGAAGCTGATGGGCTTCCCCGCCGAGGTGCTCTGGACGGTCGAGGAACTGGAGTCCGAGCGGGCCTTCGCCATCAAGGGCAAGGGCCCGATGGGCGTCCTCGTCACCACCCGGTACTCGCTCGCGGCGGACGGGGACGCGACGACCGTGCGGATCGACGGCGAGTTCACCGGTGCGGCGGTGTCCCTGATGGCGGGCAAGCTGAAGGACTCGGCCACGGCGGCGCTGACCGAGTCCCTGCGCAAGCTGTCGGGCCTCGTCGCCTGACCGCACATACGGAAGGGCCCCGCGGCACATCGCCGCGGGGCCCTTCCCGTACGCACGCGTACGTCCTTTCACCCCCACCGGTCAGCCTTCGTCGGCCAGGATCAGATACAGCTTCTTGCGGGCCTCGTTGATCACGCCGACCGCTTTCTGGCGCTGCTCGGGGGTGCCGGTCTTCCAGACCTGCCCGAACGCCTCCATCAGACCGAAGCCGGCCTGCCGGATCTCGTTCACGGCCTCCCAGTCGACCCCGCGCCCGGCCTCCTCCCACGGAGCCTCCGGGCCTTCCTCGGCCTCGGCGCGCCCGGTGTCGGTGAGCGTGAACAGCTTCTTGCCGCCCTCGCTCGCGCTGGTGATCAGCCCCTCGTCCTCCAGCATCTGGAGGGTCGGGTAGACCGAACCCGGACTGGGCTTCCAGGCCCCGTCACTGCGCTCGCCGATCTCGCGGATCATCTCGTATCCGTGCATCGGCCGGTCCTTCAGCAGCGCCAGGATCGAGGCACGCACATCACCGCGCCGCGCCCTCCCCCGACCGCTGCCGCGCCCCCGCCCGCCGAAGCCGCCCCCGAAGGGGCCGCCGCCGAACCCGGGCCCGAAGGGGCCGAACGCGGCCCGCCGCCCTTCGAAGTCCCCACGGGGGCCGGGGCCGCAGCCTCCACGACCGGCTCCGTGTCCGTTTCCGTACTCGTGTCCATGTGAACGCATCGCGACGCTCCTTCCATCGGGATCCATCGTCGAACTGTCGCGATGCCTCAACGATATATCGGAACTGTTCGGCGAGCAAGGGTCGCGAGCGACAGCCGCGCACCCCTTCGCCGATCACCTCGCCCTGGTCGAGCGCGCGGAACACCGCCACCGAGTGGCGCCAAGTGGCACCACATGACGCCACCCGGCGCCATCTGACGCCATCTGACGCCATGGCGACCCTCGCGACACCACCGACACATGCCGCACCCGTGACGCATTCGCGCAGGTCAGAGGCTCGCTCCTCCCTTCCGCCACCCACGAGGCGCCATCAGCGCTTGCGCATGGCGCCATGATGGTGCCATGATGGCGTCATGGACCTCACCCCGTACGTCGACACCCTCCGCCGCGAACTCGCGGTGGCCGCCGAAGCCGGCGGAGAGGAAGCCCGCGAGCTGGCCGACAGGCTCACCGCTCCCCTGGAGTCGGCAGCCCGGCTGACCATGCTCAACGTGCTCTCCGCGGCGACGGACGAGATCACCCGTGAACTCGCCCCCGGATCCGTCGACGTACGACTGCGAGGCCTCGACCCCGACTTCGTGGTGACGCTGCCGCCCACCGGCACCGGCACCCCCGCCGAACCCACCGCTGCCGCCGAACCGCTCCCCGCCCCGGCTCCCGCCGAGGGCGACGAGGGCGGCACCGCCCGCGTGAACCTGCGCCTGCCGGCCCACCTCAAGACCCGCGCCGAGGAGGCCGCGGCCCGCGAGGGCCTGTCGGTCAACGCGTGGCTGGTGCGCGCCGTGTCGGCCGCGGTCGAAGGCGGCGCCCGGCCGCGTACGACGGAGAAGGCCAGGACCGTCGGACAGAACTTCACGGGATGGGTGCGCTAGCCCGCCCCTCCCAGCCCGCACCACTCCACCCACACCACGTCCCACCAGCGGGGACGAACCGAAGACCCAAGAGGACGGGACAGCCATGCCTTCTTTCGACACTCCCGAACCGATCTCGGCCACGGCGCGCGTGGATGCCGGCTCCATCCAGTTCACGGCGGGCGACCGCGTCGACACCGTCGTCGAGGTGCGGCCCCGCGACCCGAAGAAGGACCAGGACGTCAAGACGGCCGACCAGACCGAGGTCTCGTACGCGGGCGGCGCCCTGACCATCAGGACGCCCAAGCAGCGCTACCTCGTCGGGCGCACCGGCACCGTCGACGTGACGGTCGAGCTCCCCGCCGGTTCCAGCGTCGACCTCACCGGCGCCTGGGCCCAGGTGCTCGGCGAGGGCCGCCTCGGCGAGGTGCGGGTGAAGACCTCCGCCGGTGACGTCCGCCTCGACACCACCGGCCCGCTGCACCTGACGGCGTCCCACGGTTCGATCACCGTGGAGCGGGTCGAGGGCAAGGCCGAGATCACCACCAGCTCCGGCAGCCTGCGCGTCGGCCTCGTCGACGGTCCCGCCGTCCTGAAGAACTCGCACGGCACCACGACGGTCGGCACCGCGACCGGCGACCTGCGGGTGAGCGGCGCCAACGGCGACATCGACATCGCGCGTGCCGAGGCCTCGGTCGTCGCCACCACCGCGCACGGCACCCTGCGCGTCGGCGAGGTCGTCCGCGGCACCGTCCAGCTGGAGACCAACTACGGGGCCATCGAGGTCGGCATCCGCGAGGGCACCGCCGCCTGGCTCGAGGTCAACTCCGGCTCCGGCCAGGTACGCAACTCGCTCACCGCGTCCGAGAGCCCCGCGGAGACCGAGGACACCGTCGAGGTACGCGCCCGCACCCGGCACGGCAACATCGACATCCGCCGCGCCCGCGGCTGACCTCGCGCCGGCTCACCCGCGCCGCCGGTCACCCCCGGCGGCCACACCCGCCGCTTCCGTGAACGCCCTCACTCCGGCGACTCCACCTGAGCGACCTCACTCAGCGTTCTCGCCCAGTGACCTCACCCAGTGACCTCACCCTTCGAACGGGAGGGCTCCATGCCTTCGCCTGTCATGCCCACGCCCAGGCACACCGACGGTTCGTCCCCGTCGCCCATCGCCGTCTCCGCCATCGGACTGCGTAAGTCCTACGGCGACAAAGTCGTCCTCGACGGCATCGACCTCCGCATCCCGGCCGGATCGGTCTTCGCCCTGCTCGGTCCGAACGGCGCCGGCAAGACCACCGCCGTCAAGATCCTCTCCACCCTCGTCTCCGCCGACGGCGGCGAGGCCCGCATCGCCGGCCACGACCTCGCCACCGACCCCCAGAAGGTCCGCGCCGCGATCGGCGTCACCGGACAGTTCTCCGCCGTCGACGGCCTGATCACCGGCGAGGAGAACATGCTCCTCATGGCCGACCTCCACCACCTGCCCACCCCGGAAGGCCGCCGCATCGCCGCCGAACTCCTCGAACGCTTCGACCTCACCGAAGCCGCCGGAAAACCCGCCTCCACCTACTCCGGCGGCATGAAGCGCCGCCTCGACATCGCCATGACCCTCGTCGGCGACCCCCGCATCATCTTCCTCGACGAACCCACCACCGGCCTCGACCCCCGCTCCCGCCACAACATGTGGCAGATCATCCGCGAACTCGTCACCGGCGGAGTCACCGTCTTCCTCACCACCCAGTACCTCGAAGAAGCCGACCAACTCGCCGACCGCATCGCCGTCCTCAACAACGGCAAGATCGCCGCCGAAGGCACCGCCGAGCAGCTCAAGCGCCTCATCCCCGGCGGCCACGTACGCCTCCGCTTCTCCGACCCGG
>NZ_JBFPNH010000078.1:0-11545 GCF_040815545.1 Streptomyces sp. LMG1-1-1.1 | reverse complement strand
CCGCCCACAGCAAAGCCCTCTCATGGACCTCCCGATACGACACCACATCCGACCCGACCTTCAAGGCAGGACGATCCGGGGATATCTCCAGACCACGCAAGAACCGCTCGACCAGAGTGAGAGACATAAACCAGGAGATTACCGATCGGCCCCCGAAACAGTACTGACACCCGTCAGGAGCCGCAGGTCACACCTGGTCAGGGACTCTGAACGGGTGCCTCACCACGAGCCCGCCCCCGGGTGTCAATCCAGGGCAAAGAGACAGGAGTTACGTTTAGCAGATCGAAGCAGAAAATCCACTTGCCAAGCCGCAGGGCGATCTGTACAGGGAATCTGACTTGGGATCACATTGACGTGGTGCCCCTTATAGACGCGTTCGGAGTCTCGATCGGGTCTTGACACCGTGGGCGAAGCGGAGTGAAGATCACCAATCGGGGGACAACCGGGGAACAAATGATTACACCTCTGCCCACGGGATGGAAACAGCCCGGGCAGGACAAATGAAAACGCTCGACCCATCACGTTCGGTATCGCTGGGAGAAAAGCACATCGAACCACTGTCGAAGGCCACAGAAATGGCGCCGTCGACATGAAAACACGGGGTGAAGAATCACATGAAGGGCGTTTGTAGGTCTCTTCGATCGGCCGCCGCCATCCACCGTTCCCATGCCGCACGCCCGGACCGCGACCGCCGTCCGGCGCGAAGACGCGCCCACTGAGGAAACGCCGGGGAGCGCGGGCTCCGAGCCCTCCCTCCCGGGATGCGGATGCGGTTGCGGTGCCGCGCCCGCCCACCTCGCGCGAAGTGTCCGCCCGGGCGTTCCGGAAACGCCGGCGGGAGATTCACCGCTTCCCGGCCACTCGCCGGATCCGAAGCGACAGGAGGGAATCCAGACCCTTCTGAGTCGTCCCCCCGTCGCGGACTCCTCGTCCGCGGTCTCAATGAACATACCGATCGGCCTCAACGAGCCTGCCGATCGGCGCCCGTCCACCTTGGAACTTCCACAAGTAGTCGAGGAAGACAGGATACGTTCTTTGAATACCATGATCGAATCCGATGTCGAAGTGATCCTGACCTGGCACAACAGGACTCGCCACCCTGACAGCTCCGGCACGAAGGAGCGGGTCGACCTGAAGGCCGGCGAGCGGCTGGACTTCGGCATATCGAGCTCCACCGGTGATTTCCAGCCCGGCGCTCTGCCGAGCATCGGGACGTTCGAGGTCTCCGACCATCACCTCCTCTTCTCGAACTTCACGGCGAGCACCACTTTCGTCGTGGAGAACCTGGAGGGCGGCACCGAACTGGTGAAGGTGCGCCCACGCCAGCTGGGGATGGTGATCCCGTTCGAGATGTCGCGCATTCTGATCCCGTCGAACGACACGATCAGCGAACTCACCGTCTTCACTCCCCCGCCGCGCCTGCTGGGATCCGACCAGGCCGCCACGCTGACCGAGTCGGCGATGTCCAGGCTGGACACGGCGAGCAAGTACTTCGCCGTTCTCGTGGCATTGTGCGAACCGCGCCTGCGCGGCTCCTCCATGGCGGCCGTGCCCTCCGTCCAGGAAGTGGTCGAAAGGCTGCGGGGAATTCGGCAGTTCAAGGGCGCGAACCGCAGCAGCATCAACTACCACATCGACTATCTGGCGGACCAGAAGCTGCCGGTCGGCCAGTGGGCCAAGTACGTGGACGAGGGCCGCATGCACTCGAAGCGCGAGGCCCTGGTCGCGTTCTCGCTCCGGTTCGACCTGGTGCGCGAGGAGCACCTGGCGCTGCTTCCGGACCTCAAACGTGCGAGGGCCCTGTGTTCGTGAGGGCTGCCGAGCGGGTGCCGGCCGCCTCCGCCGCGCACGCCCTACGCTTCGCCACGGGCGAGGCGTCGCGTTTCGGCCCTGCCGAGGACTCCGCCGTACAAGGGCTCGAAGACTCCGCCCCGACGCGCCTTCGCCGTTTCCGCCTTGGAGCCGAGCCGGATGTGGTCGATCCCCCGGGCACGCGCGTACCGGATCGGCAGGTGGAGGAGCAGGTTGAGGTAGAGCGCGAAGCGTTCGTCGCTCTCCTCACCGGCCAATCCGATCTCGTACACCTCGAGTTCGTCGCCCCAGAGCAGGACGGTCTGCACCCCGCGCAGACCGGCCGCCTCGGCGGTGAACACCAGGACGTCGATGTCCGGGTTCTCCTGCCAGGTGGACAGCCGGAAGCCCACGAACTCGGGCAGCTCCTGCTGGCCCTTCGCGGCGTTGTGGTCGGCGATCAGCTGCGAAGCCCAGTCGCCGACTTCGTCCCAGGTCGCCTCGCCGGCCGTCATGGCCGCGTCCGCGATGGTGCGCTGGTCGCGGCGGAGCCGGTACCGGACCTTGGACGCGAGTCCGGCCTCCCACCCGGGGTCGGCGAGGCCGAACAGGTGGGCCTCCCGGCCGAGTTCGGACCAGACGACGCGGTCGCCGGTCGCCGCGTCCAGCGCGCTCCTGGCATCGCCGTACAGGTAGGGGAAGAGCAGGCACCGGTCCTCGTCGGCGGCGAGCCCGGCGGCTTCGACGAGGAGTCTCCGCAGCCGTTCCGGCGTCCTGGCGTCCGCGTCGACGTGGAAGCCGGTGCGCCGGTCGAGGCAGCCGCCGACCAGTAGCGAGTTCCGGGGCGAGCACTCCTCGCCGACTCCGTCCGGAAGACCCCATGAGCCGGGGTCGTAGGACGGGTCGGCCCAGGTGCGCATGCGGCCCCGGTAGAGCGGGATGGCGGCCTTCAGCACGTCGCCGTCCCGCCATCCGAGGTAGCGGGTGATCCACCGGCCGTCCTGCTCGTGCTGCCGCAGGCGGCTGAAGGAGGACGCGGCTCCGGCCTTCGTGTCGAGGGCGTCGAACTGCTTCCGGTCGAAGTCCGCGATGTCCGAGGTGAATCCCATGGCCATGTGTCAGCCCTCACGGTCTCGGGGTTGTCCGGTGGATGGGCTCCGCGCCGTCACGGGCGGCGGGGCGCGGACCGCTCGACTCGCCGCGGGCCGGGCGGTGTCGCTACATGCGGCGGAGCGGGCACGGAGCGCTCAACTCGCCGCGGGCTGGGGGATGTCGCGCATGCGGCGGAGCGGGGAGAAGAACACGAACCAGCCGGCCGCCCAGGAGCCGACGAAGGCGACGACGAGGGCGGGGCGTACGCCGATCATGGTGCCGAGTGCGCCGCCGAGGATGCTGCCGAGCGGCATCGTGCCCCACACGATCCAGCGGACGGCGGCGTTCATGCGGCCCATCAGCTCCGGCGGGGTGACCGCCTGGCGGTAGGTGACCTGGGCGATGTTGTACACCATGAAGGCGAAGCCCGCGATGCCCCAGCCGAGCGGGAACAGCAGCACGCCCCAGCCCTTCCAGGCGGCCGCCGCGATGACCTGCGGCGCGCTGAAGACGAGCACCGACATCCAGATGATGCGTGCCGTGCCGATCTTCTGGGCGAGCCGGCCGGCGAACGCGCCGCCCGCCATGCCGCCGATCGCCGAGCCCGCCAGGATCAGACCGGTCATCGCGGGGCTCACGTCCAGCTCGCGGACCAGGAACACCATGGCCAGGGCCGCGGTCATGCCGGAGAACAGGTTCCCGGTGCCGGTGCAGGCCACGACCCGCCGCAGGATCGGATTGGCGAGGACGAAGCGCAGGCCCTCGGTGATCCGGCGGCGCAGCGGCTCGTCGGCCGCCGGGGCGGGCGGCGGCTCCTCGCGCTTGCGGATGCCCAGGATCGCCAGCATCGAGAGGCCGTACGACAGGGCGTCGACGACGATCGCCATGGCGGCGCCCACCAGCGCGACCAGTCCGCCGCCCATGCTCGGTCCGCCGAGCTGGGCGAACGACATGGTGGTGCCCAGCTTGCCGTTCGCCTCCATCAGGTCGTCGGTGCGTATCAGCGAGGGCAGATAGCTCTGGTACGAGACGTCGAAGAACACGGTGCAGACACCGGCCGCCAGTGCGACGAGATACAGCTGACCGATCGTCAGGACGTCGAAAGCGGAGGCGAGCGGAACCGATCCGAGGATCAGCAGGCGCAGCAGATCGCAGACGATCATGATCTTCCGCTTGGAATGGCGGTCCACGATCGCCCCGGCCGGCAGCGCCACGATCGCGAACGCCAAGGTGGTGGCGGCGGTCAGCAGTCCGACCTGGAACGTACTCGCATGGAGTGCGACGACCGCGACAAGAGGCAAAGCGACCCGTGTGACCGCTGATCCCATCTCACTGACCGTCTGGCCACTCCACAGGAGTATGAAATCCCGCTGACGCCATAGGCTCCGGCCTTCGGCCTCCGACCTGACATCGTGCAAATCCTTCGCCACTTCGGTCATGGGCGTCAACGTAGCATGGCCTGTTCAAGCGAATTGGGCCTCCAGTCCTGTTACTTGTTAGGACTTCGAGGGACCGGCCGACGGGCAATATGAGTTCACGTCGCAGTGGACAGGAGTGTGGCGCCGCGCCCACTCCGCCTGTCTCTTCTCGAATTCCACCGGGGGACCCCATGACAGACAGGCTTCCCTTGCTGAGCGCCCAACTGGCCTTCGGCCTGGACGCCCAGCGCTCGGGCCGCAGGGGCACCGTGACCCTGCTGCTCCGTACACCGCCGTCCCGGCTGGTGGCGGAGGACGTGCGTCAGGTGCTGCGGTCCGTGACCCTCCGGAATCCGGCTCTTTCCTACCGGATCCGGTTCTCGCGCGGCACCGCGTACCAGGAGTGGCATCCGGACGAATGCGACTTCGCCGAACTCCACGTGGCGGGCGACGCGTCCGTCTCCGAATGCCAGACGAAGGTCGTCGAGGAATTCGAGGCCACGGAGGACGGCGCGTCAATGGCGGCGCGTCTCATACGGTCACCCGAGAGCGACCACCTGTTGCTGGTCGTCGATCACGCATTGGTCGACGAACAGTCGATGCTTCTCGTCAAACGGCAGCTGGCCGCCCCCTCCCGTCCGGACGACAACCGGACAGAACGCTATCGGGCGGCCATCCTCGACCGAAAGGCATCCGAGGATGCGGCGGCGAACGGACCCGGTGTCGCGTTCTGGGCGGACCGCCTGGAGAAAGCCGGTGAATTCGCCCGCACATCCGGGCGGACCACCCGGGTCATTCCCATCGACACGTTTCCCGCCGTCGCCGTCCCGCCGTCCTTTCGCGGGTCCTTGTTTCCCTATGTCCTTTTCTCCCTCCACCGCGCCCTGCGCGACGTCGCGGAGCCGGGACCGACCGCCGTCGGCTACCCCTGGGGCGGGCGGAACGCCGCGTACGCCGATGTCGTCGGGTGCTTCATGAACACCGTCGTCTCGCTCGACCCGCCCGGGTCGCGGCGGGCACCCGACTCCGCCGGCGACTTCGTGCGGAGCTGGTACCGGGAGGTCGACCACGCCGACGTGCCGTTCACCACGGTCACGGGGCTCGGATCGACGTTCCACGGTGCGGTCACGGCGATGCTCAGCTACACCCACGCCGGCGCCCCCACGGTCGACGTGGCGGGGGTACCCGCCGTCGAAGTCACCGCACGGGACAGCCGGCCCCCCGAGGTGTGCAAGCTCCTGGCCGGCGCGACCGTCCACGGCGACGAACTCCGGCTCCGCCTCCTCCTCGACGAGGAGATCGCCGGCTACGGAGCCGGGGAGTTCGGCACCCGGTGGCGGCACCGGCTCACCACGGCAATCGCAAGCGTTCCCGAGCGGAAATCCTGAAGACCCGACGACCGGTCCCTGGAGAGTTGACACATGCACAGTTCCCCTTCGACGAGTTCACTGTGGCGCCCCTGGACGCCGATCACCCAGCAGGCCGAGTCGCTGCGCATCGTGGAGGCGCGGGGCAACCGCGTCCGCGACGCGGACGGCAACTGGTACCTGGACGGCATCTCCGGTGTCCTGAACGCGTCCTGCGGGCACGGACATCCGCGGCTCATCGAAGCCGCGAGCCGCCAGTTCCGGCAGCTCGTCCACTACGACCCCATGGTGTCCAGCCACGACCCCGCCGAGACGCTGGCGTCGCGACTGGCCGAGCTCCTGCCGGGCGAGCTGAACGAGACCTGCCTGCTCAACAGCGGCTCGGAGGCGACCGAGGCGGCCCTCAGGATCGCGTTGCAGTACTGGCGGAACATCGGCGAGGACCGCAACCGGGTCATCACCTTCGAGGCCGCCTACCACGGGACGACGTACCTGGCCCAGCAGCTCTCGGGGCTGCCGTTCACCGTCAGCGAGTGGGTCCCGCCGTTCCCGATCGACCACGTCGCCCTGCCCGCCCCGGCGCGCGAGATGCGGACCGAGGAGAGCGCCGACGCGCTCATCGCCCGGTTCGCCCGGGCGCTGGAGTCCGGCCCGCCGGCCGCGGCGGTCATGGCCGAGCCGCTGCTCGGCCTCGGCGGCTGCGTCGTCCTTCCGGCCGGCTTCCTCGCCAGGCTCAGGAAGCTGTGCGACGACCACGGGGCACTGCTCATCCTGGACGAGGTGTTCTGCGGATTCGGCCGCACGGGCCGGATGTTCGGCTTCGACCACGACGGGATCACCCCGGACATCGTCACCATGAGCAAGGGCATCAGCGGCGGGTACGTCCCGCTGGCCGCCGTGGCGGTCACCTCGTCGATCAAGGAGACGTTCGTCCGGGAACCCGTCGTCCAGGGACTCCGCTACGGACACACCACGGGCGGCCACGCCGTCGCGAGCGCCGTCGCGAACACCGTGCTCGACATCATGGCCGACGAGAAGCTCGTCGAGAACTCGGCCACCCAGGGCGCGGCGCTCCTCGACGGTCTGCGGAAGCTCGCATCGAGCCCGCTGATCACCGACGTCCGAGGACTCGGACTGGTCGTCGCCGTCGAGACCGACAGTCCGGAGTCCGGTGCCGCCATCGCCGCGGCCGCGGCCCGGGCGGGAGTGATGACACGCCACGAACGCGGCGTGATCCGGATCGCGCCCCCGCTGACGCTGACCGGCGACGACACGGCGGAAGCCATCGAGAAGTTCGGCGACGCCGTCGACGTCGCCTCGTCATAGGAGGAGATCGAGTGAGCGAGACCGTCCCCACCCCGTGTGAGGAGCGCCTGCCTTCCTTCGACGCCCCGGGCGACTCGCCGTACGCGTGGCTGCGGGACACGGCGGAGACCCTCCGTCACCACCTGCTGGTCCACGGGGCGGTCCTCGTCCACGGGCTCCCCCTGGACGGACCGGGCGGTCTCGCCGAGGCACGGGACGCCCTGGGGATCGCGGGCCACACGCCCACGGAGGCGTTCAACGACCGGACCGACTTCGGCGACGGGATCCTCTCGCCCATCACATGGCCGGGCGACCGGATGCTCTGCCCCTTCCAGGAGGGCTCCTTCAGCAGGACGTACCCCACCAGAGTGCTCACCGCGTGCGTCACACCACCGGACGGCGACGGCCGGACGCACCTCAGCGATACGCGCCGGCTGATCGAGCACCTGCCGAAGCCCCTCGCCGATCGCGTTCGGACGCTGGGGTGGACCCTGGCCCGGTCCTTCCACGAGGGGTTCGGGATCTCGTGGCGGCAGGCCTTCTCCGTGGCGGACCGCGCGGCGCTCGACGACGTCTTCGAGGCCGCCGGCATCGAGGCCCGATGGCTCCCCGGCGGCACCCTCCACACGGTCCGCCACCGGCCCGGCGTCATCGCTCACCCGGTGACCGGGGAGGAGTGCTGGTTCAACCAGATCTCCTTCCTCAACGCCGGGAACCTGGACCCGGCGGAGCGGGCGATCATGACGAAGGCGTTCGGCGAGTACCTGCCGATGAACAGCTACCTCGGTGACGGATCGCCCTTCTCCGACGAGGACCTGGCCGCCATCCTGCACGCCTACGACGCGGTGCGGACCGACGTCCGGTGGCGCTCCGGCGACCTGCTGATCACGGACAACATCATCACGGCGCAGGGCCGCTCGGCGTTCGAAGGCTCCCCTGAGTTCCTCATCGCTCTCGGCGGGGACACGCCCTAGCCCCCGGGTCCGCGGGGCCCGGAAACAGAGGCCGACCGCCGACCGGCGGTCCGGCTTCCCCCACTTGACGACTCGCCGGATCGCCAGCATCCGGCATGGGAGGTACAGGTCATGGTGCAGGCTCTGGCAGGGGCGACCCTGCAGGAGATCAAGGATCACCTGGAAGTGCTCGTGGACAGCGGGCACGGCACGACGTTCCAGGGGTCGGAGTCGGTGGTCCGCCGGCTCGCCGAGCCGAGCGAACTGCGGTCCCTCATCGAGCAGATCATCGCGGACGAGGAGTCGCTCGCCGACATCGCCGCCCGCTCGTACTACCACGCGAACAACTTCCTGAAGCTGGTGCTGCTCGCCGGCGACAAGAACCCCTGGCGGCTCCGGCTGCACATGTGGCACCCGCAGCCGGACGCGTCGGGGACCATCACGGAGGACATCCACTCGCACCGCTGGGACTTCACGACCGCCCTGGTGGTCGGCGAGTACTTCGCCCAGGAGTTCAAGATCGCCCCCGGGAGGGAGTACCACCACTTCAAGTACCTGCCGATCGGGCAGGGGAAGACGTTCTCCCTGGAGGCGCAGGGCAAGGAACAGCTGTGTTCCGTGTTCGAGGCGCTCCTGCCGGCGGGCACGGTCTACTACATCGACCACAAGGTGCTGCACTGCATCTCCCGGTCGGCCGGCAAGGCCGCGGCCTCGCTCGTGCTGCAGCAGCCCGCCGTGGAGGACCACACCAACGTCTACCGGACGTCCCCGGTCGGCGAGCAGGCCAAGACCGACATCGAGGTGCAGCGACCGACCGTCGCCCAGCTCAGGGACGAGCTGACGCACTTCCTGACCTGGATCGACTGATCACGGCGCGGAAGACGAGGAGACCGCTGCTGCCGGGGAGGCAGCAGCGGTCACTTCTCGTGTGCCCGCAGCGGCGGGCGCCCCGGTCAGGGGCGAGGAGCCCGCCGCGGGGTCGCCATCTCGCGTACGGCCCTGCGGTCCAGCTTGCCCGAGTCCGTCGACGGCAGCTCGGGGACGAACTGGTAGCGGTCCGGCACCATGAAGGGCGGCAGGGAGGCGAGCATGTGCTGCCGCAGCACCTTCTCGGGCTTCTCCGGGGCCTGGTCCGCGAGCACCACGCAGGCGACCAGGAACTGGGCACCGGCCGCCGTGTCGACCACCGTGGCGCCCGCGTCCCTGACCATCTCGTGGGCGCGCAGGTACGTCTCCACCTCGCCGAGTTCGACGCGGATGCCCCGCACCTTGACCTGCTGGTCGTTGCGGCCGAGGTATTCGAAGGAGCCGTCCGGCAGCCGCCTGGCCAGGTCCCCGGTCCGGTAGTACCGCACGGGGCCCGTCGGGGTGTCGATGACCACGAAGCGCTCGGCCGTCAGCTCGGGCCGGCCCAGGTACCCGACCGCCACCCCCGAGCCTGCGATCACCAGCTCGCCGACCTCGCCGTCCGGAAGCGGTTCCATGGCCTCGTCGCGCACCTCCACGAGCAGGTGCGGCAGCGCCGTTCCGATCGGCGAGCGCACGGTGCCGTCGAAGTCCTCCCGGGTCAGCACCCGGCAGGTCGCGACGCACGTCGCCTCGGTCGGCCCGTAGATGTTGACGACCTTCGGCGGGGTCCCCGGGCATCGCTCCAGGAAGGTGGAGACGACGTCGAGTTCGACGCTCTCCCCGCCCACGAGGACGTAACGCAGGGCGAGTCGAGGCCGGCCTGCCTCCTCGTGGGCATGCGCGAGGGCCCGGAGGGTCGTGGGCACCTGGATGACGAGGGTCACGGCCTCCCGGCGGATCAGCTCCAGGAAGTCGGGCATCGACTGCGCCTGCGCAAGCGGCACGACGACGGAGAGGGCGCCCGCCGCCATCGAGAGCCAGAACTGGAGGACGGATCCGTCGAAGACGAACGGGAGGAAGAGCGCGACCCGGTCCTCGGTGTCCAGGTCGACCCCCACCGACATCACGCCGCGGACCAGTTCGAGGACGCTGGCGTGCGTGACCATGCAGCCCTTGGGGGCGCCGGTCGAGCCGGACGTGTAGATGACGTAGGCCAGTTCGTCGCCGTCGAGCGCGATGTGCGGCAGCGGCGGCACCTCCGTGGTGCCGTCGTCGTCCGGGGCGACCACGCGGACGTCCGTGAGCCCCTTCGCGGCGACGTCCTCGGCGTCGCCGACGACCACGCGTATCTCGGCGTCGCCGACGAGATACCGCAGGCGCTCCGCGGGATAGGACGGGTCGAGGGGTACGTAGGCGGCCCCTGCCTTCAGGACGGCGAGGATGGATATCTGGGTCTCGGCCGAGCGCTGGAGCAGGATCCCCACCCGGTCGCCGGGCCGTACTCCCGCCGCCACCATCCTCGCGGCGAGCCGGTCCGTGCACAGGTCGAGCTGGCGGTAGCTCAGCGTCCGTCCGCCGTCCCGAAGGGCCGGGCCGGACCCGCGAGCGGCCGCGACCCGGCGGAACAGTTCGGCGAGGGACACGGACGTTTCGAGGGGGGACCGCCGCTCGTCAGCGGTCATGACATCGCTCATGGATCTACCTCTGAGAGTTCCGGGATGGCCGGGCGCTCCCCCGCCGAGGGGGGAGGAGGTCGAAGGGCGGGTCGAAGGGCACCTAGGCCTCTGAAGGACCGTGGTCCACGTTCTCGTACAGGAACGAGTCGTAGAACTCGGCGTCCGGAGACGCGACGGTCCCCACCAGCCTCCACTGGGGCCGCTTCTCCGCCGCCGCGGCGGCCACGAGGGGCGTCTCGATTTCGCTCACCTGACCGTCCGGCTGCCCCCTGCCGGTGAAGCAGAGGACCACGCGTCGGGGGTTCCGCCGGATCGATTCCTCGATCCGTTCCAGGACGGCCGAGGACACGTCCACGGAGAACGGTTCGTAGAAGTAGAGGAGCCCCGCGTCGTCCGGCACGTCGAACTTCGTGGCGTCGGCGTGCACCACGTCGATGCGGTCGCAGCCCTCACGGGTCCGCGAGGCCTTCTCCACGTTGCTCCGGGCGATGGCGCACAGCGTCTCCGACGCCTCCACCCCCACGATCCGGCGAAACGGGAACTCGGTGGCGAGCAGCAGCACCCGGCCCTTGCCGGAGCCGACGTCGACGAACGTCACGTCCTCGTACGCGACGTCGCACGCGCTGATCGCGTTGCGCACCGTGAGCACAGGCGACGGCGAATACCTCGCGTCCCGCCCGATCTGCAGCTGGTCCCCCTCGGGGAGCTCCCACAGCTCGACGTTCTCCGCGGTGTCCACGTCGTGAAGCGAGTCGAACGGCGTCCGCCGCTCGATCCGATCGAGCCGCTCGTCGAATGTCTGCCGGTACTCCATGGCGCGCATGAGCTTTGCCCGACGGTCGTTGTCCGACATCCTGGTTACCCCTTCTCGATCAGCATCCTGCCCCGCGCAGAACCGAAGGTTCGCCGCGGGGCATCTCGGGTGAACGGGCGGTCGATCCCCCGCCCGGGGGTCTCGCTCAGACGGTCATCTCCGCCGCCTGCTTGCGCAGGGCGAGCCGGTCGACCTTCCGGTTGGGATTGAGCGGAAGCTTGTCCAAGTGCACGTAACGACGCGGCAGGACACTGTGCGGCAGCACGGCACGCACACTGTC
>NZ_JBFPNH010000077.1:0-13793 GCF_040815545.1 Streptomyces sp. LMG1-1-1.1 | reverse complement strand
GCGCGAACACCTCCGCCGCGAACTCCTCCAACCGGCCCCGCACCGCAGCAAGCTCCCCAGCCCTCATACAGCCAGCGAACTACCACCCACCCACCACGACAAGACCACCTAACAAAGCACTACTAGGCGGTGTCCTGCCGAGGGGACGCTGTCCTGCCGGTCGGGATCCAGCCGGTCGGGATCCTGCCGGTCGGGCCCGGGTTACTCCCGTACGCCGAAGCCCGCGCGCAGCGGCTTGGGCAGGAGGTCGTTGCAGGCGAGCTGGCCCGCGTGGGTGAGGGCGTCGTCGCGGCACTCGTAGAAGTCGCTGTAGACGAGCTGCATCGTGAAGCCGACCGCGACGATCATGAGGGCGACGCTCGCCGCGACGAGACCGCTGATCGCGGCCGTCCGCATGGAGCGCACCGGGGTGGCGGAGGCGCCCTGCCCGGACGGCCGGACCGGCGCGGGGCCCTGGCCGGGGACCGTTCCCTCGGGCCGGCCCTGAACCTGGCCCTGGTCCTGCGCCTGTCCCGAGGGCTGGGGCGCCGGCTGTGACGTCGGCGACAGGTCGGCGGGGGGCTTCGGCTTGGCGCGGAGCGAGCTGATCGCCCAGTAGAGGCCGAGGGCGCCGAGCAGCAGTGCCAGCTCCGGGATCTCGAAGATGGCGAAGAAGAAGGCCCACATGCCCGCGAGGACCGCGTACCGCGCCCGCCGCTGGGCCGGGTCCGTCGGGTCCCAGCGGAGCCCCTGGCCTCGTCCGGGTCCGCTCCGGCCGGGCCCGCCCTCGGGACCGCCCTGGCCGCCGCCCTGCCGCTCGGGTCCCCGGCCGAAGCCGTCCGTCGAGGGGCCCGGTTGGCGCGGGCTCCAGCGGCCGTCGGACGCGTCCGGGGTGCCGGACTCGTCGTCGGAGCCCTCCGGCCGTCGCGGCCGCCACGGCTGGTCCGGCCGGCCCTCGGGCGGCGGTGCGAACGGGTTGTCGTCGTTCGTGGACTGGCGTTCCGGCATCTGCTGAACGTCTTCCCTCTGTCGTCGCGACCACGGCCGCACCCGTGGTCTCCACTGCTGTCTCGTCCGCCGCTGTGCGCTGATCGTCAGGCGTCGGACCCTGACGCTACCGCCCTGCTCCGCCCCCGTCCCGTGGGGGCCGTCCCGTGTGCCGGTATCGTTGCTGACGGTCGAGCCATTCGTAGGGTTCCCCGTATCGAGCGGCACGATTCGTTCGTACGACCGTACAAACACCACGGAAAGAGTGACCCAGTGGCTGCCGCCCGCCTCGTCGTCCTGGTCTCCGGGTCCGGTACCAATCTGCAGGCCCTCCTCGACGCCATCGCCGCCGACCCCGAGGGGTACGGGGCCGAGGTCGTCGCCGTCGGCGCCGACCGCGACGGCATCGCCGGCCTGGAGCGCGCCGAGCGCGCCGGGCTGCCCACCTACGTCTGCCGGGTCAAGGACCACGCCACCCGCGAGGAGTGGGACCGCGCCCTGACCGAGGCCACCGCCGCGTACGAACCGGACCTCGTGGTCTCGGCCGGTTTCATGAAGATCGTCGGCAAGGAGTTCCTCGCCCGCTTCGACGGCCAGGTGGTCAACACCCACCCGGCCCTGCTGCCCAGTTTTCCCGGTGCCCACGGGGTGCGTGACGCCCTCGCCTACGGCGCGAAGGTCACCGGATGCACCGTCCACTTCGTCGACGACGGTGTCGACACCGGCCCGATCATCGCCCAGGGCGTGGTCGAGGTGCGGGACGAGGACGATGAAGACGCTCTCCACGAGCGCATCAAGGAAGTCGAGCGCTCGCTGCTCGTCGACGTCGTGGGGCGTCTCGCCCGGCACGGCTACCGCATTGAGGGACGAAAGGTTCATGTCGGTGAACACGGACACCGTTAAGCCCATCCGCCGCGCGCTGGTCAGCGTCTACGACAAGACGGGGCTCGAAGAGCTGGCCCGCGGTCTGCACGAGGCCGGTGTCGAGCTCGTCTCCACGGGTTCCACGGCCGGGAAGATCGCCGCCGCCGGTGTGCCGGTCACCAAGGTCGAGGAGCTGACCGGCTTCCCCGAGTGCCTGGACGGCCGCGTCAAGACCCTCCACCCGCGGGTGCACGCCGGCATCCTCGCCGACCTGCGCCTCGAATCGCACCGCGAGCAGCTCGCCGAGCTCGGCGTGGAGCCCTTCGACCTGGTCGTCGTGAACCTCTACCCGTTCCGCGAGACGGTCGCCTCCGGCGCCACCCCGGACGAGTGCGTCGAGCAGATCGACATCGGCGGCCCGTCCATGGTCCGCGCCGCGGCGAAGAACCACCCGTCCGTGGCCATCGTCACCAGCCCCGGGCGGTACGCCGACGTGCTCGCGGCCGTGCAGGCCGGCGGCTTCGACCTGACCGCCCGCAAGCGCCTGGCCGGCGAGGCCTTCCAGCACACCGCCGCGTACGACGTGGCCGTCGCCTCCTGGTTCGCCGACGACTACGCCGCCGCCGACGACTCGGGCTTCCCCGACTTCCTGGGCGCCACCTACACGCGCGGCAACGTCCTGCGCTACGGCGAGAACCCGCACCAGGGCGCCGCGCTCTACGTCGACGGGACGGGCGGCCTCGCCGAGGCCGAGCAGTTCCACGGCAAGGAGATGTCGTACAACAACTACACGGACACCGACGCCGCGCGCCGGGCCGCGTACGACCACGCCGAGCCCTGCGTCGCGATCATCAAGCACGCCAACCCGTGCGGCATCGCGATCGGCGCGGACGTCGCCGAGGCCCACCGCAAGGCGCACGCCTGCGACCCGCTGTCCGCGTTCGGCGGCGTCATCGCCGTCAACCGCCCGGTGACGGTCGAGCTGGCCGAGCAGGTCGCGGAGATCTTCACCGAGGTCATCGTCGCCCCGGCGTACGAGGACGGAGCCGTCGAGGTCCTCGCCAAGAAGAAGAACATCCGCGTCCTGCGCGCCGACGGCGCCCCGGCCAACCCGGTCGAGGTCAAGCCCATCGACGGCGGCGCGCTGCTCCAGGTCACGGACCGCCTCCAGGCCGACGGCGACGACCCGGCGAACTGGACCCTGGCGACCGGCGAGGCGCTCTCCGCCGAGGAGCTCGCCGAGCTGTCCTTCGCCTGGAAGGCCTGCCGCGCGGTCAAGTCCAACGCGATCCTGCTCTCCAAGGACGGCGCCTCGGTCGGCGTCGGCATGGGCCAGGTCAACCGCGTCGACTCCGCGAAGCTGGCCGTCGAGCGCGCGGGCGAGGAGCGGGCGCGCGGCTCCTACGCCGCCTCCGACGCCTTCTTCCCCTTCCCCGACGGCCTGGAGATCCTCACCGCCGCCGGTGTGAAGGCGGTCGTGCAGCCGGGCGGCTCGATGCGCGACGAGCTCGTCGTCGAGGCCGCGAAGAAGGCGGGCGTGACGATGTACTTCACCGGCACGCGCCACTTCTTCCACTGATCCCCGCGCCGCGGCGGACGGAGGGCCCGCCGGTACGTCACACGTACCGGCGGGCCCTCCGCGTGGGGCGTGCCCCCGCGGGCCCCGGCGGCGACAGATCCGCCGAACGGGTGGACTCTGGTCTAATGGGTTGCTCTTTTGTCGGCCGCCGGTAGTGGGGGACGTGGTGTTGGACGTACTGAACAGGCCCGCTGCGGATCCGACCGAGGCCGAGCCGTCCGACGGGCTCTCCCCGGCACCGCTGCGCCCGTACCTGATCCTCGCGGGCGTCCTCTGCGGCCTGTACTTCCTGTACTCCTGGGTGCAGTACACGCACTTCCGTACGCCCTCCTGGGACCTCGGGATCTTCGGGCAGTCCGTCCGGGCGTACGCCGAGTTCCGCGCCCCCGTCGTCGACATCAAGGGCCCCGGCTTCCAGATACTCGGGGACCACTTCAGCCCGGTCACCGCGCTCCTCGCGCCGCTGTACTGGATCTGGCCCTCGCCGGTCTCCCTGCTCTTCGGCCAGGCCGCGCTGTTCGCGGGGTCCGCCGTCGTGGTCGGCCGGACCACCCAGCAGATCCTGGGGAGCCGCGCCGCCGGCATCGGGCTCACCATCGCGTACGGGTTGTCCTGGGGCCTCCAGGAGGCGGTCAAGTCCGACTTCCACGAGATCGCGTTCGCCGTCCCGCTGCTCGCCCTGACGTGCCGGGCCCTGCTCCTGGGCCGCTGGACCGCGGCCGCCGCCTGGTCGGTCCCGCTCGTCCTGGTCAAGGAGGACATGGGGCTCACGGTCGCCATGGTCGGCGCGGTGCTCTTCCTGAAGGGGCAGAAGCGGCTGGGCGCCGCACTGGCCGGGTTCGGCGTGGCGGCCTTCGCCCTCACGGTCCTCGTCCTGATCCCGGCGGCGAGCCGGCTCGGCCAGTACGACTACTGGTCGAAGATCGAGAAGACCGGCCAGGGCACCGAGACCTCGTTCGGGCAGGTCATCGGGGACGCCCTCGCCTCGGGCGAGCGCTGGGAGATGGTCTTCTACCTGCTCGCCATCACGGGCTTCCTCGCCCTGCGCTCCCCGCTGATCCTGCTGGTCCTGCCCACCCTCGGCTGGCGGTTCCTCTCCCAGGACGCCAACCACTGGGGCATGCACTGGCACTACAGCGCCATCCTCATGCCGATCGTCTTCCTGGCCCTCGTGGACGCCGCCCGCTCCGTGCGCACCTCGCCCCGGGCCTGGCTCGCCTCGTACGGGAAGGTGGTCGTCCCCGTCGCGACGGCGGTCGCGCTCGTCCTCGCCGCGAACCTGCCGCTGCGGGAGCTGCTGAAGTCGGAGACGTACCGCACGGACACCCGGGCCGAGCAGGCGCGGGCGGCGGTCGACGCGGTCCCGCACGGGGCCAGCGTGGAGGCCGACGTCTCGCTCCTCGCCCACCTCACGGCGGACCACCGGGTCTACTGGGTGGGCACGTCGAAGGGTGCCGACCCGGACTATCTGGCCTTCGACCTGCGCGGCTGGTCGCAGCAGGTGTCGGACCCGGAGCGGCTGGCTTCGCAACTGCATCCGGAGGCGCGGTACGAGATCACGTACCGCTCGGACGGGTTCGCGGTCCTGAAGCGGCGGTGAACACGGGTAAGGGGCGGGATCCGCGAACGGATCCCGCCCCTCACCGCGTCAGGCTCAGTACTGCTGCTTGTTCCGGTTGAACCAGGCCGCGCCGTCCGACTTCGCCGTGAAGACGATGATCAGGACGCCGAGCGCGAGGCTCACGATGCCGAGCGGCAGCGAGAACAGGCTGAACACCACGGCGAACGCGGCGTAGACGATCGAGCCGATGCGGACGCCGTTGCCGCCGGAGCGGAACTTGGCGGCCAGCACCATGCCGATGGCGGCGAAGACGAGCGAGATGACGCCCGCGACGATCAGGAGGCCCTGACCGAAGTCGGCGAAGGCCTCGGCGTCGGCCGACGAGGCGCCCGACTTCTCCAGCTCGCTGTCGACGGCGAAGGACAGGCCGATGATCGCGAGGCCGCCGATCAGGTTGAAGGCGCCGGTGATCCACAGCATCACGCGGGCGGCCTTCACCCCGCCGGGCATCTCCATGGTCGCGCCCGGGTAGCCGCCGCCGTACGGGGAGACCGGCGGAGCGGCCGGGTAGCCGTAGCCGCCCTGCTGCGGCGGGACGCCCTGGGGGGTCTGCTGCGGGTAGCCGTAGCCGGGCTGCTGGCCCTGGCCCTGCTGGCCGTAAGGGTTGTTCGGGTCGCCGAAGCTCATCGCGGGTTTCCTCCGTGAATTTCTCTGTGCGGGGACGACGCGGCCCGCGCGGAGGACTTTCACGGCATTTGAGCGGATTTCCCCCCGGCACTTTCCGCGGTACTGCGCGGATCATCGTTGTCGTACCGTCGACTTTTTGTCCAGTCGATACGTGGTGGAGTTGTGCAAGTGCAACCTGTCGCTCCGGATGACGGAGTCCTCGGCGGGAGCGAATTGGAACAAGGCGGGGGTCATCCGGGAGGATGTCTCCATGAGCGCCCAGATTCTCGATGGCAAGGCCACCGCAGCCGCGATCAAGTCCGATCTGACCGTCCGTGTGGCGGCCCTCAAGGAGAAGGGCATCACGCCCGGCCTCGGCACCGTCCTGGTCGGCGACGACCCGGCCAGCCAGAAGTACGTGGCCGGCAAGCACCGCGACTGCGCGCAGGTCGGGCTCGCCTCGATCCAGCGCACGCTGCCCGCCACCGCCACCCAGGAGGAGATCGAGGCGGTCGTACGGGAGCTCAACGAGGACCCGGCCTGCACCGGCTACATCGTCCAGCTCCCGCTGCCCAAGGGCATCGACGAGAACCGCATCCTGGAGCTGATGGACCCGGCCAAGGACGCGGACGGCCTGCACCCGACCAACCTCGGCCGACTGGTGCTCAACGAGCCCGCCCCGCTGCCCTGCACGCCGAACGGCATCGTCACCCTGCTCCGCGCCCACGGCGTGGAGATCAACGGCGCCGAGGTCGTCGTCGTCGGCCGCGGCGTCACCATCGGGCGCCCGATGCCGCTCATCCTGACCCGCCGCTCCGAGAACGCGACCGTGACCCAGTGCCACACCGGCACCAGGGACCTCTCGGCGCACCTGCGCAACGCCGACATCATCGTGGCGGCGGCCGGCGTCCCGCACCTCATCAAGGCGGAGGACGTGAAGCCGGGCGCCGCCGTCCTCGACGTCGGCGTCTCGCGCAACGGCGAGGGCAAGATCCTCGGCGACGTGGACCCGGGCGTCGCCGAGGTGGCCGCCTGGATCTCCCCGAACCCGGGCGGAGTGGGCCCGATGACCCGCGCGCAGCTCCTCGTCAACGTCGTCGAGGCCGCCGAGCGCGCGGCCGCGGCGCTCTGACGTGACCTCCGGGACCCCGGGGGCACCCGGGAACCCGGCCGGGGCGGACGCGGCGACGGACGACGCGGCCGCCTCCGGGACCCCGTACCCCGCCGAGGGCGCGACCGCCGCGGAGGGCGGGGCCGAGGCCGGGCCCCCGCGCGCTCCGTGGAAGCGGCCGGCGCCGTCGCTGACCACCGACACCGCGCGGCCCGAGGGCGGCGGCCGGGCGGCGCCCGGCGACGCCCCGGCCCCGGCGCGGCAGTGGCCGCTGCTCACCGTCCTCGGTCTCGCCGGGCTCGGCCTGGTCGTCGTGGGCACGGACCCGTTCCCGCAGGCCTTCCGGGTGGGCGTGATGCTGGTCGGGGCGGCGCTCCTGCTGGGCGCCGTACTGCGCCAGGTGCTGCCGTCGGTCGGCATGCTGGCCGTCCGGTCCCGCTTCACGGACCTGATCACGTACGGGGTGATGGGCGCCCTGATCGTGTTCCTCGCGCTCATGGTGCAGCCGGGGCCCTGGCTGCGGATCCCGTTCCTGGAGGACGTGCTCCATCTGACGGTCACGTAGTCCGGCGGTGCTCGCGACGGCGCCCGCCCTCTCCCCCGTGGGAGGGCGGGCGCCGTCGCGTTCAAGGGTCATGTACGTGTCAGTACGGGGACAAGATCCATCGGCGCGCTGTGGCACGGAAGTGACCATTCCGGTACCCGGGAGGCGCACGGACGGGTGGCAGTGAGCCGGACCACAAGGGAGTGGGGGTGCGCAGGGCCCCGGGTCCGATAGCCTGACCGCTGGAAATCTCTTCACATCGAGACACCGATCGATCAGACCGATCGATCGTCGATCAGGAAGGGACGTCCAGCACCAGGGGCAGGGACCCCCACCGCCAGCTGTCTTACGGAGATCGCCATGACCCGCACTCCCGTGAATGTCACCGTCACCGGCGCGGCCGGCCAGATCGGCTACGCGCTGCTCTTCCGCATCGCCTCGGGCCACCTGCTCGGCGCGGACGTGCCGGTCAAGCTGCGCCTCCTCGAGATCCCGCAGGGCGTGAAGGCCGCCGAGGGCACCGCCATGGAGCTCGACGACTGCGCGTTCCCGCTGCTCAAGGGCATCGACATCTTCGACGACCCGAACAAGGGCTTCGAGGGCGCCAACATCGGCCTGCTCGTCGGCGCCCGCCCGCGCGGCCCGGGCATGGAGCGCGGCGACCTCCTCGCCGCCAACGGCGGCATCTTCAAGCCGCAGGGCGAGGCCATCGCCGCGCACGCCGCGGACGACATCAAGGTCCTCGTCGTCGGCAACCCGGCCAACACCAACGCCCTCATCGCCCAGTCCGCCGCCAAGGGCGTCCCGGCCGAGCGCTTCACCGCGATGACCCGCCTGGACCACAACCGCGCGCTGACGCAGCTGGCCCAGAAGACCGGCTCCTCGGTCACGGACATCAAGCGCCTCACCATCTGGGGCAACCACTCCGCGACCCAGTACCCGGACATCTTCCACGCGGAGATCGCCGGCAAGAACGCCGCCGAGGTCGTCGGCGACGAGGCGTGGCTGGCCGACACCTTCATCCCGACCGTCGCCAAGCGCGGCGCCGCGATCATCGACGCCCGTGGCGCGTCGTCCGCGGCCTCCGCCGCCAACGCCGCCATCGACCACGTGTACACCTGGGTCAACGGCACCGCCGCGGGCGACTGGACCTCCATGGGCGTCCCGTCCGACGGCTCCTACGGCGTCCCGGAGGGCCTGATCTCCTCCTTCCCGGTCACCTGCAAGGACGGCAAGTACGAGATCGTCCAGGGCCTGGAGATCAACGACTTCTCCCGCGCCCGCATCGACGCCTCCGTGGCGGAGCTCTCCGAGGAGCGCGACGCCGTTCGCGAGCTCGGCCTGATCTGAGCCACGTCCTGATCCGAGCCGTCCGATCCGGGCCCTGCCCCGACCGGGTTCCGGCTCCGTGAGCTCGGCGCCCCCGGACCGCACGACCGACCGTGCGGCCCGGGGGCGTCGTTTTTTCGCGCCGACACGGCGCCCTGAGCTCCCCTATGCTGTCCCACCGGTCATCGGCCAACTCGGCCGGACATACGGACAGTTCCATACAATCGGGGGAGAGTCTTGCCGCAAACGTTCGTGCCCGAGCAGCCAGGTCGGCCACCGGGCGCGCCGCCCGCCGTCGACCCGCGCCGCTTACCGGCCTCCAGCGAGGCGACCCGGCTGCTCTGCGCCGGCACGTACCTCGACGACGGATTCCGCGACGCGGTCATCGACCAGCTGTACGTCCACGAGGAGCGCTTCGCCGCCCCCGCCCTCGGCTACGACGCGACCCGCGTCCTCGCCCACGCGCTGCGCGCCCGCCGCGTCGAACTCGCCTGGGCCGCCGGCACCCTCGCCCTCTGGATCGTCGCGATCCCGCTCACCAAGGGCCTGATCGCCCTGCTGATCGCGCCGTTCCTCGTGCTCGGCCTCGCCCGCTGGATCCGCGGCAAGGCGGCCACCACCCCGGTCTACCGGAGCGTCCCCGCCTTCCTGCTGCGCTGGTACGGGCGGCTCATGTTCCTCCAGTCCGCGCTGCTCCTCCTCTTCCTCGTCACCGGGGACGAGGAGTCCGACCCGGACTTCCTCGGCGACCTCTCCGACACGGGCGAGGTCCTCGACCTGGCGGTCGGCCTCGCCGCCCAGGAGATGTGGGGCGTCGGGAAGCTGGAAGCGTGGATCACCCTCGCCGTGCCACTGCTCGTGGCCTGGGCGGTGGCCACCCAGCGCGGCCAGTTCGCCCGCGCGCTCACCCGTGAACTCTCCCGGGAGCGCTTCCCCGACCAGGGCACCGACCCGGCCGAACTCGCCGAGGGGGCCCGCTCCCGCCGGCTGCGCGACCGGATCCGGATCGAGCAGCACGCCCGGCTGATCATGTACGACGCCGACGACCCGTTCGTCGGCGCCGGCGAGCCGTACGAGCCCTGGTCGCTCTCCATCGAGCTGCGCCCCCGCAAGAACCTCGACGGCAAGGCGCCCGAACCGCTCGACAACAGCGCCATCATGCGCCACGTCGTCCCGCTGGTGGAGGCGCTGCGCGTGCCCTCCCCGCACGGATCGCCGCGGATCCAGGCCGCCGTACGGGACCGGCTGCGCGAACTGGAGATCGACGAGGTCGTGTTCCTGCCCGTCGACGGACTGCCGGACCGCACCGCCGCGCCGTACACCCCGGAGGGGTTCGAGGCACACCGCTCGGGCGCCATCGAGGAGGGCGGCGAGACCCGCCGCCACTTCCTGCGGATCAGGGTCGGCGGCTGGGGCGAGGAGATCGTCACGACCGTCTTCGTCCGCGTCCACACGCAGGGCGGGATGCTGATGCTGGAGGTCGCCCCGCACGTGCTGCGGCCGGTGAAGCCGCTCTACCGGTACGCCGACCGGGTCGCCCACCGCTACCTGCACAACCACCACGTCGGCAAGGCCGTGTGGGCGCTCGGGCAGACCCCGCGCTCCGCCGGGCGGGCGCTGGTCACGCTCGGACGCGCGGTCGGCCAGCTGTGGCGGGTGCTGACGGCGGGCCACGCCCACGCACTGCCCGAGGGCCCGTGGGTCTCGGTCCGCGAACTCGGCTCCGACGACCAGGCCTCCCTCTTCCAGGAGATGGACGTCAGCCGCTATCTGAAGAGCGTGCAGGACCGGGTCGCGCACGGCGTGACGGTCGCCCTCCGCGAAGCCGGCTACGAGACGGACGAGTTCGAGCAGAAGATCGTGCACGTCGCCGAGGGCGGCACGTTCATCGAGAACACCCAGGGCAACGTGACCCTCGGCAACCACAACACCGTGACCCACAAGACGTTCACCACTTCGAAGACCGGAGGCGACCGTGGCTGACAGCGACAACTCCCGTGACCGCGGCGGCATTCACGTCACCAACACCGGCGGAAACGTCACCATCGGCGACAGCAACACCGTCACCAGCACCGTCAACGGCACCGGCCCGGACCGCGACCCCCTGCAGGAAGCGCTGCTCCAGGCCATCGGCAAGCTCCGAGCCGACCTGGCGGGCGTCGTCCCCTCCGAGCAGACGGCCGCCCTCGACGAGGAACTGTCCGACGCCGAGGACGAGATCGAGGGCACGGGACGCGCGGACGCCGGCCGGCTGCGCCGCCTGCGCCAGGCCCTCACGGACGCGGGCGCGGTGACCGGGATCCTCGCCTCGGGCGTCGCCGTCGGCCAGGCCGTCGGCACCCTGCTCGGTGGGTGAGATGAGCGGTCACGGGGGCGGGGCCCGCTGGAACGACGAGACGCAGAGCTGGGAGCGCGGCCCGGTGTCGCCGCCGAGCGGTCCCCCCGGTCCCGCCGCCGCCCCGCACGGCGCCGGCCCCGTCGTACCCCCTCCGCCGCCGCCTCCGGAGTACGCGCCGGAGTACGGGCCGGGCGGTACGCCGGGATACGGGCCGAGCAGCACGTCGGGGTACGGGCCTGGCTGCGAGTCGGAGTACGGCCCGGGCGGTACGCCGGGATACGGGCCGGGTTACGCGCCGGAGTACGACCCCGAGACGGGCGGCTGGCAGTACACCGTGCCCGGCACCGCCGCGGCGGACCGGCCGCGCTCGCGGACGGCGCTCGCGGCCGGGGTGGCCGTGGCCGTCCTGGCCGCCGGGTCCGTGGGCGGCTGGCTCGTCTGGGGCCGGGGCGACGCGAAGACCCCGGGGGCGGGCGGCCCGGCGGTCTCCGTCTCGGTCCCGCCGGACAGCGGCGAGACCACCACGGAGCCGGCGACCGGCGGCACCCCGTCGGACTCGCCGTCGCCGTCCGGCACGCCGTCGGCCCCGACGGACGACGTGCCCCCGCCGGGCTACGGAGCGCAGCGGGACCTCAAGGGCTTCACCATCGCCGTCCCCGACGGCTGGGACCGCACCGAGTCCGACCAGGGCGTCTTCTTCAACGCGCCGGACCGCCGGAGCCTGATCCAGGTCTTCGTCGTCCAGGAGTCGGGCATGACGCCGTACGACGCCCTGCGGGGTGCCTCCGACGACGGCCGCGCCAACAAGCCCGGGTACGAGGAGATCAGCCTCGAACGGGTCACCGGCGAACCGGGCGCCCCGCCCGACGCCGCCGAGCTGGTGTACGCCTACGACCGCGACGGCGGCCGCCGCAAGGTCGTCGACCGGGCCTTCACCGCCGCGGACGGCAACCACTACGCGATCCTGGCCGCCGGCCCGGAGGCCGACTGGCCGAAGCAGCGGGAACGGCTCGACGTGGCCCTGGAGTTCTTCCGCCCGGGCGCGTACTGACGGGCGGGACACCCGCGCGTACTGACGGGCGGGACACCCCGCGCGTACGGACGGGCGTGACACCCCTGGCGGAGGTGTCACGCCCTCGGGGCGGCCTGCCGGTCAGGCCCCGAGCGCCCCGAGCGCTCCGACGTCGCGGAGGTTCCCCGCGAGGGCGGCGAGGCCGTCGAGCGACCGCAGGAGCAGTCCGTCGCCGAAGGTGATCCGGGTCGCGCCGAGCGCGCCGAGCTCGGCGAAGGACGGGCCGCCGGGGACGGCCAGGACGTTGAGCGGGAGGTCGCCGAGGGCGGCGCGCAGGAGCGGGAGGTCCGCCGCCGGGGCCGCGATCGGGTAGACGCAGTCCGCGCCCGCCGCCGCGTAGAGCCGGGCGCGGGTCACCGCCGCCTCCGCCGGTTCGGGGGCCCGGCGGATGTACACGTCCACGCGCGCGTTGACGAACAGCTCGGGGCCGGCCGCGGCCCGCACCTCCGCCAGCCAGTCCGCGTGGGCCGCCGGGTCCCTGAGCGCGCGGTCGGGACCGGTGTCCTCCAGGTTGACGCCGACGGCGCCGGACTCCCGTACGCGTTCCACCAGCTCGGCCGCCGGAAGGCCGTAGCCGCCCTCCAGGTCGGCCGTCACGGGCACGGAGACCGCGCGGGCGATCCGCGCCACGGCGGCGAACATCTCCGCCGCCGGCGTCGCCCCGTCCTCGTAGCCGAGGGAGGCGGCGATCCCGGCGCTCGGCGTGGCGAGGGCCGGGAAGCCGGCGGCCTCGAACACGCGGGCGCCGGCGACGTCCCAGGGGCCGGGCAGCACCAGGGGATCGTCCGCGGCCCGCCCCCGGTGGAGGGCGCGCAGGGCCGCGGCCTTCGGGCCGCCGCTCACGCGGAGCGCGGGGTGTAGTGGCCGGGCGTCAGCCGGGTGGTGACGCCGATCCGGTTCCAGGCGTTGATCGTGGTGATCGCCGCGATGACCCGGGCGAGTTCGGTCTCGTCGAAGTGCTCGGCGGCCCGGGTGTACACCTCGTCGGGCACGAAGCCGTCGGTGAGGACGGTGACGGACTCGGTCAGCGCGAGGGCCGCGAGCTCCCGCTCGGTGTAGAAGTGCCGGGACTCCTGCCAGGCGGAGAGCTGGACGATCCGCTCGACGGTCTCGCCCTCCGCCAGCGCGTCCTTGGTGTGCATGTCGAGGCAGAACGCACAGCGGTTGACCTGCGAGGCCCGGATCTTGATCAGGTGGTAGAGGGTCGGGTCGACGTCCTTCGCCGCGGCCGTCTCCAGGCGGACCATCGCCCGGTAGAAGTCGGGGAGCAGCTCGGCCAGGGCGAGGCGCGGGGCGTGCTCGTGGGCGGGAGCGGTGGACTCGGCCGGGGGTGCGGTCCGCTGGGTCGTGGTCGTCATACCGATCACCGTACGAGCCCTGTGGCGCACGCGTATGGTCCATTTCCATGGCGAACGAGTGGGCCACTTTCGGCTCCGACCTTCATCTGGAGCTGCACGGGCCGCGGCTGCGCGCCGGCCTCATGGAGGCCCTGCGGGAGGCCGTGCGCAGCGGACGCCTGGAGGCGGGCACCCGGCTGCCGTCCTCCCGGACGCTCGCCGCCGACCTCGGCATGGCCCGCAACACCGTCGCCGACGCCTACGCGGAACTCGTCGCCGAGGGCTGGCTGACGGCCCGGCAGGGCTCCGGCACCCGCGTCGCCAAGCGGGCGGCCACGCGCCGGGCCCCCGCCCAGGCCCCCGGCCCCGAGGCCCGCCCTGGCCCCGAGGCCCGCCCTGGCCCCGAGGCCCGCCCTGGCCCCGAGG